>JAJPHE010000085.1 GCA_021325435.1 Actinomycetota bacterium | reverse complement strand
TCCAAGATGACGTAGAGGTAGTACCAGGTCCACTTGTAGGGCCCGGCCAGCTTGGTGATGTCCCAGGACCACACCTGGTTGGGCCCTGTCGCCACCAGCTCGGGCTTGAGGTGGGCGGGGTGTCTGCGGATCCGGCGGCGCTCGCGGACCTGGGCCCGGGCCCGGAGCAGCCGGTACATGGTCGAGATCGACGCCAGGTACACCCCCTCGTCGAGAAGGGTGGCCCACACCTGGGCCGGCGCCCTGTCGCAGAAGCGCTCGGAGTTGAGCACCTCCACCACCGCCTCTCCCTCGCCCGCCGACAGGGCCCGCGCCGAGACAGGCCGGGGCGCCGGGGGCCCGAGCAGCGGGGGGCGCCGGGCCCGGTAGTGGCTGGCCCGGGACCGACCGAGCACCTCACAGGCCCGTTTTCGATCAACACCCCGGTCCACCAGCTCCTCGACACCGGCGTCGAGGATGGCCACGACTACTCCTCGGGCGTCGCGCTCTTCGAGATCTCCTCCAAGAGCGCGTGCACTTTTCCCTGGACGTCGATGACCGCCTCGGCCTGGGCCAGCTTGGTTCGCAGTCGGTCGTTCTCGGCCCGCAGCTTGGCCACCTCGGACAGGCTGGGACCGCCCCGGCCCCCGTCTTGGCGGCCGAGCGCGGCCTTCAACAGACCCTGGCGGTGCTGGCGGCGCCAGTCGGTGATGAGGCTGGAGTACAGGCCCTCCCGGCGCAGGATGGCGCCCTTCTCACCCGCCTCGGAGCAGGCGTCGTACTCGGCCAGGATGGCCAGCTTGTACTCGGGGGGAAAGATCCGCCGGATACCGGTCTTGTGGTAGTTGGGCCGGCCGCTGCCGTCGCTGGCCGTGCCGTCGTCCACGTGCCAAGTATCGGCGCTGTAGATGGCGCGCCGGTCGGGGTTAGGCGCCCGGCGCCGTCGGTCCGAGCCGGCCGGGCCGGGCTCGGGGTTGGGGTTGTCGGTCATATCGGTGGGTCACCCTTCTCGCCCTCCATACACAGATGGGGGATGGTCCAGGTGTCTCACCGGTCGTGGACACAGAGGGCGGGGTCGAGCCCACGGGAGTGGTGTATGACGACCACCACGTCAACCGTTGATCGTTAGTTCTACACGGCTTCGGTCAGTTCGTGTGGGATTACCTCCTGGGGGTCTGCGTCGATGACGCGCATGCGGGCTTTGGTGAGGGTCTCGGCTGACATGTAGCGGCGGGCCACGGCCCATTCGTCGTGTTGCTCGGCCAAGACGGCGCCGACGAGGCGGATCACGGCGGCCCGGTTGGGGAAGATGCCGACCACGTCGGTGCGTCGGCGGAGCTCTTTGTTGAGCCGTTCTTGGGGGTTGTTGGAGCGGATGGCCGTCCAGTGCTCGACCGGGAAGGCGGTGAAGGCGAGCAGGTCTGGGGCCATGTCGACGAGCATGGTGGCCGCGTCGGGGAACAGCGCCTGGATCTGCTCGACCACCCGGGCGTGCTGGGCCCACACCTGTTCAGAGTCGGGCTGCTCGAAGATGGTCCGCACCAGCGTGGCCACCATCGACTGCGAGGCCTTGGGGACCCTGGTCAGCAGGTTGCGCATGGCATGGGTCCGGCACCGCTGCCACGAAGCTCCGGGCAGGACCGACGCGATGGCCTGTTTGAGGCCCTCGTGGCTGTCGGAGATGACCAGCTGCACCCCCGACAGGCCCCGGGCCACCAGCGAGCGCAGGAAGGCCAACCAGCCGGCTCCGTCCTCGGTGGTGATCACGTCCATCCCGAGCACTTCCCGGTTCCCATTCGCGTTGACACCGGTGGCCACCACCACCGCCACGTTGACGATCCGGCCGCCCTCTCGCACCTTCTGGGTGAGCGCGTCGAGCCACACGTAGGTGTAGGGGCCGGCATCCAGCGGCCGGGACCGGAACGCCTCCACCTGCACATCCAGGCTCTTGGCCATCTCAGACACCTGCGACTTGGAGATCCCGTCGATGCCCATGGCCCGCACGATGTCGTCAACCCTCCGGGTCGATACCCCCTCGATGTAGCACTGGGCCACCACCTGGGTAAGGGCCTGCTCGGCCCGCCGGCGCGGGGTCAACAGCCAGCCCGGGTAGTAGCTGTCCTTTCTCAGCTTGGGCACGGCCAGCTCGATCGTCCCGGCCCGAGTGTCGAACTCCCGCACCCGATAGCCGTTACGGCTGTTGGCCCGCTCCGCGCTGACCTCGCCATAGCCGGCGCCGCAGATCGCCTGCGCCTCAGCCGACATCAACGCCTCGGCGAAGGTCTTGATCATCTCCCGCAGCAGATCACCGTCCTCGTTCTCGAGGTGCTTGACCAACCAGCTGCCGGGATCCATCGTTGTAGGGACTGCCACCGCATCTTCTCCTCTCAGGAACGTCTTCGCAGGACTTCTTGAGATTGATGCGGTGGTCGTCGCGAGTGGGGGACCTACCCCACCCGCCAGGTCACCCCGTACACCACCCCCGTGGACTCAACTGAGGGCGGCACCTCTGCTCCCCAGACTGAGGGTTCCGGGAGGTCGCCAAGGGAATGCTCGGAGAGGGCCCGTGCCTTGGCGGACGTCCGACAGTCGGCAGCTTCTGGGCCACTTGCGTAGGCGCCAACTCGAACCATCACCAACGGCCGAGCCTTGTAGGGGTGGCTATCGTCGGCCGATGGCACTGAGGGCGGTGATCTTCGATCTCGATGACACCCTCATTGTTGAAGAGGCGACCGCCCGGGCGTCTATGCGTTCGGCTGCCAGGCTGGCGGCGGGCATCGATGCAGACCAGGCCGTAGAGGTGATCCTGGCCGCCGCCCGCAGGGTGTGGAGAGCGGGACCGCAACATCGGGTGGCGGTCGATCTGGGGATCGCCTCCTGGGAGGGTCTGTGGTCTCATTTCGAGGGGTGTCACCCTTGTCTGGACGAGCTGGCCGCGTGGGCCCCGACCTACCGTGAGCAGGCATGGACAGCAGCGCTGCGCGACTTGGGCCTCGATGATCCCGGTTTCGTCTCCGCCATGGCCGACGCCTACGAGAAGGCGCAGCGAGGCGGCCACCCACTGGTCGACGGCGCGGCGGACACCGTTCGGAACACTGCGGCAGGGTACCGGCTGGGTCTTTTGACCAACGGCCCCGCTGACATCCAACGAATCAAGCTCGGCCGCACCGGGCTGGCCGGCTGCTTCGACGCGGTGGCCATATCCGGTCAGACAGGACTCGCCAAGCCCGCTGCCGGCGCCTTCGAGGTGGTCCTTGACTCCCTCCGAGTCAGCGCCGACGAGGTGGTCATGGTTGGCGACAGCTGGGAGCGGGACATCCGCGGCGCACTCCAGATCGGTATCACCCCGGTGTGGGTCTCCGGCGGCCGGCCGGCGCCCGAGACCGACCCAAGAGTGGCCGTCATCTCGTCGGTGGCGGGCCTCCCGGCCGTGCTGGACGCTCTCGACGAAGCCGCCGCCCGTGGCTGACAGGACCGAAGGTCATGGCACCGATCCTTTGGAGCTGAGCTCGGTCCTGGCGGCCGCGTCGGCCCCCGTGACGGCGGGATAACTGGAGGCCGAGTTGATATTCGCTGATCCGGCGGCATCGGCCACAGCTGGGATATGGCGTTTCGGCGCCGGTGACTGGTCGATCATCTTGAAGGTCCTCCGCCACGGCGACCGAGGCAGCGCCATGTGGCAATCGGGCGAGGACGAGTTGCACTGGTACTACTGGAAGCGCGAGGCACTGGCCTACCAGTCGGCACTGCTCGACGCCTTCTCGGAAGGGCTGCGACCGCCGAAATGCTTCGCCGTGTTCGAGCGGCCCGACGGCAGCATCTCGATCTGGATGGAGGATCTACGCCAGTGTAGTCCGGCGGCGGACTGGACCATCCGCCGCTACGAGTCGGCCGCCGAGGCTCTCGGGCGAGTCCAAGGCCGCTCCCACGCCACCTACGCAGCCTCCGGGACGCGCTGGATCGGCCGGAACTGGTTGCGCCGCTACGTCGAGCGCCGCCAGTCCTTCCTGCAGGTAATCGGCAAGCCGGCATGGCAGCACCCGCTGGTGCGGGCGAACCTGCCCCCGGACACCGCCGAGCGGGCGGCCGCCATCTGGGAACGACGAGAGGACCTGCTCAGCCTGGTTGAGGCGTCGCCGCTGTGCCTGTGCCACGACGATCTCCATCCCGGCAATCTCTTCGCCCAGGGCCCGACGACCGTCCTGATCGACTGGGCGTTTCTCGCTGTCGGCCACGCCGGCGAAGATCCAGGCAACCTCATCTTCGACGCGGTCCTCGATTTCTTCGTCCCTCCCGACAAGCTGGATGCGTTGGACCAAGCCGTCACCGACGGCTACTTGAGGGGCTTGTCGGACACGCTGCATGATGTTGACCCCAGCCTCGTCCGGCGAGCGATTTGGGCGACCGGGGCGGTGAAGTACTTCTGGATACCTCTGTCCATGGTCGACGCTATCGACCAAGACCGGACGATGCTCAACCGCCGCCCGCTCGCCGAAGCCTTCCCCATCTGGGCCCAAGTGGTCCCGAAGATCTTCGACGTGGCGGACCGCTTCACCACCGGCGCCGGGTGACCTGCGAAGGCTGCTGGCGTTCGGTCGGCGTCGAGCAGGCCAGCGACCCCCGACAGCAACGGAAGCCCGTCGACCTGCTCGTGCACGGCCGGCCACACGGCAGTTTCGAGGGCGGCGGGAGTCATCGGCGGGTCGCACTAGGTCGGTACGAGCCGGCCCCATTCGTCGTCGACGTCGGTGGAGCCGGACAGATGCCCGATCGCCTCCACCATCAGGTCACCGTCGTGGGCGGCGATCACCTCCACGACTGCGTCGGCCAGGACCCGCTCGCTGTCGATCGTCAGCCCATCGGAGTGGAAGATCAGGCCCGGAAAGGGCCAACCTACCGGCGAGGGCAGAGACCTTTACGTCCACCAATCGGGCTCAGGAAGCAGTCGCGGCTAGCTGTTGCAGACCGGCCCGGGCGAAGGCGGCGCTGACGGTCTGCTCCAACAGCACCGAGATGGTCACCGGTCCGACCCCGCCGGGCACAGGGGTGATCAATCCCACCCTGGGGAGGGCCTCTTCGAACGCGACGTCACCGATGTTGCCGGGGTTGTAGCCGGCGTCGACGACGATCGCCCCAGGGCGGAGCCAGTCGCCGCGGATGAACCGCGGCCGGCCTACCGCTGCGACCACCACGCTGGCGGTGCTGATGATTTCGGCCAGGTCGACGGTCTTGGAGTGGCAGAACGTGACCGTGGCGTCTCGGCCCAGCAGCAGGAGTCCCATTGGCTTGCCGAGTATCGGGCTGCGCCCCACGACCACGGCGTGGCGGCCGGCCAGTTCGACTCGGTAGTGGTCGAGGAGGCGGAGGATCCCGCCCGGGGTGGCCGAGTGGAAGCCGGGCTGGCCGAGGGCCATGGCGGCCAGTGAATGCATGGTCACCCCGTCGACGTCCTTGGCCGGGTCGATCGCCTCGAACACCGCCCGCTCGTCGACGTGTTTGGGCACGGGGTGCTGGACCAAGATCCCGTCGACGCCCGGGTCCGCCGAAAGGTCGCTTACGGCCGCTACGACCTGGTCTGTGGTGGCCGAGACCGATAGCTGCGCTAACTGGGAGTCGATCCCAGCTGTTGCTGAGCGCCGCTGTTTCATCTTCACGTAGGTGACCGAGCCCGGATCGTCGCCGACCAGCACGGCCGCCAGGCACGGCGGCCGTCCCGTCAGGCCCCGAAACCCGGATGCTTGTTCGCCGGCCGCGGCACGGACGGCCTCGGCCAGGCCGGTTCCGTCCATGATGCGGGGATCGGGGGGTTCGGGCATTTGCGCCTCCTGGGTCGGTGCGGGTTCGCCCAGGCGCACGGCTGGGACCGGCGATGCCGGCCGGGCCGCTTCCCGGTGGTGCTCCACCCGAACGCCAGTCACGGCCCGCCCCGATGGTAGCTGCCTCCGTTGGCGTTATTCGGGGAGGCCGCCAGGGGGTGTCGTTAGGCTCTCGCTCATGGGCCGGTCCGGTTTCGAGGTGATCTGCGAGATACAGCCGCCGACCCGGCCGGACCTGATGCGCGTCCGCCACCAGATCGGCGTGATGAGCAGGGTTGCCACGGCCTTCTTGGTGCCCGACAACCACCTGGGCCGGGCCACTGTCTCCAGCGTTGCCGTGGCCCATGAGGTGGACCGGATGGGCGGCCGCGGGTGGCCTGCCTCAACGCCCGGGACCGCAACCTGCTCGGGCTGCGCCGGGATCTCCTCACCGCGGCGGCCTACGGGGTTGACGAGTTCCTGCTGGTCTATGGCGACCGCCCTACCGCCGGGGCCCGCAGCGGGGAGCTGACCGTCCGGTCGATGATGGGCGAGGTCCGACTCTTCCCGGCGTTTGAGGAGGCGGGGATCCGCCCGAAGGTGGCCGTCACCAGCCGGCTGACCGCCTTGCCGGCCTGGAAGAGCGAAGCTGACCTGTTGTTTGTCCAGGCCTCCTATCGGCTCGCCATGCTGGCCGCCTGGCGTGACGGTGTGGACTTCGCCGGCAAGGTCTACGCCGGGGTGCTGGTCCCGCCGAGCGGCGCCCGGGCCCGGAAGTGGTCCGCCGAGATCCCGGAGATCGACGTGCCGGAGGAATGGATAGCCGCCGTCGACCGGGATCCGATGGCCGGCGTAGAGCTGGCCTGCGAGCTGGTGACCGAGATCGCCGGCCTGGGCGGTTTCGACGGGGTCCACCTCATCCCCGGTGTCCGTTACCGGGAGGTGGCCGCCCGCCTGGAGCCCCTTCGAGCCCAGATGGGCGCCGGGAGCGGCGGCGGCCATGGTTGAGGCTGCCCCGGTGCGCATCGCCGTCATCGGGGACTACCAGCCTGACCATGAGACTCATCCCGTCACCACCGCCGCGCTCGGCCATGCTGCTACTGCTTTAGACGTACGAGTCGACGCCGCCTGGCTCGACACCGACGCCGTGTCCGTCGAGGGGCTGGCGGGCTGCGACGGGTTGTGGATCGCGCCGGGCAGCCCGTACCGCAGCATGGAGAACGCCCTGCAGGCGATCGCCTTCGCCCGCACCAAAGACCTCCCCTTGCTGGGCACCTGCGCCGGGTTCCAGCACATCGTGTTGGAGTACGCCCGCAATGTGCTCGGCCACGGCGGCGCCCAGCACGCCGAGTACGCGCCCGACGCCGACGACCTGTTCGTGACGCCCCTGTCATGCTCACTGGCAGGGCAGAGCTTCGAGGTGCGCTTCTCTGACGCCAGCCGGGCCCGCCGGGCCTACCACGGGCCGAGCGCCACCGAGCGTTACTACTGCAACTTCGGGCTGAACCCGGCCCGTGCATCCGAGCTGGAAGCGGCCGGGCTGGCGGTGACCGGACGAGACCAAGACGGCGAGGCCCGGATCGTCGAGGTCCGCGCCCATCGCTTCTTCGTGGGGACGCTGTTCGTGCCCCAGGTCTGAAGCGCTCCCGGACGACCCCATCCCCTGGTTGTTGCCTTTGTCGCCGCCGCCGCCGGGCGGATCGCTGCTGACGACGCCGCGGAGAGCCCGCGCCCTCGGAAACGGGGTCAATGTGACCAGGTGTGATCAGTGCGGGTTCGCCTACGAAAAGGTGGCGGTTCAGTCCGAGGCCTGGACGCCTTCGAAGAGGAAGCCGATGAGGTCCGGATCATCGAGGATGGTCCAATCCGGGGCCATGAGCTTGGCGTAGCGCTCGAAGTAGAGCAGCTGCTTGGCGACGAGCACCAGCTCGCGAGGCAGTCGGACTTCGTACCGGGTTCCGATGCGGACGATATCTATGAGGACTTGCCCGTACGATATTTCGGAGAGCGGTCGTCCCAGGATGGGTTCGACTATGTGGGCGATATCGCGGGCGGACTGCTCGAGGTCGGCGGGTTTCAGGACGGCGCCCATCTCGTAGATGGCCGTGGCCACTGCCTGGAAGTCCTTGTCGACGAGGAGGGCCGGCAGACCGGTACGGATGACGGTTCGGGTAGCGTCGTCGAGGCTCCCGCAGATCCCGAAGTCGAGGAAGACGACGTCGCCGTGCGTATCGAGCATCAGGTTGCCGGCGTGCACGTCGCCGTGGAAGAAGCCGTGTTGGAGGGCTCCTTCCATCCAGGCGCGGACCGCCTGCTTGAGCGCGTCGGCTAGGTCCCAGCCGGTTGTGCCGAGATGGGCGAGATCGTCGATCTTGTAGCCGTGGATCCGCTCCATCGTGAGCACGCGGGGCGTTGTGAGGGGCCAGTGCACGGCCGGCACCCGGACCTTGCCGTTGGCACCGAAGGCCCGGAGGTTGGCCTCGAAGAGCTCCATGTGGCGCGCCTCGGTCACGAAGTTGAGCTCTTGGGCGAGGGTGGCGGCGAAGTCCTCCACAACGGCGACCGGGTTGGCCATGCGGCCTCTGGTCGAGGTTCGCTCCAGCAGGCGAGCGATCCGTCCCAAGATGGCGAGGTCGGCGCGCAGGCGGGGGGCGATCCCCGGTCGTTGCACCTTGACCACCACCTCCGTCCCGTCGGCCAGTTCGGCGGAGTGGACCTGGGCGATGGAGGCCGAGGCCAAGGGCTTGCGCTCGAAGCTGCGGAAGAGGAGGTCGGGGTGTCCACCGAGATCCGCGGTGACCACCCCGACGATGTCGTCGAAGGACACGGGGGGCACCTCGTCGAGGCAGGCCCGGAACTCCTCGGCGAGCACCTCCGGGAAGAGCCCGGGGCTGGAGGCGATGAGCTGGGCCAGCTTCACGTAGGTCGGGCCGAGCTCCTCGAAGGCCCGGCGCAGCTCGTTGGCTCCGGCGACGCCCCGGTCTTCCCGATGGGCCCGGCGGGCGAAGCGCGCCGCATGGCGGGCCAGGACCGCGGCGGTTGCGACGGCCCGGGCGGCGGCGGCGGAGCGGCGCTCCGGAACCTCCTGGCTGAGCTGCTGAGCACAATCCACGGCCACCGGCTCCTCGGGCCTCGACAACGATGTAACAAAAGCGTACAGTTGTTACAGCCATGATGTCCAACGCCGGTCCCCCCGCCGAAGTCGACGACGGCCCGATCCTCGATCTGGGCCTGAGGCTCACCGGTGTCCCGCCGGTTCCCCCCGAGGAGCTCGACCCCTACCTCGACGCCGCCGCCCGCTGCTTCGTGCGGTTCGGGATCAGCCGCACCCGGGTGCCGGACGTGGCCGACGAGGTGGGGATGTCCCGAGTGACCGTCTACCGCCAGGTGGGCACGGTGGAGAACATGGCCCGGATGCTGCTGGCCCGGGACATGCACCGCCTGCTCATGGCACTTCCGGTTGCCGTGCGGGGCGCGGTCGGACCCGACGCGGTGGTCCGGCTGATCGAGACGACGATCGGACAGGCCCGGGCCCATCCGGTGCTGACCAAGGTTCTCGAGGACGAGCCGCAGCTGATCGGCCCCGTGCTGGTGGCCGACCTCGGCACCGTGGCCGG
>JAJPHE010000127.1 GCA_021325435.1 Actinomycetota bacterium | reverse complement strand
TGACCTCGCGCTTTTCAGGCGCGCGCTCTACCAACTGAGCTACCCGACCGCGGACCTGACGGGATTTGAACCCGCGACCTCCGGCTTGACAGGCCGGCGTGCACTCCAAACTGCACCACAGGTCCCAGAGTGGGCACCCCCAACGGGATTCGAACCCGTGTTACCGCCTTGAAAGGGCGGCGTCCTCGGCCGCTAGACGATGGGGGCTCGCCCCCCGTAGAGGGTCCGGTCACGATAGCAGGGGCCCTTCACGACAGCTCCCAGTCGGTGCCGTCCGGGGTGTCGTGGATCTCGACCCCCAGGGCGGTCAGCCCGTCGCGCAGCGAGTCGGCGTCGGCCCAGCGGCGCTCCTGGCGGGCCCGGTCGCGCTGGCGCAGGGCGAGCTCCACGAAGGGCCCCACCACTTCCCGGGGGTCGCGGGCGCCGGCGGCAGCCTCGCCCAGAGCGACCACCATCGACCGCAGCGCTGCTCGTCCCCGATCGAGCTCATCGGACTGGGTGGGGTCCGCCGCCCAGGCGGCCAGCTCGTCGTCGAGGTCGAGGGCGGCCCGGATGGCGGCCGGCAGGTCACGCCCGGACAAAGCGGCGCCGAACTCGTCCCGGCGGGTGAGGATGGTCTCCATCAAGGGCGTCTGGCGAGGAGACGCGTCCTCGCTCGGTGGGGAGGCCGCGGGGGCGGTGATCGGGCCTGGAGCGGCGCCGGCGGCCATCTCGCCCAGCTCCTCGATCTTCACCTCGGACCCGGCAGCCAGTTCCTGGGTGACCCCCCGACGCCGCACCGTCACCACCCCGAGCCCGACGACGGTCGCCGTGCCGTTGGCCAGGTCGAGGATGCAGCCGGTGTGCTCGTCGACGCCGAGCACGACCGAGTCGTCGGGCATCTGCTCCTCGAGGAGCGCCAGCCGCCGCTCGCCCAGATAGCAGAAGCGTGTGTCGTGCGTGCCTCCCTCAGCGTTGTTGAAGTGCGGTATGACCGCCGCCCGCAGCCCGGCGCGCGATAGGAGGTCGAGGCCCTCCAGCCAGTGAACCGGCGCGCCGACCTTGTAGATCTCGTAGACCGGCACGGTCAGCAGGCCCAGGGTGAGGGCGGCGGCGCTGGCGAAGCACACGCATCCGCCGCCATCGAGCTTGTCGGCGAGGATCGCGGGTATGCCGGAGTCGCTCCACTGGGCCAGGGCGTAACTGGGCGACCCGGGGCCGGCGAACACGTAACGGGCGGCCCGGAGCTGGTTGAGGGTGCGCTCGTAAGCCAAAGTGTCCGCGGCGTCCCCGGCCGACCGGAAGCTGGCCACGTCGAGCGAGGCGCCCACGTTGTGTTCGAAGTAGCTCACCGCCCGAGCCGACAGCTCGTCGGCGTTCTCCTGAAATCCGAAGGGCGTGTCGAGCAGCACGGCCGGCACGGGCGGAGGGCCTACCCGCTCGAGCAGCTGCTTGTGGGTCGTGACCATGGTGGGGCTCGTCTCACCGGAGCCCATGATCGCCAGGAGACGGGCGGGAGCCTTGGCGTTCATCGCCGGTCACCCGATAGCAGCCCGGAAGTGGCCTCGGCATGGAGGATCTCCGCCAATCGGTCGGGGTACTGAGCATGCAGGTCGTGGTGGGCGGGGCTGAACCAGTGCACCCTGCTGTGGGGGATGGCGGCGGCGGCCCGCTCCACTGAGGATCGCTTGGCCGCCGCCCATTCGGATCCGTCGTCCGCCGGCACGAGCAGGACTGGCACCTTCATCCCCGGAAAGCGGGTGGACGGGCGGTGCTGCCAGATGGCTTTCAGAAGCTGCATATGACGGTCATACGTCAGCCACGGGGCGATGGTTCCGTCCTGGCGGAACTCGAAGTTGGCCAGCGCGGCCCGGACGGCGAAGTCGGGCCAACCGGCGTACATCCGTTGGACGACCGCTTCCATCGTTGCCGCCGGGCGCCCGGCGAGCCGGGGGGGCGCCAGCACCCTGGCGCACTCCTCCCAATCCGGAAACCGGTCCGCCATGTCGCCCATGCCGCCGTCGACACACACCACCCCGCGGGCGGTCTCGGGGCGGCCCCATGCCAGCTCCAGGACCACGTTGGCCCCCCATGACTGACCGACGAGCACCGGGCAGTCGGCGAAGGCGGCATGTCGAGCGGCGAGGCCGGCAACGGCCGCCTCCAGGTCGGCGCAGGCGGTGGGCAGGTCGTAGCCGGAATCGGGTTTGTCCGAGCGGCCGTGACCACGCTGGTCGAGGGCGGCCACGGCATGGCCTCTGGCGGCCAGCCGGTCCCCGACGCCCTCCCACAGGCGGGCGTTGGAGGCGAGCCCGTGCACGAGCACGAACGCCGGCGAGTCGCCATCCCATAGGTCGACGGCCAGCTCGACACCGTCGGCCACCTCGACCCGTTCCTGCCGGTAGTTCACAGCCCTCCCGCCAAGGCCTCTACCACCTGCTCTTGCAACCAGCTCAGGTACCCGTAGAGCGCCATCGCCGGGGATCGGGGGTCGTCCGGGTCGAGCGGCTTCTGGTCCTCGGTCACGTTGAGCCGCGTGCCCAGCACCAGCCGCATGTCGTTGATGGCTCCCATCCACGCGTTCAACTGCGCCTCGTCCAGCCGCTTGGCGTCGACGGTCGCCTCCATCACCTCCAGCGAGGCCCGGTGGCCAGAGAGGAGATCGTCGTGCACGAGGCGCCGGTACTCCTGCTCCAGCTCGGCGTCCTCGGCGTGGGCCGGCGGGAACAACCGGCGCAGATCCGGATCTGAGGTGTCGTTCAGGAGGGTGCGCAGCTGGGCCGGGAGACCCCGCAGCAGCTCGCGTTCGTCGGCGGAAAGGCTCACCTCGAAGTCCCCCCGCCGTGAACGTCGGATCCGGCGTCCGAGTTTCATCCTTCCTGCTCCATGGTCGCCCACAGTCCGTGCTCGTGCAGTCTGAACACGTCGAGCTCCGCCCGCTCGCGGGTGCCGCTCGACACGATGGCCCGTCCTTCGTGATGGACCTGCAGCATCAACCGGGTGGCCTTCTCCTTGGGATACCCGAACAGCTTTTGCAGCACGTAGGTGACGTAGGACATCAGGTTGATTGGATCGTTCCAGACGATCACCAGCCACGGCCGGTCGGGACGGACGTCTTCGTCCTCGGTGGTCCGTTCGATCGTCGCCGGCGAGACGCTCATCGCTCGCGCTCGCACCGGTCAGGCTCCGACGAGCGCCGGCTCCGACCTGGCGGGCCCGTCCACCGTGTCGGCCGGCGGCGTCCGGGTGACGAGGGAGAGGTGGAACCGCAGGACCGCCAACCACACCGTCACTGCCCCGGCCACGTGCACCGCCACCAGGGCGGCGGGCACCCCGGTGAAGTACTGGGTGTAGCCCACGCCGGCCTGGGCCGCCATCACCCAAAGGACCGTGCGGCCCCGGCGCTGGACGTCGGCCGGGGCGTGGGCGGGGCGCAAGAGCCAGAGAGTGGCGAGAGTGACGCCGATCAACAGCATGACGGCCGAGCTGTGCAGCTCGGCGGCGTCACGGGCGGACAGGCCGAGACGGCCGACGCCGGTGCTGCCCGAATGGGGTCCGGCGCCGGTGACGGCCGTGCCGAGAGCGAGGACCACCGCAGTGAGGACGACCAGCGCCCGGCTCACCTGGCGCATCTCGGGCCCCACCCGGGGCCGGGTCGGCCCGTCGGGCTCGCCCGCCCGGTGGTAGAGGACGGCGGCGTCGGCGATGACCACCATCGACAGGAGGAAGTGGGCCATCACCCACGGCGGGGAGAGCCTGACCAGCACGGTGATGCCTCCCAGCACGGCCTGGGCGAAGACCCCGCCGACCGCCCCGGCCGCCAGCCACACCAGGTCGCGCCGGCGGGGGGTCCGCAGCCAGGCGGCGACCAGGGCGGCCGCCGCCGCCGCCACCACGCCCACGGTGACCAGGCGGTTTCCGAACTCGATCATGGCGTGGTAGCGCCAGGCCGGGTACAGGCGGCTGCCCGAGCACATCGGCCAGTCGGGGCAGCCCAGCCCGGACTGGGTGAGGCGCACGGCCGCCCCCGTCACCACGATCAGGCACAGGGCGCCCAGGGCGCCGGCCGCCGCCTTGCGGACGGCGGCGGGGGACACCTCGGGTAGCCGCGACACTCCGGTGATGGTGGTGTCCATGGCCTGGTCATGCTACGGCAGGGCCGCCGTCGCCTTGGAGGCCGGGCCGGGCGCCCCGTAAGGTTGGGCGCCCATGTCGTTGACCCTGCCGGCCGTCTCCCCGCCCTCGGCGCGCACCCTGACCTCGAGGGTGGGGGCCTACGTGGCCCTCACCAAGCCGCGCATCATCGAGCTGTTGCTCGTGACCACCCTGCCGACGATGGTGGTGGCCGCCCGGGGCATCCCCTCCGGCTGGCTGATGCTGGCAACGCTGGTCGGGGGAACCCTGGCCGCGGGCGGCGCCAACGCCTTCAACATGTACGTGGACCGCGACATCGACCGCATCATGCGCCGCACCCGCAACCGGCCCCTGGTCACCGGGGCGGTGACCCCACGGGCCGCCCTGGTCTTCGCCTTCGCCATCGAGGGGGCCGCCTTCGTGGAGCTGTGGGGGGCCGTCAACCTTCTCTCGGCCGTCCTGGCGGTCAGCGCCACCCTCTTCTATGTCTTCGTGTACACCCTGTGGTTGAAGCGCACGTCGACCCAGAACATCGTCATCGGCGGTGCCGCCGGCGCCGTGCCCGTGCTGGTCGGCTGGGCCGCCGTCACCGGCCGGTTGGCCTTCGCCCCGCTGCTGTTGTTCGGTGTCATCTTCCTGTGGACGCCACCGCACTTCTGGGCCCTGGCCGTCCGCTACCGCGAGGACTACGCCGCCGCCGAGGTGCCGATGTTGCCGGTGGTGTCCTCCCTGGGCGCCACGGCCCGCCAGATCGTGCTCTACACCGCCCTGATGTCGGCTGCGTCCCTGGCCTTCGCCCCCCTCGCCGGTATGGGCATCCTCTACGTGGTCGTGGCCGGCGTGCTTGGCGCCGTGTTCATGGCCAAGGCGGTACAGCTGTTGATCAGCCGCAACGCCCGTCACGCCATGGGGCTGTTCGGCTACTCGATCACCTACCTCACCCTGCTGTTCGCGGCCATGGCCGCCGACGTGCTGTTGCGACGCATCTGACGAACGAAGTCCCCGACTCGGGCATCACCGCCGAAGGCCACCCTCCCCTCGCCCGCACGGGAGGGCGACGGCCCACCCGCCTGTCGGCCCGCACCCGAATCCTCATCGGCGTGGCCACCATCGGGGCGATCGTCGTCGGCGGCGTGGTGGGGGGCCTCACCTACCGGCCCCACAACACCGTCCGGGTGACCGACCGGGTCAGCGACCAGGGGCCGGCACCCACCTTCAGCCTGCCGGCCGTGCAGCCGGTCGGGGGACGGGTGGCGCTCGGCGGGGGAGCCGGGACGCCGGTCGTCCTCAACTTCTTCGGTTCGTGGTGCCCCCCCTGCCGACAGGAGTTGCCGATGCTGGCCGACGCCAGCCGGCGCTACGCCGGCGCCGTCCGCTTCGTGGGCGTCGATCTGGAGGACCAGATGACCCCGGCCCGCCAGATGCTCGCTGCCGCCGGGGTGAGCTACCCGGCCGGGTTCGACCCCCACGACACGGTGGCTGACCGCTACGACCTGGTGGGCACGCCGACGACGGTGTTCATCGACCGCCGGGGCCACATCATCGGCCGGGTCGTCGGGGCCCTCGACCGGGGTCGACTCCAGTGGTGGCTCACCCGCCTCACTCCCAGCGGAAGGTGAAGGCGGCGGCGACGGGGGCACCGATCGCCCACGCCGCCAGGACCACCCAGTCGTGGGGGCTGACGTGGCCGGAGCCGGTAAGGGCGCCCTTTAAGGCCCCGGACAGGGCGGCCGCCGGCAGGCCCCGGGCCACCGCCCGGAGGGCGGCCGGGAGCTTGGACAGGGGGACGACCATGCCGCCCAGAAGCAGCAGCAGCAAGTAGAGGCCGTTGGCGGCAGCCAGGGTGGCCTCGGGCCGCAGCGTGCCGGCCATCAACAATCCCAACCCGGCGAAAGCGACGGTGGCGGCCAGCACGGCGGCGACAGCCAGGCCGACGTCCCCGCCTGGCTTCCATCCGAGTCCCACCGCGACCGGAACCAGCACGATCACCTGGATCAGCTCCACTGCCAGCACCGCGGCCGTCTTGGCCGCCAGCAGGGAGGGGCGTCCCAGGGGGGTCGTCCCCAGCCGCTTGAGCACTCCGTAGCCGCGCTCGAACCCGGTGGCGATCCCGAGGCTCACCATGGCCGTCGACATGACGGCCAAGGCGAGGATGCCCGGTCCCAGGAAGTCCACCGGCCGGGTGGTGTCGGTGGGCAGCACGTGCACCACCGAGAAGAAGACGAGCAGCATCACCGGTATGCCCAGGGCGAGCAGCACCGACTCCCCTCGGCGAAGGGTCATGCCCACTTCGGCCGCCGCCTGAGCTGCCAACAGCCGCCCCCGGGGTGCGGGGCGGGGCACGGACGCCGTCGCCGCGCTCACGAACCGCCCGATCCGGTCAGCCGCAGGAAGACGTCCTCCAGCGAGTGCCGCCCGGCCCGCAGGTCGGCCAGGGGGAGGTCGCGCTCGGCCAACCATGCGGTCAGGGCGGCGATGGCGGCGGGGGTCGCCTCCTTGTCGATCACGTATTCACCGGGCCTCTCTTCCACCACCGCCGCGGCCATGGCCCGGCCGAGGGCAGCCACGTCCATGCCGGCCGGGGCGCCGAAACGAATCTGGCGGCCGCCCGCCGTGGCCATCAACTCGGCCGGCGTGCCGGCGCCGACCGTCCGGCCCCGGTCGATGATCACTATGCGGTCGGCGAGGCGCTCCGCCTCCTCCAGCTCGTGGGTGGTCAGCACCACGCACACCCCGCGGTCGCGCAGCCCCGCCACCACGGCGCGGATCGCCAATCGGCCGGCCGGGTCCACCCCGGCGGTGGGCTCGTCGAGGAACGCCACCTGCGGCCGGCCCACCAGGGCCAGGGCCAGCGACAGCCTTTGCTGCTCCCCGCCCGACAGTCGCCGCCACGACGTGTCGGCCACCCGCTCGAGCCCGACCTGGGCCAGCAGCTCGGCAGGGTCGACGGGGTCGGCGTAGTAGGAGGCGAACAGGGCTGCCGCCCGGCGAGGGGTCATCGAGGGGTAGACGCCGCCGCGCTGCAGCATCACTCCGATGCGGGGGACGAGTTGGCGGCGTTGGGCAACCGGATCGAGGCCGAGGACCCGAACCTCCCCCTCTGCCGGGCGGCGGTAGCCCTCGAGGGTCTCGACCGTGGTCGTCTTCCCCGCTCCGTTCGGTCCCAGCAGAGCGAGGATCTCGCCCGCCTCGGCCGACACGGACAGACGGTCTACTGCCGTTACCTCGCCGTAGCGGACGACCAGCTCATTCACCTCGATGGCTGGCACGCGGGCGAGAGTAGTTTGGCTCCGCCATGATCGACATCCGCCGGGTACGCAGCGACCTCGACGGGGTGAAGGCCGCGCTCACCCGCCGTGGCGTAGACCCGACGGAGCTGGATCGGGTGGCGCAGCTGGACGAGCGCCACCGTCAGCTGTCGCAGCGCCGTGACGACATTCGCGCCCGGGTGAAGTCCCTCTCCCAGTCGGTGGCCCAGGCCCGCCGGGCCGGAGATCAGGGAGCGGCCGACGCCGCCGCAACGGAGAGTCGCGCCCTGGGTGAGGAGGAGCGCGCCGTGGCCGCCGACATCGACTCGGTGGCCGGTGAGTTGCGCGCCTCGTTACTCGGCATCCCCAACATCCCCGACGGCGACGCCCCGGACGGTGACTCGGCCGAGGAGAACGTCGTGGTGCGGACCTGGACCGCGCCGGGACTGGAGTGGGGCCCCGACGGGTCGCCGGCCCACCCCGACCACCAGCGGATACCGCACTGGGATGTCGGAGCCGAACTCGGCATCCTCGACCTCGAGCGGGGGGCGAAGCTCTCGGGGACGATGTTCCCCGTCTACCGGGGCATGGGGGCAGCGCTAATCCGGGCCCTGACCAACTTCGCCCTTGACCACCACGGGGAGGCTTTCGAGGAGATCCGGCCACCGTCCCTGGTCCGCACCGAGACGATGGTCTCGACCGGCCACCTGCCCAAGTTCGAGGACGACGCCTATCACCTCGAGCGCGACGACCTGTGGGCGATACCGACGGCCGAGGTTCCCCTCACCTCACTCGGGCGCGACGAGATCCTGGTCGAGGCCGACCTGCCCGTGCGCATGACCGCCGCCACCCCGTGCTACCGGCGCGAGGCCGGCTCGGCCGGACGTGACACCCGTGGCCTGCTGCGGGTGCACGAGTTCGACAAAGTCGAGATCCTCGCCTACTGCACGCCCGATCAGGCGCCCGGCGTCCACGCCGACCTGCTGGCCCGGGCCGAGGCGCTGCTGCAGGAGCTCGAGCTGACCTACCGGGTGGTCGACCTGTGCGCCGGCGACCTCGGTCAGTCCTCAGCCCGGACATTCGACCTCGAGGCCTACGCCCCCGGCAGCGGCCAGTGGCTGGAGGTGTCCTCGGTGTCATGGTTCAGCGACTATCAGGCCCGGCGGGCCAATGTGCGCTACCGCCCCACCGGAGGATCCGGCACCGCCTTCGTGCATACCCTCAACGGTTCGGCGTTGGCCTGGCCGCGAGTTTGGGCGACGATCGTGGAGACCCACCGCAAGCCGGACGGGAGCGTGGCCGTGCCTGTGCGACTCCGCCCCTACCTCGGCGGCGCGGAGGAGATCGGCCCCAACAAGCAGTACCGGCGCTAGACAGAGGTCGGCGCCGACCTCACGTCGTGCAGGCGGCGCAGCGCCCGATGACGGCGAAGTGGTTGGGCCGGATGGCGAAGCCGTAATCCTCCAGGAGCGAAGCCTTCAGCTGGGCGAAGGTGGCGTCGGGCACCTCGACGACCGCGCCGCACTGTTCGCACACCAGGTGCTGATGGGGGTCGTCGGAGAGGTGGTAGACGGCCCGGCCGTGGCCCAGGTGAACGTGGTCGACGAGGCCCAGGTTCTCCAGGGCGTCCAGGGTGCGGTAGATGGTGGAGAGGTGCACGTCAGGATGGGCCGCCTCGACCCGGCGAGCGATGTCCTCGGCGGTCACGTGACCATCGGCGTCCACCATGGCTTGAAGGAGGGCGCGGCGGGCGCCGGTGACGCGGGCGCCCCGAGACCGGAGCTCGGCAATCAACCTGGCGACCCGCGCCGCGTCCATCGACGCCCGAGCCTAAGCCCGGTCAGACGCCGGCCGGCAGGCCGACCCCGTTGGTGGGCGGCCCGCTGAGGTAGGGGTCCTCCGGCGCCGGAGTGACCTCGGGCGCGGCACTGGTGTCGTTGACGACGATGATCTCGCCGGTATCGGCGTCGGCGCCCGGGTCCTCGGCCGGACCACCGACAGACGTGATCCGGCCGAGCAGAGCCGGAACCGCCGGTGTCGGCGTGACGAGAACCTCAGGGGACAGCGGCAGGCGAAGCACGAAGGTGGACCCCTCGCCTTCGCGGGAGTGCACCAGCACGCTGCCGCCGTGGTTCTCCGCCACCTGGCGGGTGATGGACAGCCCGAGGCCGGCGCCGTGGCGGGGGTCGGTGACCGCGCCGCCGCGGAAGAATCGCTCGAAGACCCGTTCGACATCGCGCCCCGGTATGCCGATGCCTTCGTCCTGGACAACCATCTCCACGTCGCGCCCGGCACTTACGGCCCGGACGCGGACGGGCTGGCCGGCGGAGGACCACTTGATGGCGTTCTCCACCACATTGAACAGGGCGGCCACCAGCTGGCGCCGATCGGCCACCACGAACAGGGCGGGGTCGAGGTGGTCCAGGTGCAGGCGGACCGACCGGGCCTCGGCCACCGGAGCGGCCAGGGCGACGGCGTCGGTGACGATCGTCGACACGGCCGTGGCCGCCCGGGCTGGCCTCGCTTCGAGGTCGGCTCGCCCCAGCTCGACGAGGTCCTGCACCGCCTCGGCGATGCGGCCAGCGTGGTGGGCGAGGTGCGGCGCCACTCGACCCGTCACCGCCGGGTCCGCCTCCTCCGCCAGAAGCTCGGCCACCCCGACCAGGGCGGCGACCGGGGACTGGAGCCGCTCGGCGGCGTTGGCGACCAGGTCGCGGCCCGACTCCTCCAGGCGGCGCAGCCGGGTCAGGTCCTCGACCACGGCGGCGGCGCCCAGCGGTCGGCGCCCGTCGTCGAGCGTGGTGGCCCGGACGACGACGTTGCGACGGGGCGGCCCGTAGAGGTCGACGTACCGCTCGACCGGCGTCCCCTCTCCGACGTTGGCCAGGGCCTCGACCACGGCGCGGCCGACGATGGCGTCGCCCTCGCGGCCGCCAGCGAGCATGGCCGCCGCCCGCAGGTTGCGGAAAACGAGGCGGCCGGCCTCGTCGGTCACCAGGACGCCGGCGTCGAGCTCGTCGAGAGCACCGGCCATCCTCGCCACCGCCCCCTCGGCGTCAGCCGATCGCTCGAGGGCGGAGTCAGACGCCCGTTCCAGCTGGGAGAGCAGGGACTCGAGGCCGCCCTCCGGGGTAGCCGAGGCCTCGGAGAGCCGCACGATCAGAGAGCCGATCCGGCGGCGGAGGCTTCTGCGCTCTCGGAAGGCGTAGACGAGGGAGGCCACTGCTAATGCCGCCGAGCAGGCGGCGCCGGCGACATAGGGGACCTCGGCTGAGCTGGGCAGCGGCGTCGTCATGTCACCACTCTGTGCCCGCCTACCGCCTTCCGGTGGGACCCTCCCACCGACAGACAATGAAACATATTGAAATAACACGAAAGAGACAGTAAGGTGACCACGGGTACGAGAGAGGACCCGGGCCAGAGCCCGGAGGAGGAGAAGAAGAGATGCTCGCTGACGTCACCGTGAACCCGATGGCGACGAACGCTCTGCCCGGCGGAGCGCTGCTGCAGAAGCTGACCGACGGAATCGCTGGCTGGGCCCTGATGCTGGCGTTGATCGGGCTGCTGGTCGGGGCGGCGGCCTGGGCCCTCGGCTCCCACTCGCAGAACTATCAGCAGTCCATCGCCGGCCGGCGGGCGGTGGTCGTGTCGGGGCTGGCCGCCCTCCTGGTCGGGGCGGCCCCGTTGATCGTCAACACCTTCTTCAAGCTCGGCCACGGCAGTTGAGCGTCGGCCCGCCCGGCGTGGGGGCGGTGACCGGGGGCCTGGCCTCCTTCGGCATCAGCCAGCTCCTGAGTGGGGTGGCCAAGTGGGTCTCCGACGGAGCCGTGTGGCTGGTGGGCCAGGTGGGCTCGCTGGTCCAGTCGTCGACGACCCCCCGCCTCGACGCCCGCTGGTTCGCCGAGCACTACCGGGCCATGGTGGCAGTGGCGGCGGCCACGGTCCTGCCCCTGCTGCTTCTGTGCGTCATCCACGCCGTGGTCCGGCAGGAGCCGTCGCTCATGGTGCGGGCGGTGGCCGTTCAGCTTCCGTTGGCTGTGGTGTTGACGGTTGTGGCCGTCCAGGTGGTCCAGCTGTCGCTCGCCGTGGTCGACTCGATGTGCGCGGCCGTCCTTGACGCCGGTCACCCCGGCCCGGGCGTTCTGGCCAATCTCGGCAAGGGACTGGCCACGGTGGCCGCGGCAGGCGGCGGAGATCCTGCCGTCCCGGTGTTCGTTTCCTTCATCGTGGCCCTGATCGTGGCCGCCGGGGGGCTCATGCTGTGGCTGGAGCTGGTGCTCCGGGCGGCCGCCATCTACGTGGCGGTTTTGTTCCTCCCCTTGGCGCTGGCCACCTTGACCTGGCCGGCGCTGTCGCGCTGGGCCCGGCGCCTGGCCGAGGTCATCGCTGCCCTGGTGCTGTCGAAGCTGGTGGTGGTGGCCACCCTGGGCCTGGCCGTCGGAGCCCTCGGCAGCGGCGCCGGGTTCGCCTCGGTGATCGGCGGGGTCGCTCTCCTGCTCTTGGCCACCTTCGCTCCCTACGCCCTGCTTCGGCTGATCCCGATCGCCGAGGTCGGTGTGGCGTCCCATCTCGAGGGCCTGAGCCGCCGGGCGGTGGCGGCCCCGTCGTCGACGGTCGGGGGCGCCCAGTGGCTGTTGGCGAGGGCAGGAGCGGGTGCTTCGCCGTCCGGCCCGACCGGCGCCGCCGCCGCCGGCGAGAGCATCAAGTACCGCGCCGGTGATGTCTCCGGGGGCGTCGACGATCTCCTCGCCGCCATGCACGGCCGACGCCCGACCGACACCGACTCCGACTCCGGAGTGGCCGGCCCCGACCCTCGCCCCCCATCCGGTGATGCCTGAGACCGAAGGCCCGAACCGGACCTACCGGTTCGGGCCGCTGGAGCGCAGGGGCATGGTGGCCGGGCTGACCACCGGTCAAGTGGCGTCGGTGGGTGTCGGCCTGGTCGGGGCGGTGCTGGTCCTGCGGTTGGCCCCGTCCGGACCGGGCACGGTGGCCGCCGCCACGTTGCTGGTCGCCGGAGTCGCCGGCGCCCTGGTGAGCGTGGGTGGTCGTGGTGTCGACGAGTGGGTGCCGGTGGTGATCCGCTGGGCAGCTCTGAGGGGGACGGCCCGCCGCCGGTGGGTCACCGACGCCGCTTCGCTGGGCATCTACCCGGTCCGGCGAGAGAGCTCTGGAGGCGAGCAGGTCCGCCCGCCCCGCCTGATGTCGGGCTGCCGGCTGGGCGAGGTCTTCGACCCTTCGACTCAGCGAGCGATCGGGGTGGTGGACGACCGCAGCTCGGGCACGGCCACGGCGGTCCTGTCGGTCAGGGGTGGCGGATTCGCCCTGCTCGACCGGACGGAGAAGGACCAGCGGGTCGGGGGGTGGGCGGCGGTGCTGGCCGGTCTGGCCCGAGACGGCTCGCCGGTACACCGCATCCAGTGGATCGAACGGGTCCTGCCGCCGAGCGAGGAGGTCGTGCTCGAGCTGCCGCGCGCCGATGGTGCCGGTGCCAGCTCCTACGCCGAGCTGGTCCGCCGCGAGGGCTCGGACGCGCCCGTCCACGAGGTCCTCGTCGGCCTCACCGTCCGAAGGCCGCGACACCGGCGGAGCCGCCAGTGCCGCGACGCCACCGAGCCGGTCGGCCTGGAGCGCGAGCTGCTGACCCTCGAGTCCAACCTCCGGGGCGCGGGCATAGCCGTCGACGGGCCGCTCGGCCCGACGGCTCTGGGGGCCGCCATGGCCGTCGGCTTCGGTCGCTCGCGCCATCAGTACCGGTCGCCGTGGCCGTCGGCCACCGAGGCGTCGTGGGGCTGGCTGCGCACCGACGCGTGGTGGCACGTCACCTACTGGGTGGCGGAGTGGCCCCGTGCCGACGTGGGACCGGACTTCCTCACGCCGTTGCTGCTCCTCGGGTCCGGAGTGCGCACCGTGGCCGCCATCCTCGAGCCGGTCCCACCGAGGCGGGCGACCCGCGAGGTCGAGGCGGCCCGCACCGCCGGCGTCGCCGACGACGAGCTCCGTCGCAGGGGCGGCTTCCTTGCCACCGCCCGGCGCCAGCGCCAGCAGTCAGGCATCGCCGACCGCGAGGTCGAGCTGGCCGACGGGCACGCCGACTACCGCTTCTCCGGGTACGTCACCGTCTCGGCCCCGGGGATCGAACAGCTCGAGTCCTGTTGTTCCGAGGTGGAGCATGCGGCCGGCCAGGCCCGCCTGCAGCTCCGCCGCCTCTACGGGCAGCAGGACGCGGCCTTCGCCTACACGTTGCCCATGGGGCGGGGATTGGGGTGAGGTCCCCGCCCGCCCACCGGGCGACCACCGCTCACGTCGGCGCCCTGTTCCCCTTCGTGGCCGAGCCGCCCCTGCCGTGCCCGGCGCCCTACATCGGCCGTGATCTGCTCGGTGGGGCGTTCTGTTACGACCCCTTCCGGCTGTACGCGTGCGGAGCACTGACCAATCCCAACGCCGTGGTCCTCGGCCAGATCGGCCGGGGCAAGAGCGCCCTGGTCAAGTCCCTCCTGTGGCGGATGTCCCTGTTCGGGGCCCAGGCGTGGGTGGTGGACCCGAAGGGCGAGTACGGCCCGCTGGCGGCGGCGTGGGGGGTCAAGCCGCTTCGCCTGTCCCCCGGGGGACGACTGCGGCTCAACCCGCTCGACGGGCCCCCGCCGGCTCTGGTCGATGGCGGCCGCCCCGAGCTGACCCGCCGACGGGTGACGCTGCTCGGCTCCCTGGCCGAGTCGTCGCTCGGCCGCCCGCTGCGCCCAGCCGAGCGGGCCGCCCTCGACGTGGCCCTCTCCGCGGCCGAGGCTCGTCAGCCCGGCCGGGCCCCACTGTTGCCCCAGGTGGTGGAGGCCTTGCTGGCGCCCGCACCGGGCCCCGCCGCCGAACTGGGAACCACAACCGACGGCTTGGCGGCAGACGGGCGCGATGTCGCCCTCGAGCTGCGCCGGCTGGTGTCGGGAGACCTGCGGGGGATGTTCGACGGCCCCACGTCGTCCCAGCTGCGACTCGACGCCTCGCTCCTCGTCATCGACCTTTCCGCCGTGTACACCTCACCGGCGCTGGGCCTGCTCATGACCTGCGCCACCGCCTGGGTGCAGACCGCCCTCGAACGCTCGGGGGACCATCCCCGACTCCTCGTCGTCGACGAGGCGTGGGCGATCCTCTCCGACGTAGGGGTGGCCCGTTGGCTGCGCAGCGCGTGGAAGCTGTCGCGGGCTCTGGGTGTCGCCAACCTGGCCGTCCTCCACCGGCTGTCCGACCTGCGAGCGGCCGGGCCCTCGGGCTCTGAGCAAGCCCTGTTGGCCGAGGGGCTGCTGGCCGACTCCGAGACCCGGATCGTGTACGCCCAGTCGCCCGCCGAGTCCGAGGCGTGCCGTCCCCTGCTCGGCCTGTCAGACGCAGAGGCGCAGCTGCTCTCACGGCTACGACGCGGAGTGGCGCTGTGGAAGGTGGGGCCGCGCTCGTTCCTCGTGGAGCACCGGCTCTCCGAGGCCGAGGCGGCGATCGTCGACACCGACGCTCGCATGACCGGCGCATGAGACGCCGACAGTTCCACCCGACCGGTCCGCGGGCCGGTGGCGCCGGTCGGCGCCCGGCCGGCGGTGGTTGGAAGACCGAGGAGCTGGCCATGGCCGCCGCCCTCGCCGTGCTGCTCGCCCGGCGCGCCGGCCTGGCCGCCCACGGGTGGGAACGGACGGTCACCTCCTTGGCGGAGCCGCGGTGGCCGGTGCTGGCCCCCCTCCTGGCGCTGTCCGCCGCCGCGGTCGTGGCGGCCGGCCGGGCCATCCGACGTCGGCGGGTCGCGCCACCTGGCGCCCGGCCCGCTCCCACCAGGCGACGGCCGTGGCGCTTCGTGCTGGCGACCGGTGTGGGCCGGGCCGCGGAAGCCGCCCGGTGGGCGTCACGGCGCGACCTTGCTGCCCTGGCCGTGCGCCGGCCGGGCGACGGTCGCCTCGTCCTCGGGCGGTCCGGGCGGCGTCTCCTCGCCGCCGAGCCCCGCCAGTCGGTGTTGGTCGTGGGCCCGACCCAGACCATGAAGACCACCGGCTTTGCCGTGCCGGCCATCCTCGAGTGGGACGGCCCCGTCCTCGCCACCAGCGTGAAGACGGACCTGGTGCGCGACACCATCGGCTGGCGGCGCCGGTGCGGTGAGGTCTGGGTCTACGACCCCACCTGCTGCACCGGGCTGCCCTCCGACAGCTGGTCGCCCCTGGCGGCCTCCGGCACCTGGGCCGGCGCCCGCCGGACGGCCGCGGCCATGGTGGGAGCGGCCCGCTCGTCGACCGGCGGTCCGTCCGACGCCGAGTTCTGGTATGCCACCGCGGCCAAGCTGCTGGCGCCCCTGCTGTTCGCGGCGGCGGTCTCCGGGCGCGACATGTCCGACGTGGTTCGCTGGGTCGACAGCCAGGACACCAACGAGCCCGCCGCCGCCCTGGCCATGGCCGGCGTCGAGCAGGCCATCCTCGCCGCCGAGGCCAGCTGGCGGCGCGAGGACCGCCAGCGCAGCTCCGTCTTCACCACCGCCGAGACGGTGCTCGACCCTTTCGCCGATCCGGCGGTCGCCGCCGCGGCCGGCCCCGGCATCGACCCCGCCGTCCTGTTGGACGGGGGCGCCCACACGCTCTACCTGTGCGCCCCGTCGCACGAGCAGCGCCGGCTCCGGCCGCTGTTCACCTCGCTGGTCGAGCAGGTCGTGGCGGCCGTGTACGAGCGCCACTCCGCCGGCAGGGCCCTCGACCCACCCTTGCTCATGGTGCTCGACGAGGCGGCCTCGATCGCTCCGCTGGAGGACCTCGACGGGCTGGCCGCCACCGGCGCCGGTCAGGGGATCCAGCTGGTGACGGTGTGGCAGGACCTGGCCCAGATCACCGCCCGCTACGGGGCTCGGGCCGCCTCGGTGGTCAACAACCACCGGGCCAAGGTCCTCCTGTCGGGGGTGTCGGACCCGGTGACGTTGCAGCAGCTGAGTGGCCTCGTCGGCGACGGCCAGGAGGCGTCCTCCTCGGTGACCAAGGACTCGGGCGGAGCGCTGTCCACCACCGAGTCGTTGGCGACCCGGCCGCTGGCCCCCGCCGACGCCCTGCGGCGCATCCCGCCCGGGCACGGTCTGCTGCTCTACGGCCACCTGCCCCCGGCCCGCCTGGAGCTGCGACCCTGGTTCGAGGACCGCGACCTGTGGTCGCGCCGGGTGGACCCTGGGTAGCCTTCGGTCGTGCCCACCGCCACCCGGGCGCACCCGACGCCCGCCACGGCGAGGGTGCGGGTGCGGGCCCAGCCCCTCCTGCGATCGAAGCTCCCGCTGGTCAGCCTGTGCGTGCTCACCAGCGTGGCCGAGGCCTCGATCCTGGCGGGGATCGGCGCGTCGTGGGCGGCGGGGCTGGCCCCCCAGGTGTCGGCTGTCGCTCCCTTCGGCGTCTTCCACGACCTGCGCTGGCTGGTCGTCTACCACCGGTCATGGTTCAGCTTTGGGTGGGAGATGGCGCTGCTCCTCGGCTTCCGCAGCGTGCTCGACGCCGGCATCATCCGCCTGGCCTGGCCGGAGGACGCCGTTGCGCCGAGCTTCCTCGCCGCCCTGCGCCGCACGCTGATCTTCACCGGCCTGGCCGTGGTGGTGATCGCCCCGTGGGTGCTGCTGCTGTTCGGCCTGTCGGTGGTGTCTTTGTCGTGGCTGTTCTTCGCGGCCGTCCCCCCGGTGGTGTGGGTGGCGATGCTGATCCACCCCGGCGCCGTGAGCCCGGGATGGTGGCGTCGCACCGTTCCTCTGCGGGCGGTCGGCTGGGTCGCTCTCACCTTCGGGGTGATGACCCTCGCCGCCGGCGTCGTCTCCTACGACCGGCGCGTCCTCGGCCTGCCCGTCGCCGCCCTCTGCGGCCTGTTCAACGCATGGGCGTGGAGGGGCATGGTGTCGGCGGTCGCCTCCCCCTTCCGGTCGAACCGGTTCCGCCCCGTGGCCCCCGCCGGCTTGGCCGCCATCGTTGGTGTGGTGGTCGGGGGCACCGCCCTCGGATTCGGCATCACCACCGCCCGGGTGCACGCCGCGGGCGAGAAGGCGGCCGCCGCTCCGGTGGCGCCCCCCTCACACGGGCCGCCGCTGATGGTGGCCTCCGGGTTCGGCACCAAGTGGGACGGGCGTTCGGGGCCGTGGCTGGCCGGACCCTTCGACGAGACCCGCTTCTCCTATCGCGGTCTCGACCCCGCCGGGCAGCCGCTGCCCTACGGGCCGCAGGACACCGACGCCTCACTGGAGCAGTCGGCGGCGGCCATGGCTGCCCAGGTCGACGCGTTGGCGAACCGAACCCACCGGCGGGTCGACATAGTGGCGGCGAGCGAGGCGTCTTTGGTCACCGAGGTGTACCTGGCCGGGTGGACCGACGCGCCGGTCGACCACGTCGTGCTGCTGTCGCCGATCGTGCGCCCGGGCCGGGTGTACTACCCGCCTCCCGGCACCGCCGGGTGGGGCATGGTGAGCGGCCTCGGGCTGCGGGCCATCACCAACGCCCTCGGGTCGCTCGGCCCGTTCCAGGTGTCGCCGGGCACGCCGTTGTTCGCCTCGATCGAGCGCGACGCGCCGATGTTGCAGACGGCGCTGTCCTGCCCGCCGCCCACCGTGCGGCTCGTCGCCATCCTCCCGCTCGCCGACGCGGTGGCCTCGCCGATCGTCGGTTCGCTCGGGCCCCCGACGGTCGTGGTTCCGGCCTTCCACTCGGGCACGCTCGGCGATCCCTCCGTCGATCAGGTGGTGATCTCGCTGCTGGAGGGGAACCCGGTTCCCCACCCGGGCGGTTGGTCGCGCTTCGACCGCGCCCTGCGGGGGGCGGCGACGGCGTGGCAGGTGCCGGAGCTGGCCCTGTCGGTCAACCCGGCGTGGGCCCTGCCGCCCGGTAGCTGCGGTACACGGCCAGCAGCGCCTCCTTCTGGGCGTCGCTGAGGAAGCGGTCGGACCGGATCGCCTGCTCGGTCGTCGGGCCGGCCACGTCCATGTCGGCCTCCTCCGGGGGCGGGTCCTCGAGCAGCCCGGCCTGGGCCAGCAGGGTCTCGGCCGACACGTTGAGGGCCCGGGCGATCGACCGGAGCACCCGCACGGACGGCTCGTGGAGGCCCCGCTCGATCTGGCTCAGATAAGGGTTTGACACATTGGTGAGCTCGGCCAGCTCGCGCAGGCTGAGATTGGCCAGGCGGCGCTGGGAGCGGATGAACCGCCCCAGCGCCTCCACCTGTGACTGCCACGGCTCCGGCATCAGCGGGCCCGGGCCGTCACCGCTAGGCGGCGGTGGCCTTGCGGGTCGTGGCCGTGGTGGTGGTGCCGGCCGGGCGGGCGGGGGCCGCCGCCTCGACGAGGCGCGATACGAACTCGTGCTGGGCCTCGAGCAGCCTTTCGGCGAAGCCGAAGGCCCGGTCCACGATCTTGCCGGTGTCCGGAAGCCGCTCGGCCACCGTGGCCCGGCCGCCTTCGGGCACGAGCCGCTCCACCGTGTCGGCCAGGTTGCGGACGGCCTCGACCACCGCGTCCTGGGCGGCCTTGACTGCCTCGAACACCTGATCCTGAACCGTGTCGGCGATGTCGGTGATGCTCATTTGTCTCTCCTCTTGTCGGCGTACTTGTCTGGCGCGCCCGGCGCTGGTCGAGCGCCCGGCTGGGCGTCCCCGGGGGGATGCGCTCTTCGGAAGACCCATGCTAAGTATTTCAAGCATCCGCTGTTCAAGTCAAGAACGGATTCCGTGACTCTCGTCATAGGGCGGGAGGACGTCGCCGTCCGGCGCCCGATTACTGTCGCCCGCCGTGTTCGGCTACGCCGAAGCGGCAGTGGAGGCGGCCCTGGCCGCCGGCGCCGGCTACGCCGACGCTCGGGTGATCATCGGCCGCACCCAGGGCCTGTCCGCCCAGAACGGCGACGTCGAAGGGGTGGCGCAGTCCGAGTCCGCCGGCCTGGGGGTGCGGGCCCTGATCGGCTCGTCGTGGGGCTTCTTCGCTGTGGCCGACCTCGACGACGGCGGTGCCAGGCGGGCCGGGGAGCGGGCCGCCGAGACCGCCCGGGCTTCGGCCCGGGTGCCCGGACCTCCGCTGGCGCTGGCTCCCGTCGAGCCGGCCGTGGGCCACTGGGAGAGCCCCTGTGAGGAGGACCCGCTCTCGGTTCCCCTGTCCGAGAAGGCCGACCTGCTGGTCGAGGTGACCCGCACCATGGCCGGGGCCGGGGCGTCGATCACCCGGGCCTCGTGCCGGGTGTGGGACAACGAGAAGTGGCTGGTGTCGAGCGAGGGTCACCGGGTGTCGCAGCGCATCCGCGAGTGCGGGGCGGAGATGTCGGCCACGGCCGTAGGCGACAGCGAGACCCAGCGCCGTTCGTACCCCGGGGTGCGGGGCCAGTACGGCACCCGGGGCTGGGAGCTGGTGCGCCAGATCGACCTGGCCGGCAACGCCGGGCGGGTCGGCGAGGAGGCGGTGGCGCTGCTGTCGGCGCCGCCCTGTCCGGAGGGCACGACCGATCTCGTCCTCGGCTCCGAGCAGATGGCGCTGCAGATCCACGAGTCGGTCGGCCACGCCGTCGAGCTGGACCGGATCCTCGGTTGGGAGGCCGCCTTCGCCGGCACCTCGTGGCTCGACCTTTCCCAGCTCGGCGCGTTGCGGTTCGGCTCCGAGCTCATGAACGTGACGGCCGACGCCACCCTGCCGGGGGCGCTGGGCTCGTTCGGCTACGACGACGAGGGAACCCCGGCGGCCTCGGTGGACATCGTGCGCGACGGCATCTGGGTCGGGGTGCTTTCCGGGCGAGACTCCGCCGCCCTGGCCGGGGTCCCGGCCGGCGGCATGGTCCGCTGCGACGGCTACGACCGGCTGCCCATGGTGCGCATGACGAACATCGGCATGCTGCCCGGTGGCAACTCGCTCGAGGAGATGATCGGGGCCACGGACGACGGGGTGTTCATGGACACCAACCGGTCATGGTCGATCGACGACCGCCGGCTCAACTTCCAGTTCGGGTGCGAGATCGGATGGGAGATCAAGGGCGGACGCCTCGGCCGCATGGTCCGCAACCCCACCTACACCGGCATCAGCCCGAGGTTCTGGGGATCGATGGACATGGTCGGCAACGAGTCGGAGTGGGTCTTCTGGGGCACGCCCAACTGCGGCAAGGGCCAGCCCATGCAGATCGGCCACACCGGGCACCCCGCCGTTCCCGCCCGCTTCCGGGGTATCAGAGTCGGGGTCCGGGGTTGAGCGCGGCGGTCGGCGCCAAGGGGATGGACCCGGCGAGGGTCGCCGCTGCCCTCGTCGAGCGGGTGGCCGCCCGCAACCGCTCGGCCGAGGCCCGGGCCCGGGTGTCGGCCGGCGTGTCCGGGCTGACCCGGTTCGCCAACTCCTTCATCCACCAGAACGTCGCCGAGCAGTCGGCGGCGGTCGGCCTCGATGTGGCGGTCGACGGCCGCCTCGCCACCGCCCACACCAACCGGACCGACGACGCCTCCCTCGATGCGCTGGTCCACGCCGCCCTGGCCGCCGCCGAGGTCCGGCCCGTGGACCCGGGCTGGGCCGGGTTGGCCCCGCCCGCCGCCGTCACCGGGGCCGAGCACCACGACGCGGCCACCGCCGCGGCCAGCCCCGACCAGCGGGCCGCGGTGGTGGGGGCGTTCGTCGCCGCCGGCGAAGGTTTGGCGGCGGCGGGCTTCTGCTCGACCGGGGCGGTCACCGCCGCCTTCGCCAACTCGGCCGGGCAGGCCGTCGAGGGCCGCTCCACCCGGGCCGCCCTCGACGGTGTCCACCGGGCGGCGGGGGAGGGCGACGCCACTGCCGACGGGGTCGCCGCCCGGGTGTCGGTGGCCCTGTCGGATCTGGACGGGGCGGCGGCCGGCGAGCTCGCCGCGGCCAAGGCCCGCGCCGGCACCCGACCGGTGGAGCTTCCCCCCGGCCGCTACGAGGTGGTGCTCGAGCCCCGGTGCGTGGCCGACCTGGTCGACTTCCTCGCCATCTACGGGTTCAACGCCCGTCCCGTGCTGGAGGGCCAGTCCTTCGCCCGCCCCGGCGAGGCCCAGCTCGACCCCGCCCTGTCGCTGTGGGACGACGCCGGCGACCACCGCAGCACCGGACTGCTGTTCGACCACGAGGGGACCCCGAAGCGCCGGGTGCCGCTGGTCGATGCCGGCACGGTCGTCGGCCTGGCTCACGACCGGCGCACCGCCGCCCGCTCCGGCACCGAGAGCACCGGCCACGCCGTCCCGGGCGGCGAGTCGTTCGGTGCCGTCCCCACCAACCTGTTCCTCGGACCGTCGGCCGCCGAGCGGTCGCCGGCGCCGGCCGACCCGGCCGAGCTGGTGGCCTCGCTGGAGCGGGGCCTTCTCGTGTCGGACTTCTGGTACACGAGGGTGCTCGACCCGAAGACGCTCGTGGTCACCGGCCTGACCCGAAACGGCGTCTTCCTCGTCGAGGGCGGTGAGGTGGTGGGCCCGGTGACCAACCTGCGCTTCACCCAGTCGTACCCCGGGGCCCTGGCCCCCGGTCGGGTGATCGGCGTCGGATCCGACGCCCGGCTGGTGAGCGGCTACTCCGGGGTGCACCACGTGCCCACCTTGCGCCTGGCCTCCTGGAACTTCACCGGCAACGCCCGGGGCTAGAGCCCCAGGCGGGCCAGCAGCGGGGCGACGTCGCCTCCGTCCAGCACGACGTCGGCCACCGGCCGGCGGGCCTGCACCAGCCGGCCCGCCTCCCCCCGGGCGTGGAGGGCGGCCGGGTCGCAGCCGGCCGGATCGACCAGGGCGGCGTTGCCCGCCCAGCGGGGACCGGCCCCGGGGGCGACCACGGCCAGGGGCCTGCCCTGCACCAGGGCGAAGCGGGCGGTGTGCATGGTGCCGGAGGCGAGGTCGGTCTGCACGACGACCGTCGCCGCCGACAGGGCCGTCTGGATCCGGTCCCGCGCCACCAGGGCCCGGGCCGACGCCGGCTGGCCGGGAGGAAGCTCGGCCAGGATGCCGCCGGCGCCCACCATGTCCTCCGGCAGGTCAGGGTCCTCCACCGACTCGGCCATGTCGGCGCCGCAGCCCACCACCGCCCAGGTGCGGCCGCCGGCCCGGAGGGCGGCGCGGTGGGCGGCGGTGTCGATGCCCGGCGCCAGCCCTGACACCACCGCGATCCCCCGGGCGGCGAGGGTCGTGGCGATCACCGATGCGACTCGTCGGCCCTCGGCGTCGGGGCGGCGGGTGCCGACCACCGCCACCGCCGGCCACTTCGGCTCGGCTCCCCGCAGCCACAGTGGGTCGGGCGGCGAGGAGATGGCGGCCAGCGGGGTTGGATAGCCGGCTTGGCCGGGCGAGAGCCGGCGCAACATCCCCGCCCCTCAGATGGCCGGGGTGACGCCGCTCTGGCGGAAGGCCGACTCCATGAGCATGGCGTGCACGAAGGCCTGAGGGAGGTTGCCCCGAAGCTGGCGCTCCTCCACGTCGAACTCCTCGGCCAAGAGGCCGGCCGGCCCGCAGGCGGCCCGGTTGCGCTCGAACCACCGCACCGCCTCCACCTCGTTCCCCTCCTGCAGGTGGGCGAGGCTGAGCATGAACCCGCACAGGAGGAAGGCCCCCTCGGCTTTGCCCAGCGGGCGTTCGTCCGGCCGGTAACGGTAGGCGTACCCGTCGCGGGTCAGCTCGTCGACCACGGCCACCAGCGTTGCCGTCGTGCGGGGGTCGTGGGGGGGCACGGCGCCGCGGATGCCCGCCATCAGCAGAGCGGCATCGACCCGCTCGTCCTCCGGGGAGCGCTGCCACCGCCCGCTCGGGTGGATGCAGGTGGCCGCGGTGTCGGCGAGGATGCGCTCGGCCAGCGCCGTCCACGCCCCGATCACCGACGGCGGGGCGCCGGCCCCGGCCATGGCCCGCAGGCCGGCGACGCAGGTCAGGCGGCTGTGGGTCCAGCGGCGGGGCTCCAGCTCCCACACCCCGGCATCAGGTTCCTCCCAGCGGGCGGCGATGGCGTCGGCGGCCACCTCGGCCGCCCGCCAGCCGTCGGCGTCGAGCCGGTCGGCCCTCGCCGCCGAGGCGAACAGCAGCAGCGACTCGCCGAAGGCGTCCAGCTGGAACTGGCGGTTGACGTGGTTGCCGACCATGTCGGTGCCGCCGGGGTAGCCGGGCAGCGACAGGCTCCGTTCGTCGGGCACCCGGCCCCCGCCGACGGTGTAGGCGGGCATGAGGGAGGGACCGTCGCCGAGCAGCCGCTCGCCCACGAAGCGAACCGATCCGTCGAGCAGCGGCCATGCTTGCCCGGCGGCCGCGGCCTGACCGATGTAGCACTGGTCGCGGATCCACGCGAACCGGTAGTCGAAGCTGCGCCCTTGGCGGGCCCGCTCCGGCAGCGAGGTGGTGGCGGCCGCCACCGTGGCGCCGGAGTCGCTGCTCAGCCCGCGCAGCACGCAGTAGGCGTGACGCACGTCGCGTCGGCCCACCACGTCGGCGAAGGCCGGCAGCTCGCGCCCCCACGCGGCGCGGGTGCCGCTCCACAGCCGTTCCGGGTCGGGGGGCTCCCCGTCGAAGGGACGGTCGGAGAGCTCGAGCACGAGATCGTGACGGGTGTCCGGCGTCCACGCCAAGGTGGCGAACAGCTCTCGCCCGCCGTGGCCGTCGGGGCGGTCGGTGGCCCTGGGCGCGCCGCACCAGCGAACGTGCAGGTCCCCGGTGCGCGCCGTCCAGGTTCCTCCTTCGTGACGGCGGGGGTTGCGCAGGGGCTCGGCCCCGAAACCGGCCCGAGGGCGGAGCACCACGTCGAGGCGGCCCCCGCCTTCGATCCCCTGGATGCGGCGCAGGATGACGGCCCGTCCGGCGTCGCCCGGGAAGCAGAGCGCCTCGCGACACTCGACGATGCCACTGGTGGTGACCCAGCGGCTGCGCCAGATGAGCGTCCCCTCCTCGTAGTAGCCGCCCCAGACGAACCGATCCTGTGGAGCGACGCCGTAGTGGCCGGCGCCGCCGATCAGCTCGGCGAACACGGCATCGCCGTCCCATCCCGGAAAGCACATCCACGCCAGCTCGCCCGTCGGCCCGACCAGCGCCCCCCGTTCGCCGTCGGCGATGAGGGCGTAGTCGCGCAACTCGTGCGGCCCGCCGACCTCGGAGGACGGATTGTCGCTCACGTCGGCGAGATACCCCAGGTACCCCGGAACGTCTCATCCGGTTCCAGGACCACCAGGCCGTACCCGTTGTGGAAGGCGTCGGGGGCGCAGGTCATCGGCTCGACGGCGAGGCCCTGGCGCCGCCGGCCAGGATCGTCGAGGGCGTCGCCGGTGTACAGCATCAGGAAGCCGAAGGACTCGTCCATCCACACCGTCACCGCCGCCCGCGCGTTCGACAGGACCACCCGGCTCAGGCCGTCCTCGTCCCGGTGGAGGTCGGTGAGGCAGGTGTCGATTCGGGCGTCGCCGATCGGCCTCCCCTGGCGGAAGTCGACGGCGGTGCCCGCCACCGGCCGCCGGCCGGTTGGAATTCCCCGCCCGTCGGTGTCGAGCACGGTCGCGGCCGGCGCCCGCAGGGTGGCCCGGTCGATGGTGGGGTCGCCCAGGGTCACGTACGGGTGGGCCCCGGCGCCGAAGGGGCAGGGCCGACCGCCGACATTGGTCGCCTCCATGGCGACGGCCAGGCCGGCCGCCGGGTCGAGGGTGTACTCCACCCGCAAATGGAGATCCGACGGGTAGCAGGGGCCGGCAGGAAGGCGGAGGGTCATGGCCACCCGCCGGCGGTCGGCCTCCGCCGTGTCCCAAGCCTCCCAGCGGACCAGGCCGTGGATGGCGGTGTGGCGGGCCGGCTCGGTGATCGGGCACTGGTAATCGGCGCCGCCGAAGCGGTAGGCGCCGTCGGCCAGGCGGTTCGGCCACGGCGCCAACAGCTGCCCCCGCCCGCCGTCGGGGCGGGCCCCGGCCCGATAGCCGTCGAGCACGGGGCGGTCGCCATGCTGGTAGGCCCGCAACCCGCCGCCCGCCGTCACCACCACCACCCGGTGGTTGCCCGCCACCAGTTCGTGCTCGCCGTCAGCCTCCGCCACCACGCGGCTTTCTAGTACCCGGGTCTGACACGATGCCCGCCGTGTCGAGACAGCCCGGCCTGCCCACCGTGTTGAGACAGCCGGGCCTGCGCACGGTGGCCGGCGGCTTTGCCGCCTTCGGCACCTTCTGGGGGGCGTGGGCGGTGTCGGTCGCCGACATCGAGCGCTCCCTCGGGCTGTCCCACGCCAGTTTCGGGCTCTTCCTCTCCGCTGCCCTGGTGGCGGCGGCCGGGTCGAACGCCGTCGCCGGATCGCTGTGTGAGCGGTGGGGCACCCGGCGCACCTTTGTCACCGGGCTGGTCGTGTGGTCGGTCCTGCTGGCGGCGGCGGCGGCCGCGCCCGACGGGGCGCTGACCGGCCTGGCCATCGGGGTGTCGATCGTCGCCGCCGGCGGGGTGGACGTGGCCATGAACGTGGCTGCCACCGCCGGCCTGGTGGACGAGCCCGGGCGGCTGGTGCGTTTCCACTCCTTCTTCAACGTCGGGGCGGCAGCCGGGGCCGCCATCGCCGGCACCGTGCTCCACGCCGGTCTGTCGTGGCGGTGGATCTGGCTGTTCGCCGGGGTCGTCATGCTCACCCTTGGGGCGGTAAGCCGACGTTCGCCCATGCCGGCCGCCGCCGGCTCGCCCGAGCCGCAGTCGCTGCTGTCCTCACTGCGGGCCGTTCGGGGCGAGGGCCTCGTCCTTCTCGCCGTCATCTTCGCCTGCGGGGCCATGGTCGAAGGCGGCATCGACACGTGGGGGGTCCTGTACCTGCGCGAGAAGCTGGCGGTGGGGGTCCTGGCCGGCGCCTCGGCATACACCATCGGCCAGCTGGTGGCCACCGCCTCGCGAGCCGGGCTCGGCCCCCGCGCCGGGAGGTTGGGGTCGCGCCGGGGTGTGGCGGCGGGCGCCGGGGTGGCGGCGGCCGGGATGGTTGCCCTCTGCGTAGGGCGACCGGTGCCCTTGGCCGCCGCCGGTCTGGCGGTCGCGGCCGGGGGCGTGTCCATGTGCTGGCCGTTGCTGATGGCGCTCACCGGGTCCGGCCGGCAGCGGCCGGCCAACGCCGTTGGCGGGGTGTCGTCCATCGGGTACCTGGGCTTCGTCGTCGGGCCGGCCCTGGTGGGCTGGCTGGCGTCGGTGGCCGGGCTGCGGGCGGGGCTGGCGCTGCTGGCGGCGGCGGCGGGGTTCGTAGCCGTCGCCGCGTCGCGTCTTACGTCCTCCGGGACCCGACGGGGCCGGTACGGTCTGCGGCCATGACAACCGTCGCAGTCGAGGAAGTCACATGGCAGCTGGCGGACCTCCTGTCCGGCCAGCCGACGGTCGACGGGCTGCTCGACCGGGCCGAGGCCATCGCCGAGGAGGTCGCCGCCCACCGGGACAAGGTCGGCCAGCTCGACCGGTCCCAGCTCGAGCAGGTGATGCGGCGCATGGGTGAGATGCACGACCTGGCCGGGCGGGCCACCTCCTTTTCGACCCTGCGCTTCGCGGCCGACACGACCGACCCGGCCAACGGCGCCCTCATGCAGCACGTGCAGGAGCGCCTCACCAGCATCCGGTCCCGGCTCATCTTCTTCGAGCTCGAGTGGTCCGCCCTCCCCGACCAGCGGGCCGCCGAACTGCTGTCGGCCCCCGAGCTGACCTTCTGCCGCCACCACCTCGAGGTGCTGCGGCGCATGCGTCCCCACCTGCTGTCCGAGCCCGAGGAGCGGATCCTCACCGAGAAGGCCGTCACCGGGCCGATGGCGTGGGACCGGCTCTTCGACGAGCTCATCTCCGGTGTCGAGCTGCAGCTCGACGGGGCCACCGTCGGCCTCGAGGAGGGGCTGGCCCGCCTGCGCTCCGCCGACCGAGACAAGCGCCGCCAGGCCGCCCAGGCCATCACCGAGGGTCTGGCGCCCGGCCTGCGGACCCGGGCCTTCGTCTACAACACCCTTCTCTACGACAAGGCGATCGACGATCGGCTGCGTCACTTCGACCACTGGCTGGCCAGCCGCAACCTGGCCAACGAGGCCAGCGACCAGTCGGTCGAGGCGCTGGTCGAGGCGGTGCGCTCGCGCTATGACATCGCCCAGCGCTGGTATCGGTTGAAGGCCCGCCTCCTCGGGGTCGACCGGCTGGCCGACTACGACCGGATGGCGCCGGTGGCGGCCGAGGAGCCCGAGGTCGGCTGGGACGAGGCCCGCACCACCGTGCTGGACTCCTATGCCTCCTTCTCCGCCGAGATGGCCGACATCGCCCGGCGGTTCTTCGACGAGCGGTGGATCGACGCCCCGGTGCGCCCGGGCAAGCGGCCGGGGGCCTTCTGCGACTACACCGTGCCTTCGGTCCACCCCTACCTGTTGCTCAACTTCACGTCACGCCGGTCGGACATCCTCACCCTGGCCCACGAGCTCGGGCACGGCATCCACGGCGTGCTGGCCTCGGGCCAGGGGATCTTCCACCAGGAGATGCCGCTGACCCTCGCCGAGACGGCGTCGGTGTTCGGTGAGACGGTCACGTTCGGCCGGCTGCTGGGCCAGACGACCGACGCCGAGTCGCGTCTCGCCCTGTTGGCCGAGCACGTCGACGGAGCGGTGGCCACCGTCTTCCGCCAGACGGCCATGAACCGCTTCGAGCACCTCGTCCACACCGCCCGTCGCCACGAGGGGGAGCTGTCGGTCGACCGCCTGGGCGAGCTGTGGGCCGACAGCCAGGCCGAGATGTTCGGTGATTCGGTCGAGGTGACGGAGGGCTACCGGTCGTGGTGGTCGTACATCCCGCACTTCATCTCGACGCCCGGATACGTGTACGCCTACGCCTACGGTCAGCTGCTCTCGCTGTCGGTCTACCGACGCTACGAGGAGAACGGCGCCGGCTTCGTACCCCGCTACCTCGAGCTGCTCGCCGCCGGCGGCTCGGACAGCCCCGACGTGCTGGCCCGGCTGGTGGGCTGCGACCTGTCGGATCCCGCCTTCTGGCACGGCGGGCTCGAGATCATCGAGGGCGAGCTGGCGGCCGCCGAGCAGGCGGCGGCGGACGCCGGAAAGATCTGAAGCGGGCCCGGAGCATCTCGGCGAAAAGGCTGCCCCGGACCCGCTGCTCCCGCCTCATCGGCCGGAAGCAGGCGGGCATGAGGCGAAGCTGATTTCGTCCTGGCCGGGAGTAATACAAGTGTGATACAAGTGGAGGGTGATCGCCGCCCCCGACTCCTGGAACCCTGACCAATACGAGCGGTTTGCCGCGGAGCGAGCCTTGCCGTTCCACGACCTGGTGGGCCTGGTCGAGGGGTGTGCCGGCGGCCGGGCGGTGGACCTCGGCTGCGGCACCGGCCAGCTGACCGCCGGCCTGCACCGGGCCCTCTCGTTGGCCGAGACCGTGGGCATCGACAACAGCCCGGCCATGCTGGCCCGGGCGGCCGAACACGCCGGCGATGGGTTGTCCTTCGCCCATGGCGACATCGCCACCTTCCGGTCGGAGGGACTCGATCTGGTGTTCTCCAACGCCGCCCTGCAGTGGGTCACCGACCATGCCGCCGTTCTGGGCCGCTGGGCGGCCTCTCTGCGGGCGGGCGGCCAGCTGGCGGTGCAGCTGCCGGCCAACGGCGACCACCCGTCCCACTGGGTGGCGGAGGAAGTGGCCGCCGAGGAGCCCTTCGGCGCCGCCCTCGCCGACCGGCCGGCCGCCCCCGACTCGGTCCGGGGGGTGCTGTCCCCGGAGAGCTACGCCGAGATCCTCTGGGACCTCGGCTTCCAACGCCAGCACGTCCGCCTCCAGGTCTACGGCCACCGCCTGGCCTCCACGGCGGACGTGGTCGAGTGGGTGAAGGGGACCACCCTCAACCGCTACCGGGCGGTCATGGCCGACGATCTGTTCGGTGACTATCTGGTTCGCTACCGCACCCGGCTGCGCGAGGTGCTGGGCGACCGCTCGCCCTACTTCTATCCGTTCAAGCGGATCCTCTTCACCGCCCGGCTGCCCTGACCCGGGCGGCGCCCAACCGCTCCTCGGCCCGGTCGATGGCGGCCTGCAGCGGAGTGGTCCCCTCCGAGGCGGCCCGCTGCAGCACCTGGGTGAGGGTGGCGCCGATGCCGGCGACCCGGGCCAACGCCCGCTCCCGGTCGTAGCCGCCGACCTCCTCGGAGATGTTGATCACCCCGCCCGCGTTGACCAGGAAGTCGGGGGCGTAGAGGATGCCGCGCTCGGCCAGGGCCGGCGCGCACGAGTCGTCGGCCAGCTGGTTGTTGGCGGCGCCGACGACGGCCCGGCACTGCAGCTTCGGTATCGACTCGGCGTCGAGCACGCCGCCGAGGGCGCACGGCGAGACGATGTCGCACCGGCGTGACAGCGCCGCATCCGGGTCCACCGTCTCGGCGCCGGTCATCTCGGCGGTGCGGCGGGCCGCCTCGGCGTTCACGTCGGCCACCGCCACCCGGGCGCCAGCACCGGCCAGGAGCGCGGCCAGGTGCGAGCCAACCTTGCCCACCCCGCTGATCGTCACCGAACGGCCGCCGATGTCGTCGGTCGACCACAGATGGGCGGCCACCGCCTTCATGGCGGCGAACAACCCCACCGCCGTGGCCTCCGAGGGGTCGCCCGAGCCGCCCAGCTCGGGGCTGGTGCCGGTCACGTAGCGGGTCTCCTGGCGGATCAGGTCCATGTCCGCCTGGGTGGTGCCCACGTCCTCGGCGGTCAGGTAGGCCCCGCCGAGCCGGTGGACGTGGCGGGCATAGGAGCGGATCAGTTCCTCCGAGCGCACCGCAGCCGGATCGCCCACGATGACAGCCTTGCCCCCACCGAAGTCGAGGCCGGCGGCGGCGTTCTTGTAGGTCATGGCCCGCGCCAGCCGCAGCACGTCCTGCACCGCGGCGCCGAGGTCCGGGTAGGCCTTGAACCTGGTGCCGCCCAGCGCCGGTCCCAGCGCGGTCGAATGGATGGCGATGATCGCCCTCAGCCCGGTGTCCCGGTCGTGGCCGAACACCACCTGCTCGTGCTCCGCCCCCTCCAGCAGGCCCTCGACGCTCGCCACCGGGGGGGTGGTCATGGCCGCGGCGCCGGCTCCTGTCGGGCGAGGAGCGCGAAGTCGCCCGGGCGCAGGAGGGTGAAGGCCTCGGCGTGGCCCCGACCGTGCATGCAGTGCACGGAGCGGTAGGCGGCCAGCCCCCGGGAGGTGTGGACGAAGTCGACCGACGCCAGGGCGCTCTCGTAGCGCTGGAGTCCGGCCAGCTTCGGCCCCACCTGTTCGGAGATATCGACCACGACGGTGGGATACACCGGCGTCATGACCTCGTAGAGGGCCACGTGACGCACGGTGGGCAGCCGGGTCAGGCAGGCGGCGACCAGGCGCGAGGTGGCGGCGTGGTCGGCGTGCCCGTCGCCCGGGCTGGGCACGTAGAGCAGGTCGGGGGAGAGCGCTCCGAGGACCCGGGCCATCGGGCCCATATCGGCCCCCTCCAGCTCCCCTTCCCTGAGGCGGAGAAAGGTCACCCGGTCGGCCTCCACCCCCACTTCGCTCAGCCCGGCGAGCGCCTCCCCCTCACGCTGGGCCCGGGCCGAGCCGCTGTCGCTGCCCACGAAGCTCGCCGAGCGCTCGCCGCTGGTGGCCATCACCACATGGATGGGATGGCCGGCCGCCGAGTGCTTGACGATGGTGCCGCCGCACCCGATGAGCTCGTCGTCGGGGTGGGGCGCCACCACCACCGGCCGCTTGCCGGGCGGAAGCTCGACCAGCCGGGGGGCGTCGATGCCCCGGGCGAGGTTGATGGCCCGCACCGCTCCCGGCGGCAGCTTGCGGCCCAGTCCGAAGAGCACCCCCTGCAGGATCGCCCGAGGCCTCACCCGGCCGACCCTACCCGGGCCTTTCGCCGACGGCGTCAGCCGGCCGCCGGGCGAACCATGGCGTCCCGGGGTTGGACGACCACGGCGTCGCCGACGCGCACCGCACCGGGCTGGCGGACCCACGCGTACCAGCGGGCCAGGCCCGGGTTGCGGTCGTAGTCGATGCGCCCGAAGTCGCCGTCGCTGAACCACGCCCGCTGTTTGGCGCACGGCGTCGCCGCGAAGGACACCTCGGCCAGCGCCGTGCCGAGCCGCAGCAGCGAGCCCGGGCGCAGGCTGTCCCACACCAGGCCGGAGACGGTCACGTTCTCGCCGGCCTTGCCAGGGCCGATCGGGTGACCCTGCGACGCCAGCTCGTCGATCACCTCGGCCGACCACAGGCACAGCGCCTGGAAGGGCCGGCCGTGGTGTTTGCGGTCCGCCTGCTGGTCTCCGACCAGCCCACGCCAGCCGATCTGCGCCGCGGCCACCGGGAGTTTGGGCACCCCGCCGTCGGAGGTGTTGATCTGAAATACCGTCCCGACGCCGGCCGGGGTCCCCTCGCCCATGCTGGCCAGGCCGCGGGCCACGTCGAGTTGGTGGTGAGTGGCGTCGTGCACGGCGTGGAACAGCAGCCAGTCGGCCCGGAGTGGGTCGCCGGCGAGGTCACCGGAGTGGCGCCAGGCGCCGAGCGCCGCCCGCCGGGCCGCCTCGGCGAAGGCCGACCCCTCGCGGCCGATGTCGTCCACCACGGCCTCGCGGTCGAGGAGGAGAGCTGCCGAGCCGGCGGCATCGGGCAACGCCGGCGGCCGGGGCAGGCGGCAGCCGTCCTCGGCCAGGATCATCTCCACGCCGACCCGGTTCATCGCCGTCACCAGGGCGCTGTGCAGCCCGTACTCGAGGGTGGACCACACCGCATCGGCCGGACGACGGTTCAGGACGGAGGGGTCCAGCCCCGACGTGGCGCCGGACCACCATTCGCCCAGGGCACCGAGGAGAGTGACGGCGTCGCCGATCCGCCAGGCTCCGCTGTCGAAGCCGCACTCGGCGCAGGTCTCGGCCGGGCGAGGCTCCATGCGAACAGCTTGGCCGCCGCCGGCGCCGCCCGCGCCGAATTGGTCACGCCTGGTCGCCGGCCAGGGGTTGATCGGGGACCGCCGGCTCGATGCCGCCGTGGCGGATGAGCTTGTTCCACCCCAGCCGGGCCCCGGTGGCGGCGCTGATGACCGACTGGATCACCACCAGGTACATCAGCTGGCGGTAGACGAACTGCTGCAGTGGGACGGTGGCCAGCGGCCGGAGCGACTCGCCGTCGAGGCGGAAGGCATAGGCCGCCACCACCACCTGCAGGGCGTTGAACCCCAGCCAGTAGCCGAGCACCGGACCGGGGTTGAGGAACAGCAGGCCGTAGACAGCGAACAGGTCGATGACCGGCGCCAGCAGAGGCAGGACGACCTGGAACAGCGTCAGGTAGGGGAGGCCGACCCGTCCGAGGGGACCTCCCTCACCGAAGGCGGCCCGGTGCTTCCACATGGCCTGCATGGTCCCGTACGACCACCGGTACCGCTGGGCCCACAGCGCCCGCAGCGAAGCGGGAGCCTCCGTCCACGCCCGGGCGGAGTCCTCGTACACCACCCGCCAACCGCGTCGGTGCAGGGCCATGGTGAGATCGGTGTCCTCGGCCAGGGTGTCGGTGCTGATGCCGCCGACCGACGCCAGCGCCTCGCGCCGGAAGGCGCCGATGGCGCCGGGCACGGTCGGCATGCAGCGCAGCACGTCGTACAGGCGCCGGTCGAGGTTGAAACCCTGGACGTACTCGATGTGCTGCCAGCGGCCGAGCAGTCGTCGGCGGTTGCCGACCTTGGTGTTGCCGCTCACCGCGCCGACAGTCGGGTCTGCGAGGGGACGCACCAGACAGGCCAGGGTGTCCGGCTCGAACACGGTGTCGCCGTCCACCATGACGATCACGTCGTGGCGGGCGTGACCCACGCCGGTATTGAGGGCGGCGGCCTTGCCGCCGTTGGCCTGGCGCAGCACCGTCACCATGGGTAGCCCCAGCGACGTGACCTGCTCCGAGGTGGCGTCGGTCGAGCCGTCGTCGACGACGATGATCTCGAACTGCGGGTAATGACTGGCGGCCAGGGAGCGCACGGTGGCGGCGATGCCGACCTCTTCGTTGTAGGCGGGCACGACTACCGATACCGCCGGTGAGTGTTCGCCCGGCGGAGGGGTGGCCCGTCGGTGACGACGGGCGAGCAGCAGCACGAGGACGGTGCGGAGGGCGGCCAGGACGGCGACGGGCACCAGCAGCCAGGTGAGGACGGCGGTCAGGACCAAGGCCAGGGACATGCCCCACATCAACCCCACGCCCTGCAGGTGCGGCCCCAGCGAGATCGGGGGGTCCACCTGAGAGTGGCGCTGCCCGGCGAGGGCCGCCACCGTTTCGAACCGGTCGCCTCGGGCGGCCAGCATCGGTATCAGTCGCTCCAGAGCGGCGACGGTCTGGGCCCGGTCGCCGCCCCCGTCGTGGAACATCACCACCGCCCCGTCGCCTGCCGCCCGGACGGCGTTGGCGATGATCCGGTCGACTCCCGGGCGGCGCCAGTCCTGGCTGTCGTTGGTGGCCAGCACCACCAGGTAGCCGAACCGCGCCGCGTCCTTGGCCGCCCGCAGCTGCTCGACGGTCAGGCCGGCGGGCGTCGACGAGTAGGGCAGCCGCAGGAGCGCGGCGTTGATCCCTCCCGCCCCGGCCAGGGCCGTCTCCGTCAGCGACAGCTCGAGATTGGCCCGGGTGCCGGACACCGCCCCGAGGTCCGCGTGGGTGAAGGTGTGGGATCCGACATCGTCGCCCGCCGCCAGCTCGCGCCGCAGGAGGGCGGGGTGGGCGAGCACCTGCGACCCGACGACGAAGAAGGTCGCCGGCACGTGGAAGCGGCCGAGCACGGCGAGCACCTTCGGCGTCCAGGTGGGGTCGGGCCCGTCGTCGAAGGTGAGCGCCACCGCCCCGGCCGGGGGTCGGAGGGACCGGACGCTCGTCCCCGACAGGTCCAACAGCGGGCCCGCCCCGGCTAGTGACGCCACCGGCGTCCCGTTCGCCACGGTCGACGAGACGCCCACCTCGTGGCGGTCGTAGCCCTGGCTGAGGAGGGCAGCCAGCAGGGCGCCCACGAGCATCCCGAAGAGGAGCCAGTGGCCGTCGGGATACCAGAGCAGCCTCGCCCTGCTCATCGGCCGCCGGGGCGGCGGATGTCCCGCGCTACCGGGCCGCCCGGTCCCCGCGGTCACGGCTTCCGCCCTGGCGTGGTCGTGGAGGTGGAGGAGGTGGTGGTCGTGCTGTGGCGGTGACCGGGGACCGACGTGGTGGTGGCTCCCGTCGTCGTCGAGGTCGAGGCGGAGGTGGTCACCGTGGTGGTGGGGGCCGTCGAAGCGCCGATGCGGGGCCGGGGAGCGGTGGTCGACGGCGCCGGCGCCGGTGCCGGCGCCGGGGGTGCGGGGGCGGCCGGGTTGAGGTTGGGGAGGGGGGACACCTTGGCCGAGGGCCCGAGGGAGGGCGGGCGGTGCTGGCCGGCGGGGCCCAGGACGGTGCCGACCCCGGGCAGGGAGAGGCGGGGTGCCCAGGGGGGACGGGCGAAGCTGATGCCGAGGAGAACCAGGTAGGCGACGATCAGAACAGCCAGCGTCCGGCCGGCCCGGGCCGCCCGCCGCCGGCGCCGACCGGTCTCGTCGACGAACACCGGTCGGGCCTGCACGGCCTCCATGATGACCCCCGGGGAATAGTTGCTATGTCAACTAGGTTCTAGAGGGTGCTGTTGAAATGTCAACCAACGGAGAGTGAGATCATGACCGTCACGAGCGTCCAGGACGTCCAGGAACTGACCGGGGACTACGTTCTCGATCCCACCCACAGCCGCATCGGATTCGTCGCCCGCCACGCCATGGTGACCAAGGTCCGCGGCTCTTTCAACGAGCTCGAGGGACGGGGCTACTTCGACGCCGCCGACCCCTCGCGTTCGCATCTCGAGGTCACGATCAAGGCCGCCAGCATCGACACCCGCAACGCCGATCGCGATGCCCACCTGCGGGGCAACGACTTCTTCGACATGGAGACCTATCCGGAGATCACGTTCGTCAGCACCGAGGTCGAGCCCGCCGGCGAGAGCCAATACCGGGTGACCGGGGATCTGACCATCAAGGGTGTGACGAAGCCGGTGACGATCGACTTTGAATACACCGGCACGGCGATCGACCCCTGGGGCAACCGCCGCATCGGTCTGGAAGGCAACGTCACCGTCAACCGCAAGGACTGGGGCGTGAACTGGAACGCCGCCCTGGAGGCCGGCGGCGTCCTCGTGAGCGAGAAGGTCGTCCTCGAGTTCGAGGTGGCGGCCATCAAGCAGTCCGCCTGACCGACACGGGCCCGGGTGGCGCCGACCTACGGCGCCACCCCGACTCGTCAGAACGGAGACAACGATGCCGGACACGACCAAGGCGCCACCCGGGGTGGACATCCGCCGGGCGGAGAGCCGGACGAGCACGCGCGTCGGTTGGCTCGACTCGCGTCATTCGTTCTCCTTCGCCAACCACTGGGACCCCGGCAACACCCACCACGGACTGCTGCTCGTTAACAACGACGACGTGGTGGCCCCGGGTACCGGGTTCGACACCCACCCTCACCGCGACATGGAGATCGTCACCTGGGTCCTGCAGGGTTCGCTCGTACACCAGGATTCCGAGGGCAACAAGGGGCTGATCTATCCCGGTCTGGCCCAGCGCATGAGCGCAGGCACCGGCATCCTCCATTCGGAGAAGAACGACTCGTGGCAGCTGCGGGGCGGACCTTCCCACCAGCAGCCCGTGAGGTTCATCCAGATGTGGGTGGCGCCGGATGAGAACGGCATCCGACCCGGATACGAGCAGGCGGAGATCGACGCCGAGCTGCTGGCTGGTGGTCTGGTGCCGGTGGCCTCGGGCATGGAGCAGCATTCGGACTCGGCGGCGATCCGTATTCGCAACCGGTACGCCGCCCTGCACGTGGCCCGGCTGCTGCCCGAGGGCGCCGTTGCCCTTCCCGACGCCCCCTACGTCCACCTTTTCGTGGCCCGGGGAACGGTCGAGCTCGAGGGGTCCGGCGTCCTCCGCCAAGGCGATGCTGTCCGCTTCACCGCCACCGGCGGCCACCGCCTCGCCGCCGTCGAACCCGCCGAGGTGCTGGTGTGGGAGATGCACGCCGGGTTGGCGGCCTGAATGAGCGGCGCCAAGACAGCGAAGAGCTCCAAGGCGAGCCCGGCCCGCTGGCTGACGGTCGAGGAGCGCGAGGCGTGGAAGGGCCTGCAGCAGATGCACGCCGCCCTGTCGGCGGTCCTCAACCGCCAGCTGTCGGGCCAGTCCGGGCTGTCGCTGCAGGACTACGGGGTTCTCGTGGTTCTCACCGAGCAGCCCGACGGGCGCTTGCGCCCGTTCGAGCTGGGACGGGAGCTCGGCTGGGAGAAGAGCCGGCTGTCACATCACCTGTCGCGCATGGCCGAGCGGGGTCTGGTGGCCCGCGAAAGCTGCCCGGCCGACCAGCGGGGCTGGTTCGTGGCGGTGACCGACGAGGGGCGGGCGGCCATCGAAGCGGCGGCCCCCGGACATGTGGGCGCGGTGCGGCGGAGCTTCGTGGACCGCCTCACCCCCGACCAGCTGCAGGCCCAGGCGACCATCGCCCGGGTGGTGCTCGAAGGGCTCGCGGCCGGCGCGTGTGACGAGAGCGGCTGCGGCGGTGACTAGCCTCGTGCCGGGGGCGTAGCCAAGCGGTAAGGCAGCTGACTTTTAATCAGAAGATCCGCGGGTTCGATCCCCGCCGCCCCCACCACCATCGCAATTCGGCCCCGGTCGCGGGCCGGTGCCGTACGCTGGGCGCGTGCGTTGAGCCCACGGTCCCCCTTCCGTCTCTGCCCCGGAGGTCCGTCGTGCTCGCCCGTCCCCGCCGTTCTGCCACCCTCACCGCCCACGCCCTGTCCTACGAGCGCGGCCCGCTGACCGTCCTGTCCGCCGTGTCGGTGGTGGTCGGCCCGGACACCCGCATGGGCGTCGTGGGCCCCAACGGTGTCGGGAAGACCACGCTCCTGCGGCTGCTGGCCGGCCTGGACCGGCCGGCCCGCGGTCGCCTGGAGCTGTCGCCGCCCGAGGCCACCGTCGGCTACCTGGCCCAGGAACGGCAGCGCAGCACCACCGAAACGGTCCGGCAGCACCTCCGGCGCCGGACCGGCGTGGAGGCCGCCGAGCAGGAGCTGACCCGGGCCGCCGAGGCCATGAGCCGCCACGAGCCCGACGCCGGGGCCCGCTACTCGTCGGCCCTCGAGCGCTGGGAGTCCCTCGGCGGCGCCGACCTCGACGCCCGGCTGGAGGCCGCCCTCGCCGATCTGGGCCTGGACGCATCGGTGGCCGACAACCCGACCGGGTCGTTGTCCGGTGGGCAGGCGGCCCGCGTGGAGCTGGCGACGGTGCTGCTGTCGCGCTTCGATCTCACTCTGCTGGACGAGCCCACCAACGACCTCGATTTCGACGGGCTGGCACGGTTGGAGGACTTCGTGAGTGGCGGCGGCGGCTTCGTCGTCGTCTCCCACGACCGCGCCTTTCTCGAGCGCACGGTGACGTCGGTGCTCGAGATCGACGAGCACACCCGCACCGGCACCGAGTACGCCGGCGGATGGCTGGCCTACCTCGAGGAACGCGACACCGCCCGTCGCCACGCCGAGGAGTCCTACGCCTCCTACCAGTCCCAGCGCCGGGAGCTGCTGGACCGGGCCCGGCGCGAGCGTCAGTGGGCCACGTCGGGCGTCAGCCGCGAGAAGCGCGTCCCCCGCGACAACGACAAGGCGCAGCGCGACTTCCGCATCAACCGCACGGAGAAGCTGGCGTCGCGGGCCCGCATGACCGAGATGGCCCTGAAGCGCCTGGAGGCGGTGGACAAGCCGTGGGAGGGTTGGGACCTCCGGCTCTCGATCCGCCAGGCGCCCCGCTCCGGCACGGTGGTGGCCCGGTTGGACGGCGCGGTGGTGCGCCGGGGCCGGTTCGTCCTGGGCCCCGTCGACCTCGAGATCGGTTGGGCCGAGCGCGTCGCCGTGACCGGACCGAACGGCTCGGGCAAGACCACCCTGATCGAGCTGCTTGTCGGCCGGCTGGCACCGGCCGAGGGCTCGCGGTGGATCGGGCCGTCGGTGATCGTGGGCGAGCTCGGTCAGCGGCGGTCGGCCTTCGACGCCGACCGCCCCCTCCTCGATGCGTTCATGAGCCACACCGGCATGCCGGTGGCCGAGGCCCGTTCCCTCCTGGCCAAGTTCGGACTCGGTCCCGAGCACGTGGGCCGCCCGGCAGCCACCCTGTCACCGGGGGAGCGCACCCGGGCCGAGCTGGCCGGCTTCCAGGCCAACGAGGTCAACCTGCTGGTCCTCGACGAGCCGACCAACCACCTCGACCTACCGGCCATCGAGCAGCTCGAAGAGGCGCTCGAGTCCTACTCCGGCACCCTGGTGATCGTCTCCCACGACCGCCGCCTCCTCGAGGCGGTCGAGATCACCCGGGCGGTCGAGCTCGCTGGCGCGGTGCGCGTCACCGACGGGCGCCGGCTCTAGGTAGGCCGGGTGCGGTGGAAGGCGATGGCCGCCGCGGTGGCGACGTTGAGCGAGTCGACCCCGGGCGCCATCGGTATGTGAACGGACCGGTCGCAGGCGGCGATGACCTCGTCCGTCAGCCCCGGGCCCTCGGCCCCGACCACCACGGCCAGGCGGTCGGGTGGCCGTCGGGCCAGATCGTCGAGGGGCTCGGATTCGGGGTCGGGCGTAAGGGCGACGAGAGCGAATCCGTGGGCCCGCAGCTGCTCGAGGCCCCCCGGCCACGGGGCCAGCCGGGTGTAGGGCACCGTCAGGGCCGCCCCCACGGACACCCGCACCGACCTCCGGTAGAGCGGGTCGCAGCAGCGCGGTGACAGCAACACGGCGTCGAGCCCGAAGGCGGCGGCGTTGCGGAACAGGGCGCCCAGGTTCTCGTGGTCGGTGAGGTCCTCGACCACCGCCAGTCGGCGGGCTCCCTCGATCACGTCTGTGGCGGTGGGCAGCGGCAGCCGCGCGGCGCAGGCCAGCACGCCCCGGTGGACATCGAAGCCGGCGACCTGCTCCAGCACCGCCGGCTCGGCGACGAACACCGGCGCCGCCGCGGCCGCCAGATCCTGCTCCATGGCGGCCAGCCCGGCCGGGCTGACCAGGACCGATCGCACCGGGAAGCGCGACTCCAACAGCCGGCGGACGACGAGGCGGCCCTCGGCCACGAAGACGCCCTCGGCGGCCTCGCGCCGGCGCCGCAGCCCGGCATCGGTGAGGTCCCGGTAGTCGGACAGCCGGCCGTCGGCCGGATCGTCGATGGGGACCGGCTCGCTCAGCGGGGTTTGGGACGCTTGGGCCGCACCGGGTAGACGGGCTGGCCCGGCCGCTGGCGCGCTCCTCCCCGCCCGCTCTGGCGCCCCTGGCGGCCGGCCGCCCGCCTCATCTCGCGGCTGAGGGCCTGATCCCCGCCGCCGGCGGACAGGGCGGTCTCCAGGGCCTCGAAGCGGCGCGCCTTCGGCAGGCGGGAGAGGTTCGCCTCCAGTTGGGCCAGCTCGGGCGGGAGCTGACGGTTCTTGGCCTTGGCCTTGTCCATCATCTTGAGGAGGCGCCGGGCGTACCACCGGCGCATGAAAGGGACGCCGAGGATGGCGCGTCCCATGCGGGCGCGAATCCCCTTCGGCTGGTCCGGGTCACGGTCGCGGGCCACGCCGAACGTCTATACCCCCGGCGGGCCGGCCCGCAATGAGAGCCCCGGCAGGCTTCGGTGACACCCCCGTTTCTCAAGGTCCGGGTCGGGAAAGCCGAGGAAGGGGCGGTGCACACGCTGCTGAACAGCCGTTCGGTTCCTGGCGCCCTGGGGGGCTGGCAGGCCTATCCCGACCGGGCCAGCGCCGCCGGCGACGCCCTCGGGTGGATGCGCGACCTGTTCGGGTGGGAGGTCGCCGCCCTGGCCGAGCCCCGAGGCGACGGCTGGCAGGTCGTGGCCACCGTCCCCGACGAGGTGGACCCCGACTCCATCCTCGCCGCCCCCAGCGGAGCCCGACCCTTCGCCGCCCTGCCCCTCGCCGGGCCCGACGGCGCCGTGGTGGCCATGGTCCTCGCCTTCGGCGGCAGCCCCGCCAGCGCCGGCGAGGCCGAACTGGCCGGCAGGATGCTGGCCAGCCTGGTGTCGTGGCCGCGGGCCTCCCGTCGGTCGGGCCAGAAGCCCTCCGGGGTCGTCGGCCGCACCCGATTCATGGAGCTGACGTCGGCCGAGCAGCGCCGGTGCGAGGAGGAGGGTGGCGACGCCACCGTTCTCGTGGTCGACCTGCCCCGGTCGCGGGCCCGGGGGTCGAGCCAGTTGGTGGCGGCCACCGCCCGCGACCTGGCGTCGGTCGCCCGCGGCACCGACGTGGTGGGACGGCTGGGCCCTGCCCGCCTGGCCGTGCTCGCACCCGGACTGTCCGCCGAGGTCGCCCCCAGCGTGGCCGAGCGGCTCCGCGAGAAGCTCGGCGCCATGGGCCACGTCGCCCGCATGTCGTGGTGCACCCACGCACCGGCACTGGGGCTGACCGAGGCCCTCGACCGGCTGCTGTCGCAGTCCGCCCGCCACGACGCTCACTTCCTGGTGTGTGGCGAGTGCGGGCGGAGGGGCGCCTACGTCGCCACCGGCCACGGCGTGCTGCGCTGCAAGTACTGCCGGGCGTCGGTAGAGGTGGCGGCCGTCAGCGCCTGAGCTGCGGGAGGCCAGCGCTCAGCACGGCGACGAACAGCAGGAACACGGCCAGGTGCACCGTGCTGCACCACAGGCAGATGGCGCCGACCACGAACAGCTCGGCGTAGATGAGGTAGACGACGAAGCCGATTCCCGCCGTCACCCACGCCAGTCGGGCCACGGCCACCCGACTGTCGGGGCTGCGCCACACCGCCGGCAGGGACAACCCGAGCATCGGCACGAACCACACCAGGCCGAGGACGGCGACCGGTATGCCGAACAGCCGCGACGCGCTGCTCGTCGTCACCTTGGCGCAGTCGATGGCGCCGCTGGCGCTGCAGACCAAAAGCGACGGGCTGGTGTAATGGGCCGCCGTCAGGTACCCGGAGACCCCGAGCCCGGCCGCGCTCAGCGCCACGGTCAACCACACCAGCGACGGGCGAGGGGGGGACCAGTCCGGGACCGTGCCGACTTCGGCGTCGGCCAATGCCGTCACTTCGCTCCGGGGATCCGCCCGGTGGCCACCCGCACGCCCGGCGATCCGCACACCGCCGCCGGCTGCCCCCCGGTCAGCTGGCAGATGGCCGCCGAGATGATGTTGGCGGTCCCGTCGACCCCGACGGCCAGCACCTGGTTGGGGTCGGACAGCTGAGAGGCGATCTCCTCCCAGCTGAGCCCCTGCAGGATCTGGACGTTGTAGCTGGGTCCTCCGATCGACCACTGGTTGCCGAAGTCGATGAACGGGATGCCTCCGTCGATACCCGAGTAGGGGGGCTTGTCGAAGTTGGCCTCCACCCGGGTCTGGATGGCGTCGGGCTGCTCCAGGGGGCCGTTGCGGTTGTTCTCGAACTCCACCGGGTCGAACGTTATGTACGGGCTCGAGTAGCTGGACCCGACGAAGCTCAGCGTACGGGTGTTGGCGAACACGTCAGTGGAGCTCGAGTGGGTGATCTTGAGGCCGCTGAAGGTGCCGAAACGCGACAGGGCGACCACCATCGGCCAGCGTTCCGCCGCGCAGTACGGGCAGAACTCGGCGCCCAGGTAGACCACGGCCGGTTTGCCGTCCTTGGTCAAGACGGTCGCTTTCGGCAGCCGTTGCGGCGGGGTGAGCCCGGACGGAGCTCCGATGGTGTCCAGCACCGAGGCTGGCACCGACGTGACCGCCGTCACCACGCCGGCGGGGGCCGGCTGGCGGTCGGGCTCGGCGGTAGGCGTGCTGCTCCCTCCGCCGGCCACCTTGACCAGCACCAAGGCGACGACCACGGCCACCACCACCCCGACGGGCACGGCCACCGGCAGCCAGCTGCGGTTGGGCCGTTTGGCGGGCGGACCGCCCGGCCGGCCCCTGCTGCCGGCCCGGGAGGGCGCGGGGGCCGAACGCCGGGTGTCTCGGGAGGGCACGGCGGAACACTACCGGGGCCCCCCGGCGTGATTTCATCGCGATAGAGGCTGCATGGGGCTCACCCTGGAAGGGAAGGTTGTCGATAAGAAGAGGGTTGTCGTAAAGGCACGGCAGCCGAAGTACGACGGAGGGCGGCGCGGATGGTGACCGGAGAGCGTGAGCGAGAGCAGGAGCTGCTGGACGCTGCTGCCGGGTTGCGCGACGAGTTCGCTGGCGGACAGCCGATCAGCACCAGCCGCCTGGTCAACCCTCTGCTCGACCTCTGGGCGCTGGCTTCCGGCCTGGGCGAGGACGTGACCGGACCCATCGAGCAGCTGCTGACTGTGTACGCCGGGCCCCGCGACCTGGCCCTCCCCTCCGAGCTGGCCGAGCTGCACGAGCGCCTGGCCGAGGAGCTGGGCCGGGCAGCCATGGTCTGAGACGACCCGGCGGCGTTCGATGAGCGCCGTTACCGAGCTGGGTGTCCTCCTCGTCGACGACGTCGAGGACGTCCGCCGACTGCTGCGCATGGCCCTCGACGCCGATCCCCGCTTCCGGGTGGTCGGCGAGGCCTCCGACGGAAGCCAGGCCATCGACGTGGCCAGGCGGGTGAGCCCCGACCTCGTCCTGCTCGACCTGGCCATGCCCGGCATGTCCGGGATGGACGCCCTGCCGGAGTTGAGGAAGGCGGCGCCCGACGCCAGGGTGGTGGTCGTCTCGGGAACCGCCGCCGTCGACGCCGAGGACCAGGTGCGAGCCCTGGGCGCCGTCGGCTTCATCGAGAAAGGGTTGCCGGTCGGCCGCCTGGTCACCGGCCTGGCCGAGATCGCCGGCGCCCTGGACGTCGTCGAGCAGGCGCGGCGCGAGACCCGCTCACGGTTGGCGGCCGACGTCGGCAGCGCCGGCTCCGCCCGCCGTTTCGTCGAGTCGACGCTCGAGGAGTGGGATTTCGGCCAGCCCCTCGATGCGGTGAAGCTGCTCGTCAGCGAACTGGTCACCAACGCCGTCGTCCACGCCGGCTCGGAACCCGAGGTGGTGGTGCGCCTCACCCACACCACGTTGCGGGTCGAGGTCCTCGACCACAGCCCGGTCCTGCCCGTCGTGCGCCAGGCCGAGCCCACTGACGTGTCCGGCCGCGGCATGGCCCTGGTGGCCCAGCTCTCCTCGGCCTGGGGGGTGCGCCCGCTGCCCGGAGACGCCGGCAAGGCCGTGTGGTTCGAGGTGGTGCGCCCGTCCGGCGGGTGACAGCTCACCGTTGATTGGCGGCGTCGAGCGCTGGTTACCATGGCCGAGATGGACTCCGCAGAGGTCGCCGCACGACTCGAAGCAGAACGCCAGCGCCTCGAGGGGCTGCGCGCCGGCTACGAGGAAGAGGGGCTCCAGTCTCAGTCCGAGCAGGACGACCTGTCCGAGCTCTCCGCCGCCGACCAGCACCAGGCCGACGTGGGCACTGAGACGTTCAACCGCGAGCGCTACCTGTCCATCCTCGAGCAGGTGGAGGCGGAGCTGGGCGACGTCGAACACGCCCTCGAACGGCTGGCCAACGGCACCTACGGAACGTGTGAGGCGTGCGGCAAGCCCATCGACGAGGAGCGCCTCGAGGCGCAACCGGCCGCCCGCTTCTGCATGGCCGATCAGGCGGCGGCCGAGCGCGAAGCTCACGGATCCTGACGGACCGTGCCCCGGTCCCTGTCGGTGCGGGCGGCGGCGGCGGCGGGCGCCGCCGGTGCGGCCGGAGCGGCGGCGGGCGCCGTTCTTCTTTCCGATCCTGACCGGCGCCACCGGGTCGAGCGCCAGCTGCGGGTGTGGCGCCTCACCGCCCGGCGCGGCCTGCACTGGGGCGTGGTTCGGGTGCGGGGCCGCTGGGCCGACGAAGCGGAGCGGGCCCGCCTGGAGGAGAGCTTTGCCATCCGCAGCGCCGAGGACGTCGCCCAGGTCCTCGGGGGCATGAAGGGCGCCATCATGAAGGCCGGCCAGATGATCTCGTTCATCGCCGAGGGGCTGCCCCCCGAGGCGCAGGCGGCGCTGGCCACCCTGCAGGCCGACGTGCCCCCGATGGCGCCGAGCCTCGCCGAGCAGGTTGTGCGCGAGGAGCTGGGGGCCGAGCCCGATCGGCTGTTCCTCGAATGGGACCCGGTGCCGGTCGCCGCCGCGTCGATCGGCCAGGTCCACCGGGCGGTCATGCCCGACGGACGTTTGGTCGCGGTGAAGGTGCAGTACCCCGGCGTGGACAAGGCGATCCGCTCCGATCTCGACAACGCCGAGCTCCTCTACGGCCTGTTCGCCCAGTTCGCCCTCAAGAACATGGATGTGAAGTCGCTCGTCGACGAGCTGCGGGCCCGTATGGCGGACGAGCTCGACTACCGGCTCGAAGCGGCATTACAAGCGGAGTTCGCCGCCCGCTACGAGGGCCATCCGTTCATACGGGTGCCCCGCGTCGTCCTCGAGCGGAGCGCCCGGCGGGTGCTGACCAGCGAGTGGGTCGAGGGACAGCGCTGGGACGAGTTCCTCCAATCGGCCGACGAGCCGGCCCGCCAGCGGGCTGCCGAGGTGCTGTTCCGGTTCTCGCAAGGATCGATCCACCGCCACCGCGTCTTCAACGGGGACCCCCACCCCGGCAACTACCGCTTCCATCACGACGGATCGGTCACGTTCCTCGACTTCGGTCTGGTCAAGCGGTGGAGTGCGGGGGAGTTCGAGCAGCTCACGCCGATCCTCGACGCCATCCTCGCTCGCGATCCGCAGGGAACCGTCGACGCCGCCGTGAAGGCCGGGTTCCTGCCCCCCGCCCACGGCTTCGACGCCGACTTCGTCTACGACTACGTGAGCTCGCCCTACGAGCCGTTCCTCACCGACAGCTTCACCTTCCGACGCGAGTGGCTGGCCGAGGCGCTGCAGAAGATCATCGACATCCAGGGCCGCTACGGCGCGCTGATCCGTTCGTTCAACATGCCGACCTCCTACGTCATCCTCGACCGGGTGGTGTGGGGGATGAGCGCGCTGCTGTGCCACCTTCAGGCCACCAACGACTGGCGTGCACTGCTCCAGGAGTACCGGCTGGGGCTGCCGCCGACGACGCCGCTCGGCGAGGAGGAGGCGGAGTGGGCCGCCGGCCTCCGCCGGGCCGCCACGCCCTGGCCGTGACCGCCCGCATCCTTCTGCTCCGACACGCCCAGTCGGAGTGGAACGCCGAAGGGCGCTGGCAGGGGTGGGCCGACGCGCCCCTGTCGGAGGACGGGCGTCTCCACGCCCTCGAGGCGGCAGGGTGGATCGCGACCCTCGGCATCGAGGCGGTGGCGTGCTCCGACTTGCGGCGGGCCTCGGAAACCGCCGCCGTTCTCGCCCGGGCCGCCGGCGCCGCCGGCCCGGTGGTCGACGCCCGCCTGCGCGAGCGCGAGATCGGCTGGTGGAGCGGGTTGCGCACCGACGAGATCGTCGAGCGCTGGCCCGGCCAGCTGGAGGCGTGGCGCGAGGGTCGGTTGGCCCGGCCGCCTGGCGGGGAGACGGACGAGTCGGTCCTCGTCCGGGCCCGGGCGGCACTGCGCCGCCTGGCCGGGGAGGCGGCATCGTGGGTGGCGGTCACCCACGGCGGGCTGATCGGCGCCCTCGAGCGGGCCACGGGTGTCGGGCGGGGCCCGGGAACCAACCTGTCGGGCCGCTGGATCCACGTCGCCGGCGACGACCTCCGCCCCGGCGACCCGGTGGCGGCTCCGTTGATGCCCTAACTAGCCTTCTCCGCCGCCGGACTACGGAGCGCCTGATGACGGGCGCCGGAGGCAGAGGGGCTGGCATGACCCTTGCGCTGGACAAGCTGGGCGCGCTCTACGACGAGCGGGTGGCAGCCATCGACCCGGACCGGGCCCGGGCTTATGCCGCCGCCACCAACGACGACCTGGCCGCCTACCGCGCCGGTGAGTACGCGCCCCCCGTGTTCGGTGTGGTGCCCGTGTGGGACGGGATGCTGGCCGTGGTCGCCGACGTGGTGCCCCCGCAGGCGCTGGTGATGGCGGTCCACGGGGAGCAGGACATGCACTTCCACCGCCCACTGGTCCCCGGGCGCAGCCTGGCGACCAGGGCCGAGCCGTTCAGCGTGCGGGTCGGCCCGTCAGGGACACGCTTCACCGTGCGGCTGACCTCCAACGACGCCGAGGACGGCGGCGCTGTCCTCGAGCAGTACGTGACGATGTTCATCCGCGGGTTGTCGGAGGGCGAGAGCGCCGGCCCGGACCGTCCCGACCACACCTTTCCGGAGGAGGCCCGGGGTCGCAAGGTGGGCGACTACTCAGTCCACGTCGATGACGACCAGACGTTCCGCTACCGCGACGCCTCAGGCGACCAGATGCCCATCCACGTCGACGAGCAGTTCGCCAAGAGCGTCGGCCTCCCCGGCATCATCGCCCACGGGCTGTGCACCATGGCCATGACCAGCCAGGCGGTGCTGCGCCTGGTCGCCGACGGCGACCCCGCCCGTCTGCGCCGGCTGGCCGTGCGCTTCTCGAAGAATGTCTTCCCCGGCAGCGACGTGGTGACCTCCGTCTACGACGCCGGCAAGGCCGGCGACCGCCACGTCTACGCCTACGAGGCCCACAGCCGGGCCGATCTGGTGATCGCCAACGGCCGGGCCGAGATCGGTCCGGTGGGGGCCTGACCAGAACAACGGGCCGGACGCCGGCCCGCCTTCTTCGACCGCCATGCCGACCCTGAGGTTGTTCGCCGCCGCCCGCGAGGCGGCCGGCACCGCCCGCGACGAGCTCCCCGGCCACACGGTGGCCGCCGTCCTCGAGGCGGCGTCCTCGCGCTACGGGGACCGCTTCGAACAGGTGCTGTCGACCAGTCGGGTGTGGGTCAACGGGTCGCCGGCCGAGCCGACGACCCCGGTGGGCGACGCCGACGAGGTGGCCGTGCTGCCGCCGGTGTCGGGAGGGGAGCGCTGAGCCGGTGACGAGCGCCTCGACCGCCCCCCGCCGCCCGGCGCCGGCCGTCCCCACCCCGCCCCTGCGCCCCGTTCGGGCCCTCCCCGGCCCCCGGGGCCGGCTGGGCACCGCTTACGCCGTCGCCACCGGGCTTGCCGTGGCCGGCGGGAAGATCACCCTCGCCGTGTGGCTGGCCGTCTGCGTGGGCGTCGCCGCCATCGAGGCGTGCCGGTCGTGGCGGGGCCGCGACATCCGGCCGGCTCCGTTGACCGCCATCGTCGGCGGCTTCGCCGTTACGTTGGCCTCCGCCGGCGGTTGGATCCCCTGGCTCGTCCTGGTGGTGGCCGCTGCGGCACTGGCCCTGGCTCCGGTCGGCCGGGCCACCGTTTCCGATCTCGGGCGCCGGGCCCGGGCGGTCGGCGAACTGGCCCGCTGGCGCCCCGGCGCAGCCCTGCCGGCCGCCCTGGTGGCCCCTCCCGGCCCCCCCGTGGCCTCGGCCTGGCTGACCGCCGGCCTGGCCAGCGGCCTCGGGGCCGCCGCCGGGGCCGTGGTCCTCACCCGCCAGGCGAGCGTCACGGCCGTGGCCGTGCTGCTGGCCCTGGCCTGGGTGCACGACGCCAGTCGCTACGTCGTGGGGTGGGGGGCGCCGGCGGCGTGGGAGGGGGCGGCGGCCGGGGTCGCCGCCATCGGCGCCGCCACCCTCGGCCTGGCCGTCGTTCAGCCCTCGCCACTCACCGGGTCGGCCCCGTGGCTGGCCGGCCTGGCCGCGGCCGCCCTGGTGCCGCTGGGCCCGAGCGTGGCCGGCGCCCTCGTGGGAGACCGGGACGCCCGGGTGCCGGCGCTGCGCCAGCTCGACTCGCTCCTCGTCATCGCGCCGGTGTGGATGCTCGTCACCCGCGTCGCCGGTTGGTGATTCGGTCGGGGCGGCGGCGCGAGCGGATCTGCTGTCGAGCGCCGGCCGGGGTTGGAGAGATTTAGAGGGCCGATCCGCTGTCAACGGCGTGGTGTGGCCGAGCGCCTATACGCCGTCAGGTTTTTTCGAAGACCGCCCCCGTCTGGTGAGCCCGTCCGCTCTCGGCACTTCCCACCGTCGTCCCGACGTCGGGCTACGCGCCCGCCGCGAGTGTCCGGGGTGTCGCCTCACCGAATCTTCCTTGACGGGATAACGCTGCCGGATCAAGCTCACGCGGCCGGGCGAATGCTCGGAGCTTGGCTACGCGGCTTTGCCGCCGGGAACGTCCTACAAGTTGCCGCTCCTAAAGGAGATTGCATGGACGCGCCCGAGTCGGGTGCCTCGCTGGGCGAGGCGCTCATGCCTGAGAACCTCTTCGTGGGCGACTTCGCCCGCACCTACGACCGGCCTCTGGGACGCTACCGATGAGCGGCCGAGAGACAGCCCAACCGGGCCCACTCGAGGGGAGCGACGATCAGGGCCTGGAGGTGCCCTTCGGCGAATGGGTCGCGGACAACTACGAACGGTTGTGGCCCGACCTGCACCGACCGGAGGTCATCGAACCCACGGTGGATTTCCTCGCCGGCCTCGCCGGAGGCGGGTCGGCCCTCGAGTTCGGGATCGGAACGGGCCGGCTGGCCGTCCCGCTCGCCCGGCGCGGGTTCCGGGTGCACGGGATCGAGCTGTCCGAGGCCATGGCGGACCGAGCACGGCAGAACGCCGAGGGGACAGACGTCGAGGTGAGCCTCGGCGATTTCTCTACCACCCGGGTGGGCAGCGACTTCGACCTCGTTTACCTGGTGCGCAACACGATCACCAACCTGACGACCCAAGACGGCCAGGTCGCCGCCTTCCAGAACGCCGCCCACCACCTGCGACCCGGCGGCCACTTCGTCATCGAGAACTACATCCCAACCTGCGGCTCATCCCCCCCGGAGAGACCCGCCAGGTCTTCCACGCCACCCCCGACCACGTGGGGATCGGCGAATACGACTTCGCCACCCAGACCGAGGCATCACATCACTGGTGGCGGATCGACGGAGGCCTGCGGGCGATGTCTGCCCGGTTCCGCTACCTGTGGCCGGGTGAGCTCGACCTCATGGCCCACATGGCCGGTCTCCTCCTCGTCGACCGATGGGCCGACTGGGACCGGTCAACCTTCGACGGCGAGAGCCGGAGCCACATCTCCGTATGGCAAAAGCCAGCCCCCCGCCCCGAGAGTCGGCGACGGCGATAGGGGAGATGCCACCCAGATCATTCGGTTCGGCGCCGGCCGATGAGGTGGAACAGACGGCTCATCTGCCGGTAGGGGTCACGTCGGCTGGCCTCGAGCTCGACGGCTAGGACGTCGTCATCGTCGTCGAGAGCGGGGCGCTCGGGAGTCCAGCCATCGGTGAACAGGCGCACTCCGTACCAGGCGACGGTCTCCACGCCGTAGCGGCCGAGCAGGCGGGTCAGCCCCTCGACCGTGTCGGCTCTGGTGTCCAGACCCAGTCCGTTCACCTGCCGGTCGGCTTGGAAGCTGGCCAAAGCCGCCTTCCAGTCCCCGGCCAGGGCGGGGCGCACCGCCAGGTTGGCGGCGTTCTTTGCCGCGATCGAAATCACCCCACCCTCACAGGCCAACCCGGCCAGGGAGGCGACCAGGGGCTCGGGGTCGTCGAGGTACATGAGCACCCCGTGGCAGAGGACCCCGGCGAAACGCCCAGCCCCGAGCAGCGCCTGAGCCTGCTCCCCGGCCGCCTCCACCAGCGAGACCCGTCGGCGGACCTCCTCACTCTCTCGGTCCAGAGCTTCGGCCGCCCGGGCCAGCATGGCGGACGACGGGTCCAGGATCGTCACCTCATAGCCGTCCCGGGCCAGCGGCAGCGCCTGATGCCCCCCTCCGCCGCCTACATCGACCACCTCGGCCGGCGGCGGGGGGAGATGCCAGCGGAGATGGGCGTCGATCACGTGGGTCCGCACCCGGCCCCGCAGCGAGCCGTAATGGCCATCCACGAAGCGGTCGGCCAGCGGGGCCCAGGTGTCATCCCCCATCCCGACATCATCGCCGGCCGGGCACCACACGGCCGGGCAATCACGACAGCCACTCGGGGCTTGCACTCACCGTAGGAGCGCAAGCGAGGCTGCACTCTGAGCCGAGCGACCCAGAGCGCACCGCAGAGGTGAGGCATACGGCAGGGGGACAGCCTCGCCTGGCGTCCCGAGCCGGCCCTCGCCGGCCTGGCCGCGGCCACGTTCCCGAGTGACGCCCAACCCGTGCTCGCGCCGCTCGAAGCGTCCGCCGCGTTCCCCTCTGCCTATCAACAGGCGCGCCATACCGAGTTCTCAGCCGAGGAGACAGAAGTCGCCTGGGCGGCCGGCCTCTGGCTCGCCTGCCACAACGCCCGGATGGAAGCCGTCTACGACAAGCCCCCGCTGGTCACCGCCGCCCTGCGCGTGCAGATCAAACCGAGGCTGGACCTCGCCGGCGCAGGACCAGAGGGCCAGCCCGGTCGCCGGGCCCTAACGGACTTCTAACATCCTCGTGCCTTAATGCTGAGCGTGGCTGGTACGGACCCGTGGGCGGACGTTGCCCACCTCTACCGTCGGGCCGGCTTCGGGGGGCGTCCCGACGAGCTGG
>JAJPHE010000048.1 GCA_021325435.1 Actinomycetota bacterium | reverse complement strand
CGGCTTGGGCACCTTCGCCGGTCTAGTACCGGCAGCCGCCGAAGTTGGGGAAGTAACCATCACACCACTGTCCCACACACCAGCGGTATATTACGCGATCCTCTTTACGTCGGATGGCGCTACATCTTCTTCTTCAACGTCCCCATCGGCGCCCTGGCCCTGGCGCTGGTCCCGACGCTGGTTCCCGAGAGCCGGCGCCAGGATGCCGGGCGCCGTTTCGACCTCCTCGGCGCCGTCAGCATCACCTCGGCCCTGCTGATCTTCGTCTACGCCATCTCGCAGGCACCGGTGATCGGCTGGCGGGCCGGCCAGACCGTTGCCTTGCTCGCCACCGGCGTTGCCTTGCTGGGGGCGTTCCTGGTCATCGAGACCAGAGCCGAGGCGCCCCTCCTGCCCTTGGCGCTGCTCCGGCAGCGCAGCGTGGCCGGCTCGAACCTCGTGGGCCTGCTCCTCGGAACGAGCTTCCTGACCTTCGTCTTCCTGGGCACCCTCTACATGCAGCAGGTGCTCGGCTACTCCGCCCTGGCGGCCGGCGCCGCCTGGATGACGGCCTCGGTCACGTCCCTGGCCTTCGGAGGTGTCTCCCAGAGGATGGTGACCCGCACGTCCCCCTCGTCGGTCATGACCGCCGGCATGACCCTCATCGCTGCGGCCATCCTGTGGGCCACCCACACCCCCGTCCACGGCAGCTTCTGGCCCGACCTGGCCGGACCCTTCTTCGTCGGCGGACTCGGGACCGCCTTCGCCTTCATCCCCATCTCGATCGGCGCCCTTACCGGCGTCGCCAACCAGGATGCCGGCGTGGCATCGGGACTCCTCAATACCTCCCAGAACCTCGGCAGCGTGCTGGGTGTGGCCGTCGCCTCGTCGATCGCCGCCGCCCACCTCCTCACCCACGGCGTCGCAACCACTGAAGAGCTGGCGGGCGGACTCCACCTGGCGCTCTGGGTCTGCGGAGCATCCGCACTGGCAGCCGTCCCCGCCGGCCAGCTCGTGATGCGGCGCACCGGGACATCCCGTTCCCGCCTGACCGCGGTTCTTTCCGCCGCCATGGCAACGGCGGCGGATTAACCGTCGCCTATGGCGATTGGCGTCATCGCCCGCTCGGCAACTGATTGAAAGGGGCTCTGACAATGTGCACCGACCCGACAACGACATTTACCTACGTGATCCACATCCAGGCCACTCCGGACGAGGTGTGGCGAGGCCTCACCGATCCGGCGATGACCACCCGCTACTGGCGCCATCACCGGGCGGGGCCGAAGGCGTTCCGCTCGGATTGGAAGAAGGGCTCGACCTGGGATCTGGAGCACCCGGACGTGGGCCTGGTGGTGAGTGATCCCAGCCAGGTGATCCTCGAGTCGGATCCGTGGCACCGACTGGCCTACACGTGGCACAGCATCACACCCGAGTGGGCCGCCGCGGTGGGGATGGAGGACGACATGGCGCGCCTCTGGCGGGACGAGCCCCGCTCGAGGGTCGCCTTCGACATCGAGGAGACCGGCGGCGGTGTGGTCCGCCTCACGGTGACCCATGACGGCTTCGAGCCGGGCAGCCACGTGCTGGAGGGGATCTCGCAGGGCTGGCCCGCGGTCCTGTCGAGTCTCAAGACGCTGCTCGAGACCGGGTCCGCTCTGGGCGCCTCCTAGGGCGAGGGACAGGCAGGACGAGGCCGGCGCCCACCGGCCTCGTCCTCAGCCTCTTTCCGCTCAGGCCGCATGGACACCGCCGACCTGCACGCCCGGGTTCCCTCCCGCCCGGCCCAGCAGCGCACGGTTGAGGACCGGGATGACGATGACGGCGGCGAGGAGGTGGGCACCGATGAGGGCGGCCTTGGTTGTTCCCGCCGTGTGGGCGGCGCCGATCGGGACGATGAGGGACAACGCCGCCAGGCTGACCGTCACCCGCACGAAGGTCCGGGACGGATGGGCGGCCACCTGTCCCAGGATGCCGGCCAGGAGGGTCCCCCAGAATGTGCAGACGAGGACGCCCATGGCGAAGCTGGCTATGTGCAGAGGCTGGGCGGAGGACGCCCCCAAGAAGCCGGCCTGCATGGGCACCCCGGCGGACCGGATGGCGACGCCGTAAAGGCTGGCGGCCACGGCCCCCAGGGCGGCGGCGCCGACGCCGGCGACGACCACCCGGCGGATGGGCACGCCCCGGCCAGAGGAAAAGGTGGCCTGGCCCGGTGAGTGGATGATTGACGTCGTGGTAGTCATGTCTCTGTCCTTTCGGTCCGCCGGGGCCCGAACGGCACCTGGCGCCCGGTAGTCGGAGCGGGGAGGCCCGTCTCGACACCGATCCGGAGATTTCCGACGGTCTCTGGATGAGGGTCCTCGGCGGACGTCGAGACTCGCCCGATGGCTCCGACAAGGATCCGACGAGCCCGACGGGGCTACCGTCGATCCAGGAGGAAGCACATGAAGTACATGGTCATCATCTATGGCAACAAGGACCTGTGGGCCTCGTTCCCCCCCGAGGAGGCCGGCCGGGCCATCGCCGAGGTGAACGCCTTCAACCGCCGCTACGCCGAATCCGGGGAGCTGCTCGGCGCCTACGGCCTCGGTGACGAGCTCACCGCCAAGACCGTCAGGGTCCGCGACGGGGTGCCGGCCGTGACCGATGGCCCCTACCTGGAGGCTAAGGAGTTCGTCTCCAGCTTCTTCTTCCTCGACTGCGAGGACGAGGCCCGCGCCCTCGAGATCGCCGCCGAGTACCCCTTCGCCTCCCACAGCGCGGTGGAGGTCTGGCCCGTCCTCCACGAGGCCGGGACCGCAATGTGAGCTCGGGCGGGGGGATGGAGGACCTGCTGCGCCGGCTGACGCCGCAGGTCCTCGCCGCACTTCTGCGACGCCACGGCGCCCTCGATCTCTGTGAGGACGCCGTTCAGGAGGCCCTGGCGGCGGCGGCCGCCGATTGGCCCGTCAAGGGCCTGCCCGACAATCCCCAGGGCTGGCTCGTCACCGTCGCCCGCCGCCGCCTGGTCGACCTGGTCAGATCCGATGCCGCCCGTCGGCGGAGGGAGGAGCGCATCGTCCTCGGCGCCCCGCCTTCCGAGTTTCTCCAGCACATCGATGACGTCGAGGGGAGCGGCCGGGACGACACATTGCTGCTCCTGCTGCTGTGTTGTCATCCCGAGCTGACTCCGCCGTCCCAGGTGGCCCTCACCCTGCGGGCCGTCGGAGGTCTGACCACGGCCGAGATCGCTGCCGCCTTCTTCGTGCCCGAGGCGACGATGGCCCAGCGGATCAGCCGGGCCAAGCAACGGATCCGCGATGCCGGTGCGAGCTTCGCCATGCCCCCTCCCGAGCAGCTCGAATCACGCCTGAGGGCGGTGATGCACGTCCTGTACCTGGTGTTCAACGAGGGTTACACCACCAACTCGGGGCCCGACATCCACCGCCCCGACCTCACCCGGGAAGCCATCCGCCTCACCCGGGAGCTGCTCCGGCTGAGACCAGATGACGCCGAGGTGGAGGGGCTGTTGGCCCTCATGCTCCTGACCGACGCCCGCCGCCCCGCCCGCACCACCCCGCAGGGAGAGCTGATCCCCCTCGCCGCGCAGGACCGCGCCCGATGGAACCAGGACGCCATCAGAGAGGGCGTCGACCTCGTCACCGCAGCACTGCGCCGGGGGCCGATCGGCGCCTATCAGCTCCAGGCAGCCGTCGCAGCCGTCCACGACGAGGCGCCCAGCACCGAGGAGACCGACTGGGCCCAGGTGCTGGCCCTCTATGAGACCCTCGACCGGGTATCTCCCAATCCCATGGCGACCGTGAACCGGGCTGTGGCGGCGGCGATGGTGCACGGTCCCAGCTCCGGCCTCGACCTGCTCGCCTCGGTCGAGACCGACGAGCGCATTGCCGGACATCACCTCCTTTTCGCCGTGCGCGGGCACCTGCTGGACATGGCCGGCGACGCCCTGGGCGCCGCCGAGTCCTTCAGCGAAGCGGCCCGGCGCACCAACAGCGCCCCCGAGAAGCGTTACCTGGCCGGCCGGGCCCGGGATCTGCGGGCAGGCGCCGTCGATCCGTCCCGCCACTGAGCCCGGGGCTTTCGCCGAAGGTGGCCAAGGCCACACCCGGTCACCGCTCGCCTGGAGTTCTACGGGATCCCCCCTCCCGGACACGCCCCGCCAAGAAACAATTGGGCGCTCTGATGTAGAGGTCGATCCGGCGGCTCCGACCAATGGTCGAGAGGCGATCCCCGCCTCGTTCAAGACCAAGGAGAACGCCATGAAGTCCCTGACCCAGATCGTCTCCGCCGACGGGACACCCATCGCCTACGAAACCCTCGGCCAGGGGGATCCCGTCGTGTTGATCGGCGGTGCCTTCAACGACCGCCAGACCGTGGCCGGCGTGGCTCACGTCCTGTCATCCCAGCACACGGCGGTGCTCTACGACCGACGGGGCAGAGGAGACAGCGGAGACGGCCGGCCCCCCAGCCTCGACCGGGAGTTGGAGGACCTCGCTGCGCTGATCGAGACCGTGGGAGCGCCGGCCGCCTTGTTCGGGCACTCCTCGGGAGCCGCCCTGGCCCTCGAGGCGGCCGCCGCCGGGCTCCCGGTCTCGAAGATTGCGGTCTACGAGCCGTCCTACGTCGTGGGGCGGTCGCGGCCTCGCCCGGGAACCGGCCTCGCCGAGCGGATCCAGGCCCTGGTGGCCGTGGGGCGCCGGGACGCCGCCGCCGCCCTGTTCCTCAGCGAGGCCATCGGGATGCCCGACGAAGTTGTCGAGGGCATGCAGGCGAGTCCCATGTGGGCCATGTTCGCCGGCCTGGCCCACACCCTTCCCTACGACCTGGCAGCGTGTCGGGGGATGAAGCTGCCCACCAGGCGCTTGTCTCGCATCGCCGTGCCGGTCCTGGCTGTCCACGGCGCCAACACCATGCCCTGGCTGGCGGCGTCCACCGAGGCGGTCGCCTCCGCCGTACCTGGCGCCCGCCACGTCGTGCTCGAGGGACAGGACCACGGTGTCTTGCACAATCCGGACGCTCTCGGTCCCGTCCTGCACGAGTTTCTGGGCTGAAGGAGCGATGATGCGCATAAAGGCCCGCATGGGTGTGAGCGTGGACGGATACGTCTCCGGCCGCGACGGCATCCCCGCCTTGGCGCGGTCGGGGGCGTTCGTCCCCGGCCGCTCCCACGGCTACCCCGAGTTCATCCAGGGTTGCGACGCGGTGGCGATGGGGCGCCATACGTTCCTGCCGGCCCTGGAGGCGCCGAGTTGGCCATGGGGCTCCATGGAGGTCTTCGTCCTGACCTCCCGCCCGCTGCCGGACAGCACGCCGGAGGGGGTCGTCGCCTCGACCGACGGGGTCGAAGCCTTGGTCCGCCGGCTCCGCTCCCGCCCGTCGGGTGGCGATGTCCACCTGGTCGGCGGGCCGAAGACGATCCAGGCGGTGTGCCAGGCCGGCGCCCTCTCCAGCCTGGACGTCGTCGTTCTGCCGCTCCTCCTTGGCGACGGTGTTCCCCTGTGGTCGGCGGCGGCCCCGCCGCCGGCGCTCGAGCTCGTCGGACGGCCGCGCCCCTTCGAGGACGGCTCCGTCGAGCTCTCGTATTCGGTCGAGAATTGACCGCCACCACCGGCAAGGAGAGGAGGACCGATATGCAACCTGGTGAGCTGGCGGAGTTCGTGGCGGCGACGGCGGCGACGTTCGGTCAACCGGGCGTGGCTGTCGGGGTGTGGGCCGAAGGCGCCGAGACCGTCTCCTGCCACGGGATTACCAGCGCCGACAACCCGCTCCCGATCGACAGGGACACGATGTTCGGCGTGGGGTCGGTGTCCAAGACCGTCACCGCCACCGCCGTCATGGGCCTGGTCGCCCGGGGACAGGTCGACCTCGATGCCCCGGTGCGCCGCTACGTCCCCGAGCTGGAGCTCGAGGACGAGGACGCCGCCGCCGGGGTCACGGTCCTCAATCTGCTCAACCACACCTAATGGACTGGGGTCTCATCACCGACACAGGCGAGGGCGACGACGCCTCTTCGTTCCAGTCCGGCAGGCACCGATGCAACACCTGCTTATGTACCTTGGTGCGTGTCGTCATTCTCGGTCCCGGAGGGGCGGGCAAGAGCACCTTTGCGCGGCAACTCGCTGCGGTGACTGGGGCCGCCTGGGTCGAGGTCGACAAGATCTTCTGGCAACCGGGGTTGACCCCGTTGAGCACCGATGAATGGGAGACACTCCAAGAACAGACGTTCCAGGGTGATGGCTGGATTGCTGATGGGGATCTCGGCCCGTACGACGCTCCGCAAGTACGTCTCCGACGCGCCGACGCGGTCGTCTTGTTCGACGTGCCCCTCCGGCGTTGTGCGTGGAGATCGCTCCGACGGTCCCGGGAGCGCCTGGACTATTGGGTATGGCTTTTGAGCTGGCACCGTAGGTGGCGGCCCCGCCTCCTTAAGATCCTCGCCGACCACCCCGACCTCGAGCTCCTCACCGTAAGGACTGCCACTGACCGCCAACTAGTCCTCGATAGGTTCGCCTCGCCTACGTCGTAGCGGGGCAAGGCCTTCGCGCCCGGCGTTCAGCTGACATTCTCGCCTCCTGACGCGGTCGGGTTCTTGGGCTACTGGTGTTCAACTCACCAGACCGGTCCGCCCAACCGGGCTGCGGCTCTCAGTCCCCCGCGGCCGGCTCGTCCGACACGATCGCCGTTACGGTCTTGCGGCCGAGGCCGGAGACCTCTGCGAGCTGGCGGAGCGAGGCGCCGGCCCGATGGGCAACACGGATCATGTCGTCACGAAGGCGCGCTTCCTTGGCCGCCCTTTCGGCGCTCAGGCCCACGACCACAAGGGCCGCTCCTACCTCGCCCTGTTCGCCGGCACGGTACTTATCCATCGACGTTGTCGCGGCGGCCACCTGATCGTTCGTATAGCTCATGACTCCTCCCGGAGCGCCAAGGCCAGCTTGTCGCGGATTGCCATCAGCAGGGGCACCCGGGGGGACAGCTCGGCCCTGGTCTCGGCATCGTTTAGGTGCGCCAAGGTCATCCCCAGCAGTTCCAGGGCCTCGACCCGTTCGAACTCGACTCTGACCACTGGTCCCACTGTAGCCAAAGCTGGTCCATTTGGGACCAGACCTTCGACGATCTAGATCGAATCCGGCCCGGCCGGCGACATCGCCAACATTGGGAGGCAGGTCAGGCTGGGGCGTAGGGGACGGCCGGTGAAGCCCCTAGCTGAACATCTCGGTCAGCAGCTCAAGAGAACTGTGCAGCTGGGCGAAGCGCCGCGGCCCCAGGATCGCGGCGATCCGCAGCTGGGCTGCCCGCGCCTCGCCGTGGATGGTCTCCTGGAGCCGCCGTCCTCTGGGAGTGAGTCGGATCACCCGCGCCCTTCCGTCGGCGGGATCGGGTACGCGCTCGAGGTACCCGTGTCGTTCCAAGTGCCCCAGCAAGTCGTTGACCGACTGCTTCGTGATCCCCACGTGGTCGGCCAGCTGACTTGGGCGTAGTCCGTCGAGACCCGGGTAGCGCCAGAGATCGACGTGCGCGGCGTTCAGATCGTCGTATCCCGCCGCAGCCACACCGGCGTACATCTCATCTCGGACCCACTGCCAGACGACCCGCAACATGGCTCCGATGTACCGGGTTGGCACGCCGCCGGGGTCATCTCCGGCGCGGGAATCCGTTGACATGGTCGTAAGGGTACCTTACGATTATGTCGTAAGGATGCCTGACTACCAGACCGGAGACAGGCTTCGCCAGGAGGGGGCCGAAGTGACGACCGCTGTTATCGACTCACCCGGGAGCGAAGAAGCGCAGGCGTGGTGGTTCCTCGACACCTTGGTCGTCGAGCACCGCTGCGCACCGGGAACGGGCACTGTTGTGCTCGAGATGACCCTGCCGGTGGGCTCCGCGCCCCCGCTGCACGTCCACGACGACCTCGACGACACCTGGTACATCCTCGAGGGCCGGATGGTCGTGCGCTGCGGCGACGACGAGCTGGTCGTCGGAGCCGGGCACTGGGTGTCGATGCCCCGCGGCGTGCCGCACACATTCCGGGTGGTCGGTGAGTGCGAGGCGCGGATCCTGCTGGTGCACGACAACGCCAGCTTCCGTGACCTCATCCGCGACGTGAGCACCCCGGCCCCAGCGCGTGTTGTGCCGAGCTGCGGATTCCGGTGAATCCGTACGCGGAGTCCGGGGTTTTCGTACATCGGAGGCCGCGTAGCGGCCGACGCTGAGCTTCAGGTTCAGCCCCTGTCGGTCACCTCCTT
>JAJPHE010000092.1 GCA_021325435.1 Actinomycetota bacterium | reverse complement strand
GTCGCCGTAGGTGAAGATGCCGCCGTCGGAGGCGACGAGCCAGTAGCCGGCCCCGTCGGGGGTGGACGCCATGCCCACCACCGGGCGGGCCAGGTGCAGGTTGCCCGTCGAGCCGTAGAAGGCGGCGGTGCCGAAGGCGTACACGCCGCCGTCGGCGCCGGCCATCCGGTAGCCCTGGGTGGGCGCCGCCTGGCGGGTGGCCCCCGAGTTCGGGTCGACCATCAGAGAGGACTCGTCGACGGCCTCGAAGGCCGACGCCGGCACCGTCTTAAGCTCGTCCAGCAGGGCCGGGTCCCACCGGTTGTCGGCCGCCCCGGTGAAGTACCAGTCGGACCCGTTGTCGGCGAGGATCAGCCCGTAGTGCTGCATGGCCCGCAGGATCACCTGGGCCGCCGGCGAGAAGTGCGAGATGTCGAAGCCCGCCTTGAGCCGGAAGCGCGCTCCCATCGGGGGCAGGGTCGGGTCGCTGGCCGCCCCGGCCTGGTGGCGGGCCGGCCACACGTAGGCCTGGTCGGTCCGCTGGGCGGTGAACCGGATGGCGTGGGTCACCGAGCCGGCCGCCACCTCGTCGTAGCGGAGCAGCCCCGGCAGGATGGGCAGGCCGGCGGCGTCGGCCGATGTCCATCCGGCCGGGCGCAGGGCGTCGGAGGTGAGGCTCCAGATGGCACCCGAACCGGCGGTCGATCCGCTGGACGAGTAGTAGGCGTCGTACAGCTCGTAGAGGGTGCAGGTCGACGAGTCGACCATGATGGCGTGGCGGTCCCCGGTGGAGCTGGGGCCGCCCTCGATCGGCGTGTCGGGCCCGAAGGGGTAGGGACCGGGGTCGCTCTCGTCGGCGTAGGTGAAGCTGACGCTCACCTTCGGGTGGGAGGAGTCCACCACCGTGTAGGGGATCCCGTAGGGGGCGCTCGGATCGCCTGACGGTCCGAAGTCCGGGTGCAGGTTGGTCGTCGACGCCGACATCGAGGCCAGCCACTCCGCCGAGTGCGGGTCGACCGGCAGGCCGGAGATGTCGGCGTTCCACACGTTGTCGGCCGGGAAGATCGGGCACGCCGGGGCCCCGGGGACCGGTGTCGAGGCCCGGGCCACCCCCTGGTGGACGGGAACGGCGCAGGCGGCGGCGAGGCCGGCAGCGCCCACCATCAGAGCGGCGGGCCGGCGGGGTCGCATCCCCCATTCTCGGCCGGCCGGCCGGCCCGGTACAGTCCCGGCCAGTGGGAGTCCTGCGCAGGGCGGCGGTCGCCCTCGGCGTCGCCAGTCTGGTTGCCACGGCCCTGCGGGTGGCGCTGCGGGGCAGCCGACCGACCCCCGAATCCCCTTCGGGCGCCTGGCGCGAGCTGTCCGGGCCCGACCTGCGGTAGTGGCCCGCTTCGTCCTTCACGGCCCGGGAGTGGTCGGCGCCCGGGCCGCCCGCCAGCTCCTCTCCGTCGGCCCGGTGGACTCCCTGAGCGTGGTGGGCGGCACCCCGTCGCGGGCGGAGGCGGTGGTGGCCGCCCTCGGTGGGCCGGCCCGGCTGGCGGCCTGGGACGAGGCCCTGGCCGAGGGGCCCGACACGGTGGTGCTGGCCGGGGGCCCGGGCCACGCCCGGCTGGCGGCGGCGGCGCTCGACGCCGGCGCCCACGTGGTGTCGGTGGCCGACGGCGAGGAGGAGGTCGCGGCCCTCCTCGAGCTGGACGCCCACGCCAGCCGGTTGGGCCGCACCGTCGTCGCCGGGGCCGGGTTCTCCCCCGGGATGTCCTGCGTCATCGCCGCCCACGGCGCGGCCCAGCTGGACGCGGTGGACGAGATCCGGGTGGCCAGCGCGGGCACGGCCGGCCCCGCCTGCGCCCGGCAGCACCACCGGTCACTGTCGTCGGCCGGCCTCGAGTGGGGCGCCTCGGGCTGGGTCCGCCGCCGGGCCGGATCGGGGCGTGAGCTGTGCTGGTTCCCGGACCCGGTGGGGCCCCGTGACTGCTACCGGGGGGCGTTGGCCGAGCCCCTCCTGCTCCAGCGGGCGTTCCCGGCCGCCGCCCGCATCAGCGCCCGGCGGGCGGCGTCGCGGCGCGACCGGCTGACGGCGCGCCTCCCGATGCTGCGCCCTCCCCATCGCGAGGGCCTGGTCGGTGCCCTGCGGGTGGAGGTCATCGGCCGGTCGGGGTCGGCGGTCGACTCGAGGGTGCTCGGGGCCATCGACCGACCCTCGATTGCCACCGGGGCGGTGGCGGCGCTGGCGGCCCACTGGGCGGCGGCGGGACGGCTGGCCGGCCCCGGCGCCGGCGGCCTGGCCGAGCTGGTGGCCGAGCCGGTGCCGTTCCTGCGCGACCTGTCGGAGCGTGGGGTCCGGGCGGCGGTGTTCACCGGCGCCGGCCAGGTCGGCGGCCGAGTCGGGGCCGGGGGCTGAGTCGGGGCCGACGGTGGGTCGGGTAGCGGTGGTTCTGGCGGTTGTGGCCGCCGTCAGCGCCGGGTGCGGCCCGGGGGGGCAGTCGTTGGCCTCCCAGACCCCGGCGGTGATCTCCGGAACGGTCGTGGCCGGCCCCGGCTGCCCGCCGTCCGGTGGGGGTGTCGCTCAACCGTGCCTGGTGCGCAACGTGCCGGCGGCGGTGGTGGCCGCCTCCGGCAAGGACGGCGTCCACCAGGTGAGGGCGGACGGGACGGGCCACTACCAGCTGTCGCTGCTGGCCGGGGAGTGGAGCCTTCGGGCCACCGGCCCCGACGGGGTGTCGGGACCGGCGGTCCAGCTCTTCCTCGACCCGGGCCAGGAGGCCCACCTCGACCTGCGCGCCGGCTGACCGCGCCCGGCGTCGACCCCGTCAGCCGGCGAGGCTCACCGACAGGGAACGGCGTCCGAAGGCGTCGCAGGCGGCGGCGGACGGCTCCCAGATGTCGAGGCGGTGGCCGTGGATGGCGCCTCCGGTGTCGTCGGCCACCCGGACCCCGACGCCCTCGATGTCGATCCGGGTGCCGAGTGGGATGACCGACGGGTCCACCGCCACGCTGTCCGGGCCGGCGTGCGCCCCGGTGGCGGTGGCGCCGCCGAGGGCGTAGCAGGTGACGAGGAACGTGCCGAGTTCGTGGGTGGAGGACTCGGCGGCGGACGCAGCCGCGGTCGGCGGGGCCGGCTCGGGCGTGGCCGCCGGCGCCGGGCCGGAGAGGCCCTCTCCGTCCGGGCCGAACACGGCGCGGCCGTGACCGGCGGGGACCTCGGCGGCGGTTAGCACCAGCCGGGGGCGGGCGGCGCCCGAGCCCCCGTTCTGAGCGGCGGCGGCGATCTTGGCCACCCCGGGGGACGCCGCGATGCCCGCGCCGGCCGCCACGGCCAGGGCTACCCGGGTGCGGGCCCGGCGGGCCCGCCGGGTCTTGGTGGCCGTGGCGGGCGCCCGGCGGGAGGTGCCGGGGCCGGTGCGGCGCGTGGACAGTTCGGTAACTGCGTCAGCCAACGATGCTCCTTGTGACGGGCCCGGCCGCGCGCGGCGGCAGAGCGGGTCTTCTCAGGGCCGCCTCCGGCCTCTACTGAGGCCCTCGGGCACGGCGGCAGGCTGATCCGGACACAGATGCGTCCGGAGGCCGCGCCAGGCGACGTGTGTAACTGCGGTTAGCACCCTACCAGTACCCCTCCGGCAGGGGCCCAAACGGCTTAAACCGGAAATTCTCTGCACCGGCGCCGCGGGGGCGGGCGAGGTGCCAATCTGGCGGCCGTGGCGGCCGTGCGCTGGTTCGGGTTCGTCGCCGGCCTGGCCCTGGTGGGCGGAACCGGCCTGTCCCTGCTGTACACCCTGATCGTGCCGAGGGGGCACACGGCCCGGGCGGCCCGGCTGGCCACGGTGGTGGCGGCGGGGCTGGGGCGCACGGCCGGCGACCGGCGGGCCGACTACCGCAGCCAGGACCGGGTCCTGGCCGTGGTGGGCCCCCTGGCCCTCCTCGGCCTGTTCACCTCCTGGCTCCTTCTCTTCATGGTGGGCTTCGCCCTGATCCTGTGGCCGCTGGTCCCCGGGGGCCTGGGCGCCGCCCTGCGCCAGGCCGGGTCGTCCCTGTTCACCCTGGGCCTGGCCAGCTCGCCGCGGGGGTCGGCCACGACCGTCGACTACGCGGCGGCGGCCACCGGCCTATTGGCCATCGCCCTCGAGATCGCCTACCTGCCCACCATCTACGGCGCCTTCAACCGGCGCGAGACGCTGGTCACCCTGCTCGAGGGCCGGGCCGGCTCACCGGCGTGGGGCCCGGAGGTCCTGGCCCGCCACCAGCTGGTGGGCATCACCGGCAGCCTGCCGGCCTTCTACGCCGCCTGGGAGCAGTGGGCCGCCGACCTGGCCGAGACCCACTCCAACTACACGGTGCTCATGCACTTCCGCTCCCCCCACCCGATGCGGTCGTGGATCGTGGCCCTCCTCGCCGTGCTCGACTCGGCCGCCCTCTACCAGGCGCTGTCCCCGGCGGCGGCGCCGTCGGAGTCTCGCCTGTGCCTGCGCATGGGCTTCACCTGCCTGCGCGAGCTGGCCCGGGTGCAGGGCCTGCCTTACGACCCCGACCCGATGCCCAACGACCCCGTCGAGCTCACCTACGACGAGTTCCTCGCCGGCGTGGCCCGCATCCGCGAGACCGGCTTTCCGATCGAGCGCAGCCCGGAGGAGGCATGGGTCCAGTTCCGGGGGTGGCGGGTCAACTACGAGGCCATCGCCTGGGCCATCGCCGACCTGGTGACGGCGGTGGCCGCCCCCTGGTCGGGGCCGCGCCGCCGGATCGGGGAGCTGCAGCCGCTGCGGCCGCTCGACCGCACGCCCGACGACCCCGCCGCCACCCGTCACGCCGGCGGGCGCTGGCAGGGCCCGGCCACGCTCGGCTGACCGCGGGCGGCGAACGATCCGCCCGGGCCGGACTGGAAGGGTTGTGAGACCCCCTAACTATGCTGCCGCCCTCATGAAGGTGGGCATCCCGACCGAAACCGTCGCGGGCGAGCGCCGGGTGGCGATGGTTCCCGCTGTCGCCCCCTCGCTGCTTTCGGCCGGGGTGGAGCTGGCCGTCCAGTCCGGCGCCGGCGCCCGGGCCGGCTTCCCCGACGGCGCCTACCGAGACGCCGGCCTCTCCGTGGCCGGGTCGGCGGCCGAGGCGCTCGGGGCCGAAGTGGTGGTGAAAGTGCACGGGCCGAGCCCCGAGGAGGCCCGCTCCCTGACCGAGGGCTCGACGCTCATCGCCCTGTTCAGCCCGGGCCGGTCCCTCGACACGGTCCGGGTGCTGGCCGAGCGCAAGGTGACGGCGTTCAGCCTTGAGCTGCTGCCCCGCATCACCCGGGCCCAGAGCATGGACGCCCTGTCGTCGCAGGCGACGGTGGCCGGCTACCGGGGCGTGCTGATGGCCGCCGACCGGCTGCCCCGGTTCTTCCCGATGTTCATGACGGCGGCCGGCACCGTGCCCCCGGCGAAGGTTCTGATCCTCGGGGCCGGCGTGGCCGGCCTGCAGGCGGTCGCCACCGCCCGCCGCCTCGGCGCCCAGGTGCAGGCCTACGACGTCCGGGCGGCGGCCAAAGGCGAGGTCGAATCGCTCGGCGCCCGCTTCGTCGACCTCCGGCTCGAGACGGCCGAAGGGACCGGCGGCTACGCGGCGGAGCAGGCCGAGGAGCAGCAGCGCCGCCAGCGCGACGCGCTGGCGCCCGTCGTCGCCGACGTCGACGTGGTGGTGACCACGGCCCAGATCCCCGGCCGGCCCGCCCCGGTGCTGCTGACCGGAGAGATGGTGGCGGGCATGAAGCCCGGATCGGTGGTCATCGACCTGGCGTCGGACACCGGCGGCAACGTCGACATATCCCAGCCGGGTCAGGAGATCGACCACCACGGCGTGACCGTCGTCGGCGTCACCCTGCCGGCGTCGGGGCTGCCCACCCACGCCAGCCAGCTCTACGCCTGCAACATCGCCAACCTGCTGGGCCTGATGCTGGCCGACGGGAAGCTCGCCCCCGACTGGGACGACGAGATCCTCGCCACCACGTGCGTCACCCGAGACGGCGACGTGCCGCACGAGCCCACCCGACTGCTGCTGGAGAACCCCTCATGAACCAGGGCTTCCTGGGCGAGTTCACGATCTTCGTGCTCTGCGCCTTCCTCGGCTTCTACGTCATCTCCAAGGTGCCGAGCATCCTGCACACCCCGCTCATGTCGGGGACCAACGCCATCCACGGCATCATCCTGGTGGGGGCGATCGAAGTCATCATCCACGCCGACACCACCCTGCTGCAGGCGGTGGGTTTCCTCGCCGTCATCCTCGCCACCCTCAACGTCGTCGGCGGTTTCGTCGTCACCGACCGCATGCTCGAGATGTTCAAGGGCCGGGGTCAGCGTCGCCCCGAACCGGAGGAGACGGTTCAGTGACGACCGCCCTGCACTGGTCGTACCTGGTGGCGGCCGTCGGCTTCATCCTCGCCCTGGCCGGTCTGTCCGGGCCCCGCACCGCCCGGCAGGGGAACCTGGTCGGGGCGGGCGGCATGCTCGTCGCCGTCGGGATGACCCTCGGCGCCGAGCACATCCGCAACGGGGGCCTGCTCGCCCTCGGCATGGTGATCGGCGTCGGCATCGGCGTGCCCGCCGCCCGCATGGTCAAGATGACGGCGATGCCGCAGATGGTGGCGGCGTTCAACGGCGTGGGCGGCGGCGCCGCCGCCCTGGTGTCGGTGTCGGACTACATGAGCCACGGCGGGGGCGCCGCCCTGTCGTCGGGCAACCGCCTCGCCGTCATGCTCGGCGCCATCATCGGGTGCATCTCGCTGTTCGGCTCGGTCATCGCCTTCGCCAAGCTGCAGGAGCTGATGCCCACCCGGCCCATCACCTATCCCGGCCAGCAAATGGTCAACGGGGTGGTGTTCGCCGCCGTGCTGGCCATGACGGTGGGCGCCATCCTCGGCGGCCGCATCGCTCTGCTCGGGGCGGTGTGCGTGCTGTGCTGCGGGCTGGGGGTCGCCATCGTCATGCCCATCGGCGGCGCCGACGTGCCGGTGGTCATCTCGCTGCTGAACGCCTTCACCGGCTTGGCCGTGGCCGCGTCGGGCTTCACCCTGCAGAACACGGTGCTGATCGTGGCCGGCACGTTGGTGGGGGCGTCGGGAACGCTGCTCACCCGGATGATGAGCCAGGCCATGGGCCGGTCGCTGGCCAACGTCATCTTCGGCGCGTTCGGCGCGGTGGTGACCGCCACCGGCGGCGCCGAGGGCGGCGACCGCAGCGTCCGCTCGACGACAGCCGAGGACGTGGGGACGATGCTCGCCTACTCGCGCCGGGTGGCGGTCGTCCCCGGCTACGGGCTGGCGGTGGCCCAGGCCCAGCACACCATCCGCGAGCTGGCCGACCTCCTCGAGTCCCGCGGCGTCGAGGTGTACTACGCCATCCACCCGGTTGCCGGGCGCATGCCCGGACACATGAACGTGCTCTTGGCCGAGGCCGACGTCCCCTACGAGCAGCTGAAGGAGATGGACGAGGCCAACCCGATGATGCCCCAGACCGACGTGGCCCTGGTCGTCGGAGCCAACGACGTGGTGAACCCGGCGGCGCGCGACTCGCCGGGCAGCCCGATCTACGGCATGCCGATCATCAACGTGGACCAGTCGGGCCAGATCGTGTTCATGAAGCGCTCGATGCGCCCGGGCTTCGCCGGCATCGACAACGAGCTGCTCTACAACGACAAGACGGTGCTCCTGTTCGGGGACGCCAAGGACAGCCTCACCAAGCTGGTGGCGGCGGTGAAGGTCGCCTAGGCCGTTGGCCTCCGACCCCCACGCCGGCCGGGCCCCCGGCTTCGAGATCACCGGGTGGGAGCAACACCGGGCCTGGCAGGAGAACGTGCTGCCGCCGGTCGAGAAGGTGGCGCCGGGGCTGTGGTCGATACCGGTGCCGATCCCGAACAACCCGCTGCGCTACGTCCTCGTCTACGCCCTCGAGCTGGGCGACGGGGTGGCCATCATCGACGCCGGCTGGGACACGGACGAGGCGTGGTCGGCGCTCACCTCGGGCCTGGCCCAGGTGGGCGGCGGGGTCAGCGACGTGCGGGCCGTGCTGGTCACCCACATCCATCCCGACCACTACGGGCTGGCCGGGCGGGTGCGGGAGGAGTCGGGGGCGTGGATCGCCCTGCACCCGGCCGACGCCGAGTTCCTCGCCTCCCGCTACGGCCAGGGGATCGAGGGCCTGCTGGCCGAGATGCGCCGGTTCCTGCTGCGCCACGGCGTGCCGACCGGGCCGGTCGACGAGCTCACCAACTCGTCGATGGGGGTGCGCCAGCTGGTGCGCCAGGCCACCCCGGACGTGCTGCTCGAGGACGGAGACCGCGCCCACCTGCCCGGATGGGACCTGACGGCGGTGTGGACCCCGGGTCACACCGCCGGCCACCTCTGCTTCTACTCGGGCGAGCGGCGCATGCTGCTGTCGGGCGACCACGTGCTGCCCCGGATCAGCCCGAACATCGCCATCCACACCCAGCAGACCGAGTCGCCCCTCGCCGACTTCCTCGAGTCGCTGACCAAGGTGGCGGCCCTCGACGTCGACGACGTCCTGCCCGCCCACGAGTACCGCTTCCGGGGGCTGGCCGCCCGAGTGTCCGAGCTCCACTCCCACCACGAGGAGCGCCTCGACGAGATCGAGAAGGTGGTGGCGTCGGAGCCCGGTCTCACCGCCTGGGAGGTGACCACCCGGCTCACGTGGTCACGGCCGTGGGACGAGATCGCCGGGTTCATGCAGCGGGCCGCTCTCGGGGAGGCGCTGGCCCACCTGGTCGTGCTGGCCGACCGCGGGCGGGTGCGCTCCGCCGGCGAGCTGCCCGAGCGCTGGGAGCCGGCGGACTGATCCGACCGGCCGGGCCAGGGCTACCGGCTCGACCGCCTCGACGGCGGAGGCCATGACCCGGTAGCCGGCGGCGTCGGCGTGGAGGTTCTGGCCGACCGGCGGTCCCGAGCACATCCAGGTGAGCCGGCACAGGGTGGTCGGGTCCTCGGGCGAGAAGGAGTCGGCCACGTCGGCCACGGGGATGCCGAACCGGGCGTAGGTGGCGGCCAGGGCGGCGTTGAGGCGGGAGGTGACCTGGGCCGCCCACGCCGCCCGACCCGGGCCGTCGCCGCCGAGGGCGGCGTCCACCGCGTAGGGGTCGTAGTAGTTGAGCCCGATCACCGCGGCGGACCCGGCGAGACGGTGGACGGTGGCGAGGATCACCGGCAGGTCGCGGGCCAGCGCCGCCAGCCCGGCCGACGCGCACGCCGCCGACCGGGGCGACGGGTCGCGGCCTTCGCAGCGCACGACGTCGTTGATGCCGATGTCGAGGGTGACGAGGTCGATCCGCCCCCGGTGGGCGGCCAGGAAGTCGGCGGCCGCCCCCAGCTGGCCGTCGGCGCCGGCGTAGCGGCAGATGCCGCCCCGGATCATGGTGGTGGTGGTCTCGCCCGGGCAGCCCAGCTTGACCAGGGTGGGCCGGGCGGCGGCCGGGGCGGCCCGGGACAGGGCGGCCTGGACCACGTCCGGGTAGCCGGCGTCGGTGTCGACGCCCGCCCCGCCCCGGCGGGCCATGGGCTGGAACCCCTGGGACAGGGAATCGCCGAGGGCCACGTAGTAGGCGGCGGCCGGGCGGGCGGGAAGGCCGAGGGCGACGGTGCCGGTGCCGACGCCGGCGATGGCCACTGCCGCCGCGGCCAGCAACAGGCGGAGCCGACCGGGCACGCCCTCTCACTCGGCGGGGCGGGGCCCGGCCTGAGGCGGGGGTCTCAGTCCCCTCTCAGGGCCGACGTGTGGGTCGCTGGGCCCGGTTGGTAGCTTTCCCGCCCGTGAGCGCCGAGCCTGCGCACGCGGGTCCGGCCCCGCTCCCGCCACGGAGCCGCTGGCGGCGCCGCTTCGTGATCGGCTCCATCGGCCTGGTCATCGTGGCCCTGCTGGTGGTCGGCGGGGGCTATGCCTACCTGCGCTTCCGCTACTCACAGATCAAATCGGTGTCCATCGGGTCGCTGACCCACGGCGACACCAGCCAGCCGTTCAACGTGCTGCTGGTCGGCTCGGACAGCCGGGCCGGGCTCACCGGCCCCAACGCCGTCCAGTCGTTCGGCTCGGCCTCGCAGGTGGCCGGCCAGCGCAGCGACGTCACCTCGATCATGCACATCGACCCGGTCGGGCACCGGGCGGCGATCCTGTCGATCCCCCGGGACCTGTTCGTGCCGATCGCCGGCACCAACGGCTCCAACCGCATCAACACGGCGTTCGACTCCGGTCCCGACCGCCTGATCCAGACCATCCAGACCGAGCTCGGCATACCGATCCAGCACTACGTCGAGGTGAACTTCGACGGCTTCCAGAACGCGGTGAACGCCCTGGGGGGCGTGGACCTCAACTTCCCGTACCCGGCGCGGGACGCCTACTCCGGCCTGCACATCACCCAGACCGGCTGCCAGCTGCTCCAGGGCGACCAGGCCCTCGCCGTGGCCCGGGCCCGGCACTACCAGTACTACGAGAACGGCTACTGGCACACCGACCCGACCAGCGATCTCGGGCGCATCCGCCGCCAGCACACCTTCCTGCGGGCGGTGGCCAAGCGGGCGCTGTCGCGGGGACTCACCAACCCGTTCACCGCCAACGCCTTCATCGGGGCGGTGGTCCACAACTTCACCATCGACGACCAGCTCGGCGTGCTCGACCTGGTGGGCCTGGCCCGCGACTTCCACGGCTTCAACCCCAACAACCTGGCCACCTACACCCTGCCGACCAGGCCGGTGAACAACTACCTCGGCTACGGGGACGTGCTGTTCCCCGAGCAGCCTCAGGACTCCCAGGTGATCGCCCAGTTCCTGTCCAACGGGCCGCCGGGGCCGGCCTCGTCGGGGCCGGGCGCCATCAGCCCGTCGGAAGTGTCGGTGAAGGTACTCAACGGGGTCGGCACCTACCAGCTGGCCCACCGGGCCGCCGCGGTGGTGGCCGCCGAGGGCTTCAACGTGGTCGCCACCGGCGACGCCCCGACCCTCGGCTACACCGAGGCCACCGTCCTGTACGCCCCGGGCAAGCTGGCCAAGGCCCAGGAGCTCCAGGGCCGGGTGGTCGGCGGGGCGCTGATCCGCGAGGACCCCACCCTCACCGGGGCCGACGTGACCCTCGTGGTCGGCTCGCAGTGGCAGGGGCTCAAGGGGGCACCGGCCACCTCGTCGGGCGTCACGTCCACCACCACCCCGGCGGTGGCGCCGGAGTCGCCCAACTCGGTGCCGCCCTACGACCCGAAGACCTGCTGACCCGAGGAGATCTGCCGGCTGGCAGGCCCCGCCCCGGCCGCCGAACGGCCCGGGCTCAGCTGACCCGGCTGAAGCTCAGCTGACCCGGCCGAAGCTCAGCTGACCCGGCCGAAGCTCAGCTGACCCGGCCGAAACCGTCGAGGCCGTCGCGCCAGATCGACGCGTAGCGCACGTTGGTGCCGGTGTGGTCGGCGACGATCATGGTGTCGTTGCCGACGTAGATGCCGACGTGGTCGACCGGCTGGTAGTAGAAGACGAGGTCGCCCGGCCGCAGGTCGGCGTAGGAGACCCGGATGGTGTCGTCCCACTGCCCGGCGGCCGAGTGCGGCAGGCCCACGCCCGCCTTGCCCCACACGTACATGGTGAGCCCCGAGCAGTCGAAGCTGTCCGGCCCGGCGGCGCCGTAGACGTAGGGCTTGCCGATCTCCTGCTGGGCCCAGTGCACGGCGACCGAGGCTCCGCCGGCCTGAGGCGGAGGCCCAGCGGGGCTCGGGTTGGCCGACCCGCCCCCGCCGGTGGGCCCGCCTCCACCGCCGCCGGTCGGGGCCGGGCCTGGGCCCCCGCCCAGCCCGGACGGGCTGCGGGCGGGCAGCGGCTGGGAGCGGGTGGCGACCGAGGGGGCGGCGTGGGCCGTGGCCCGGGCGGCGATGAGCGCCCGCTGGCGGGCGGCGGCGGCCGCGGCCTGGGCCGCCTGGGCCTGGGCCACCAGAGTGGCCAACCGCCCCTGGGCCTGGTTGAGCAGCGTCTGCTCGGAGGCCACGGTGGAGGCGATCGCTTGGCGGCTGGCGTCGGCGGATGACACCGAGTGGGACGCCTGGGCGGAGGCCGCCGCCAGTTGGGACTGCTGCTGGGAAAGGCTGGCCTCGGCCTGGCGGAGCCCGTCGATGGCGGTCTGCTGGGTGTCGACGACCTGCTGCAGGTAGCCCTGGCGCAGGATCAGCTGGGTGGCCGCCGACTGCATGAGCACCTGGACCGAGCCGGCGCTGCCGCTGCCCATGTAGGAGTTGACCGCCACCTTGCGCACCACGGCCCGCTTGGCCGTCACCTGCTGCGCGGCCTCGGCCACGGCGGCGGCCGCCCGGGCCTGGCGGGCCTGGGCGGCGGCCAGGGCGATCTGGGCCTGGTTGTACTGCTCGTCGGCCTGCATCTCCTGGCGGGCCAGGGCGTCGAGCCGGGAGGCGATGGCCGCCGCCTGGGCCCGGGCCGAGGTGACGGCGTCGGCCGCGGCCGGCACCGGGTGGGCCATCGGGAGGGATACGACCCCCGTCGCGACGGCGAGCGCGACCCGCCAGACCCTTCTCCGCCACATGGTGGGGCGAAACCCTAACAGCGGGCGGTTCGAAAGTGTCAACTCGCGGTGCGACCTGGGCGTGTGGGCGTCGGACGGGTGGTCGAGGCGGCCGCGGCGTCGGTAGCGTCTGGTCGTGGCCGGGCCCCGACCCCGTCGAGCATGAGCGGCGCTGCCGGCTATCTGGTCGCCTTCGGCGGCGGCATCGCCTCGTTCCTGTCCCCCTGCGTCCTGCCCCTCGTCCCCGGCTACCTGTCCGTGGTCACCGGCCTCGAGCTCGCCGAGCTGCGCCAGGGCGACCGGCTGGCCCGCATCGCCTGGCAGACCGGGCTGTTCGTGGCCGGCTTCTCGGCGGTGTTCGTGCTGCTGGGCCTGTCGGCCACGACTCTGGGCCGGGCCCTGTTCGCCAATCACCTGCTGCTCACCCGGGTGTCCGGCGGCGTGGTGCTGGCCATGGCCGTGTTCATGGCCGGCTCGCTGGTGCTGCGGGCGCCCCGGCTGTACGGCGAGGCCCGCTTCCACCCGGTTCACGCCCGCCTCGGCCCGGTCGCCGCCCCCGTCGCCGGGGTCGCCTTCGGGTTCGGCTGGACGCCGTGTGTCGGCCCGGTGCTGGCCTCGGTGTTGGCCGCCGCCACCATCCAGGGAGGAGCGGCCCGGGGTGCCCTCCTGCTGGCGGCGTACTCGGCCGGGCTGGGGCTGCCCTTCCTCGCCACCGGGCTGGCCTTCGGCCGGCTGGCCGGGGCCATGGCCTGGGTGCGGGCCCGGGTGCGGGCGGTCACGGTCGCGTCGGTGTCGGTCATGGGCGCGTTCGGTGTGCTGCTGGTGATGGACCGGCTGGCGTGGGTCACCACCGAGCTCGAGGCCGGCATGCGGGTGGTGGGCCTCGGCCGGCTGGTGTCGCTCGGCTGAAGCCAGTTCAGTCGGCGGCTCGGGCTGCCTTCTTGAGCGACGGGCTGCCCGGCTTGACCGGCCCACGCCGTGCCGCCGGGGCGGGCCGGCCGGCGGCCGCCGCCGGGGGGGCCGGCGGACGGAAGTTGGCCAGGATGGTCGCCCGCACCGGGGCGGGGGCCGACTGCACCGTCCAGGCGGGGGCGGTGGGCAGCGGGTGCACTCCGAAGGCCTGACCGGCCAGGTCGGGGGTGCACAGGTAGTTGACGTCGTAGTCGAGCATGGTCTGGACCATCCACACTGGCCCGCCGTTGAAGCCCCGGGCGCAGTAGCTGGCCGCGCTGGACAGGTCGGGTGAGCCCGCCACCCAGACGGGCACGCCGAAGGTGGCGTCGCCGGCGATCTCCCCGTACTGCAGGGAGGTCGAGTAGATGCCGGCCAGCAGGCGGTGCTTGTGGAGCTCGTCGATGGCGCCCTTGATGACCAGGGCGTTGACGTCGGTGTGGTCGCTCCAGGTGTTTTCCGTCTCGACGTCGAGCCACCACATGGGGGCGGCGATGCCGGAGTGCTGGGCGGTGGCGAAGGCGTCGAGGACGGTGTTGGCCCCGTAGTTGTAGGCGGCGCAGGCCAGGTCGCCGTCGGCGCACCGGCCGGCCGGTCCTGACGCCGACCGGGGCGAAGGCAGGTCGTCGGGGCCGTTGAGGTTCACGTAGACGCCCGACGCCCCGGCGGCGCCGGTGGCCCAGGCCCACTCCGAGCTGAGGCAGGGGTTGGCGGTGAACGCCTGGCCGCCGGTGACCCCGAGGACCACGAAGGCGTGGGCGGGAGGCAGGGTCTGGTTGCTGCACTGGGGCCAGGAGATGTCGAAGCCGTAGCGGCCGCCCACCTCCACGTGGGGCTGGCGGAACGCCGGGCTGATGCCGGCGGCGACCGCGGTCACCGGACGGTTGAGCTGGAAGCCGCCGGGGGCGCCCCAGTAGCCGGCGTCGCCGTAGGTGAAGACGCCACCGTCCGCCGAGGCCAGCCAGTAGCCGTTGCCGTCGGGTGATCCGGCGATGCCGACGATGGGGGAGGAGAGCCAGTGGCCGCCCATGCCGCCGTAGTAGCGGGCGGTCCCGTAGGTGAAAATGCCCCCGTCGGAGGACACCAGCCAGTAGCCGGTGCCGTCGGAGGTGGCGGCGATGCCGACGATCGGGTAGGCGAGATGCTGGCCGCCCATGCCCCCGTAGTAGTGGGCGGTCCCGTAGGTGAAGATGCCCCCGTCGCGCGACACCAGCCAGTAGCCGGTGCCGTCGGGGGTGGCGGCGATGCCGACGATGGGGGCCGACAGGCGCTGGCCGCCCATGCCGCCCATGTAGCGGGCGGTCCCGTAGGTGAAGATGCCCCCGTCGCGCGACACCAGCCAGTAGCCGTGGTTGTCGGGGGTGGCGGCGATGCCGACGATGGGGGCCGACAGGCGCTGGCCTCCCATGCCGCCCATGTAGCGGGCGTCGCCGTAGGTGAACACGCCGCCGTCGGAGGAGACCTCCCAGTAGCCCTCGCCGTCGGAGGTGTTGGCGAGGCCGACGATGGGGGCGGTCAGGCCCTGGCCGCCCATGCCGCCGAGATAGCGGGCGTTTCCGAAGGCGAACACGCCGCCGTCGGCCCCGGCCAGCCGGTAGCCGGGCCCGTAGGCCGGCCCCGCCGCCGAACTGGAGGCCTGGGCACCGTGGGTGGTGGCCGGTCCGCAGCCCTGGGTGACGAGGCAGCCAGCCGGCCCGAGGAAGGTGGCGGCAGCGCGACGCTCGACCCCGGGCAGGCCGGTCCGCCCGGTGACGGCGGTGGCCACCAGGGGCAGTAGCAGGCCCAGGGCGACGGCGAGAGCGACCAGCCCGGCGGTGGCCGAGGGCCACCAGCGGCGGGAGGGCAGGCGGAGACGGTCCGCCAGGACCAGGGGCTCGGGCTCAGTACGCGATGAGGGGTGCAAGTGAGTCCTCGTGGGATCCGATGTGGCCGCGACCGGCAGCAGCCCCAGTGGCTGCTCCAGCCGTCGCCAGGGCGCGACAACCCCTTGCTTCGTCAACGACGCCGCTGAGTTGAGCGGTCAGTCCCGTCCGGTCGTTATGGGCGGTTCGGCGGGCCGCGCCGGCAGGTGTGAGGCTTCTAACCGGGCAGAGCATGGCGGGCGGGGGACGGCGACTGGTGGACGCTCGACGGGGGTAGTGGCAACCCGATGGAGCGAGAGACCACCAAGCACGCCGCCCGCCTGGACGAGGAGCTGAGCCACCAGTCGGCATCGATGACCCGCGGCGCCCCGGTCGAGTCGCGCAGCCGCGAGGAGCGGGTGCAGGAGAGCCCTTCGGAGGACGAGGCGGCGATCGACCCCGGCGCCCGACCCGACCTGGCCCTGCCGGGCGGCCTCAGCCCGGAGGAGATCGACGCCCGCTCGGAGCTGGCCCGCCACCTGTCGCGCACGGTGTTCCCGGCCGACCGGACCCAGTTGTTGGACGCGGCCGTCGGCGACGAGGCGCCCGACCGCGTCCTCGCCCTGATCCGTCAACTGCCGGAGGGCATCACCTTTGCGACGGTGCAGGCGGCGTGGGACGCCCTGGGCGGGTACCACGAGCACCGCTGAGCCGTCCCCTGTCTCCAGCGTCCTTCGCTAGGCCCGGTCGCTCTTGACGAAAGGGGCGTGATCGATAGGGTGAGGGGTAGACCGCGCCGAAGCCCTGTCGAGCGGCGTGCGTGCGGTCATCCCTCTCGCCGTGACCCTCGTCGTAGTCGTTCTCCTCGCTCTTGTCATCGTGTCCGCCGCCTACGCGGCCCGGCGGGCAGTCGAAGACGACGCCCGCCGCACCATCCGCCGGGCGAACTCCGCCCGGGCCGCCATGCGCCGCGCTCGCGAGGAGTCGGTGCGCCATACCCGCCGGCTGGCGGGTGAGGAGAGCTCCGACTACCCCGACTCGCGCTCGGCCTGAGCGTGGCCGGCCTCCGCGCGGTGGCCCTGGTTACGGCGGCGGCCGCGCTGGCGTTGGCCGCCTGCTCCACCGGAGGGGGCCGGGCGGCGTCGTCGGTGTCGACCACGACGAAGCCGACGCCCACGGCCTCATCGACGCCAGCCCCGTCGTCACCGGCCGCCACCCCGGCGGCGGTGGTGCCCCGCCTGCGCCACGTGGTCCTGGTGGTGATGGAGAACCTCGGCTACGACGCGGCGGTGCCGGCCTTCGCCACCCTGGCGGCGCGGGGCGCCCGGGCCGACGACTACTACGCCGTCGCCCATCCGAGCCTGCCGAACTACCTCGCCCTCGACACCGGCTCCACGTGGGGGATCACCTCGGACTGCACCGACTGCTACGTGTCGGGCCCCGACCTGGCCCAGCAACTGTCGGCGGCGGGAATCAGCTGGGGCGCGTTCATGGAGGGCCTGCCCTCCCCGTGCTGGCTCGGGTCCTCGACCGGCAACTACGCCGGCAAGCACGACCCGTTCCGCTACGTGCGCCAGGTGCGGGGTTCCCCCTCACTGTGCGGCCGCATCCGCCCGCTGACCGAGCTGTACGCAGACCTGTCCGGGCCGCCGGGCTCGTTGCCGTCGTTCGCCTGGGTGACCCCCGACTTGTGCCACGACGGCCACGACTGCGACCCGGCCCAGGCCGCCCGCTGGCTCGAGGGCTTTGTGGGGCGGGTCACCTCCAGCCCGTCGTGGGATAAGGACGCGGCTGTGTTCGTCACGTGGGACGAGGCCGAAGGCGGCGACGACCGGGGCGGCGGCGGGCACGTCCTCACCTTCGCCCTGTCGCCTTCGATCCCCGCCGGGCGGAGGGTGTCCACCCCCGCCAGCCACTACTCGTTGCTGCGGACGGTGGAGGAGGCACTCGGCCTACCGCTCCTCGGGCACGCCGGCGACCCGGGCCGCTCGGACCTGGCGGCCGTTTGGGGCTGAGCGGGGCTTACCCCGCCTGGAACGTCAAGGTGTAGGGGGCTTCCTGCGGGTGCAGCTGCTGGTGGTGCGATCCACTGCGGACCTCTACGGTCGCGCCGCCGGCCCCCAGCTCCACCGTGGCGGTGCGGTCGGCCCGCACCATGGCGCTGGCGCCCGGTTGCAGCACGCCGGCCCACGAGCCGGCGTCGCTGCGGATCTGCAGCCAGCACGGACGCGACGGGTCGGTGACCCGGATGACGAAGCCGGCGGTAGCCAACGAGTACGAGGCCGACGACCAGCCGCTCGACTGCTGGGTCAACAGCGAGGCGGCCGGGGCCGGGGCGCTGGCCGCCGCCTTGGAAGCCGGGGCCGACGGCGCCGCCCACACCTGCACACCGAGCACCCCGGCGCTGGCCAGCACCACGGCCACCCCGGTGGCGGCCACGGCCGAGCGGAGGCGACGCTGGCGGGGGGGAAGGGCCGGCAGGCTCGAGGTCGGCTCATCGACCACGGCGGGCAGCTGGCCGGTGGCCTCGCCGGGCGGCTCCCACCAGGACTCGGCCGCCGCCGCTTCCGTGGCCCTGGCGGCGGCAGGCCGGGCGGCGGGAGTGGCAGGCCGCACGGCAGGAACGGCGGCGGTGTCATCGGCGGTCGGAGGCGCTCCGGCCGAGACCATCTCCCATCCGGCCACCACGTCGTCGACGAAGCGCTCGGCGGGCAGTCCGAGCAGCGAGCAGTAGCTGTAGAGGCAGCAGAGGGCGTCGGCCCGGTCGGCGAAACGGTCAGGGTGGGCCGACTCGAGGGCGAGCAGGTCCTCGACGCTCACCTCGATGGCCCGGGCGGCGTCGGAGGGCTCGAGGCCGACGGCCCGGCGGGCCTGGCGGAGCCGGGCGGCGACTCCGACCCACACCGCGGGCGGAAGTTCGGAGCCGGCGCCGAAGCGATGGGGTGAGTTGATCACAGGGGAGACTTCTCACCACGGGGCGTAGTCGAAACGTCGCCGGGCCGGAGTCGTACTGTGCGGCGGCCGCGGCAGGGGGGGACGATGGGAAGGCTCGAGGGCAAGGTGGCGCTGATATCGGGAGGGGCCCGGGGAATGGGAGCCGCCGAGGCCCGGCTGTTCGCCGCGGAGGGGGCGTCGGTGGTGGTGGGCGACGTCCTTGCCACCGAGGGCCGCCAGCTGGCCGAGTCCCTCGGGGGCGCCGGCGGTTTCGTCGACCTCGACGTGACCGACGAGTCCTCGTGGGACGCGGCGGTGGGGTCCACCGTGGAGAGGCACGGCCGGCTGGACGTGCTGGTGAACAACGCCGGCATCCTCGAGGTGGCTCCGATCAGCGGGTTGAGCGCCGAGGGCTACATGAAGCTGGTGCAGGTCAACCAGCTCGGTGTCTTCCTCGGCATGAAGGCCGTCGCCGCCCCGATGCAGGCGGGCGGGGGTGGGTCAATCATCAACATCTCGTCGGTGGCCGGCCTCATCGGCGCCGTCGGCCACGTCGCCTACGCCTCCACCAAGTGGGCGGTGCGGGGGATGACCAAGACGGCGGCCATCGAGCTGGGCCCGGCGGGCATCCGGGTGAACTCCATTCATCCCGGCATCGTGGAGACGCCCATGCTCGACGCCTACCGGAACCTCGGGGTCGACCCGCAAATGCTGGTGGCCAACCTGCCGATCCGCCGGCTGGCCACCTCTGAGGACGTCGCTCAGCTCGCCCTCTACCTCGCCTCGGACGAGAGCGGGTACTCGACGGGGTCGGAGTTCGTGGTCGACGGGGGCATGACGGCCGGAGTGCGAACTTGAGGCGCCCGACCTGAGAGCTGCCAGGCGGCTGAGTCAGAGCAGCGTCACCGGGTCGCCGGCGGCGATGTCTCCGGGCTCGGTCACCCGGGCGTACAGGCCGAGGCAGGGATAGGTGCCGAGGCCGGGCACCTCCACCCGGTTGGCGGTGACGGCCCGCATGACCGAGCGGTCGGCGCTCAGGTCGGGCTGGGGCAGGGTGATCATCACGCAGCGCATGGTGAGCATCAGCCCCTCCACCGTCAGTGAGTCGCCGACGCGCAGCGACCGGCCCACCCATTCGTTCTCCGGGAAGCCGTCGGCGTCGGTGTGGATGACCAGGTTGGGGCGGAACCGGCGCACGTCGACGTCGATGCCCAGCGAACGCAGCGAGCTGGTGGTCACCAGGTGCACGGCGGAGAAGTCGAACAGCGTTCCCGGCGGGGCGCCCAGCGCAGGGGAGTAGCGGATGACGGGCTGGTCGTCCTCGCGGTCGACCACCGGGCCGTAGAGGGCGTCACCTTTCTCCTCCGACCAGATCTCCTCCAACTCGGCCCCCTGGGGCGCAGTGCTCACCAGCCGGACCCGGCGACCGAGCGCCGCCGACAGCGCTTCCTCGGCCGCAATGTCGTCGCCCTGCCCGATGAGGTAAGCGGAGCCGTCGGACAGGGTGACCCGCACGGCGGGGGGCGTGGCGGCGGGGTCCACGACCGTCGAGGAGTACAGCATCAGCCCGCCCCACTGGCGGGGCCGCTTGGCGCTGGCCACCTGGCCGGTCTCGACGTCGACTACGGCGTAGGCCCGGTCGCCGGCCAGGCCGCGATGATCCACCGACGCAGCCGACAGCTGCTCGCCGTACATGGACTTGACGGGGTAGCGCCACAGCGCCGCCACCCTGCCGATCACCTGCTCAGTCACTGTCCCCCCTTGTCGCGCTGACGTCATCTACCCCGCCGCACCGGCGGGTTTCGTCGTTTCCACCGGTATGGGGCCGGGTACGCGCCAATTAGGGAAGTTACCGATTGTCGTGAATGTCCGCCCGACCCAGGAGGTGCTGATGACCAAGGCCCGCGAGATCATGACCAAGGGAACCGAGTTCGCCAAGATGGAGGAGTCCATCGCCGAGGCGGCCAAGCGCATGGCGAAGTCGGACGTCGGCGTCCTGCCGATCTGCAACGACCAGAAGCGCCTGCAGGGCATGCTCACCGACCGCGACATCGTCGTGAAGGTGATCGCCCAGGGCAAGGACCCGCAGAAGACCAAGGTGTCGGATGTCGCCCAGGGCACCGAGGTCGTCACCATCGGTGCCGACGACAGCATCGAGGAGGCGCTGCGCACCATGAAGGACCACAAGGTGCGCCGCCTGCCGGTCGTCGACGGCAGCGAGGTGGTGGGCATGGTCAGTCAGGGCGACATCGCCACGTCGCTTCCCAACGAGAGGGTCGGCGACCTGGTGGAGGCCATCTCCGCCGCGCCGTAAGGCGGCGCCATCATCCACGTCACGTAACTAAAAAAGCGAAGAAGGGCCCTCCCCCCGGGAGGGCCCTTCTGGCATCATGGTCCCCGAAGGGGGTCGCGATGGGACAGCGCGAAACCACCTACCTCGACTTCATATGCGAGGAGTACCACGAGTTCGAGCGGCGGATCTCCGCCTCAGGCTCGGAGCACCCTCCCCGGGCGAGAGTCGAGTCCCTCAGCGGAGGCGGCCCCGTCCACCCGGATGGGGATGCCGTTCACCAGAACGTGAGTCATCCCCACCGGTGACTCGGCGGTGAGCCGCTCGCCTTCGGCCGGGAAGTCGCGCTTGCGCACCAGCGGACCGGGGGCGATCGTCACCGGGTCGAAAACGCAGATGTCCGCAGCCTTGCCGACTTCGAGGGTTCCCCGGTCGGTCATCCCGTAGACGGCGGCGGGCTCGCCGGTCAGCTTGTGCACCGCCCGTTCGAGGGGCATGACGTCGCGCTCGCGCACCCAGTTGCCCAGCAGGTCGGTGGCGAAGCAGGCGTCGCACAGCTGGGAGACGTGCGCCCCGGAGTCGGCCAGGCCCAGCAACACGTTGTCGCGCGGCAGGAGCCAGGCGATGCCGTCGGGGTCGTCGTTGGCCAGCACCGACCAGAAGCGGGTCTTGAGCCCGTCGGCGAGCGACACGTCGAGCATCACGTCCAGCGGGGTGCAGCCCAGCTCCTCGGCCAGGTCGACGACTTTGCGGCCGACGAGGTCGGGGCGCGAGTCCGACTCGGCCACCGACAGGGAACTGAAATTGAAAGGTATGCCCCCCTTGGCGGTGAGCTCCTCCCACGCCTCCTGACGCCAGGACGGATCGCGGTAGGCGGCCGTGCGCTCCTCACGGGTCTGGCCCATCAGCCGCGAGAAGCACGGCCGAGTGTTGAGGGTGAAGGGCTCGGCCAGGTTCATCTGGAACACCAGCGGCCGGCACGACACCTGGGGCCACACCTCCACCCCCCGCTGGCGGGCCTCGTCGTGCTCGGCGACGACCTTCTCGTGGTAGGGGAAGCCCTTCACCGTGAGCAGGGCCGTCCAGGTGAAGGGGCGGCCGATCTCCTGCTGCAGGGAGAAGACCTCCTCGTTGCTGAGGACCCCGCCGGGCAGCAGGGCCACCACTCCCCTGCCTGCGTCGCGCACCGGCGCCAGCAGGCGGCGGAGCTCCTCGAGGTCCCCGACCCGGGATGGCACCGGTCGGCCCTTGTCGCCGTTGTGGGTCGGCGAGGCACTGGTGGCGAAGCCGATCGCCCCGGCGGCCATGGCGTCGGCGACCGCCCGCTGCATGGCGGCCATCTCCTCGTCAGTGGCCGGACGCTCATAGGCATCGTCACCCATGACGTAGAGGCGCACGGCGGTGTGGCCCACGTAGCAGGCGTAGTTGAGCGCCGCGCCTCGACGCTCGACGGCGTCGAGGTACTGGGGGAACGTCTCGAAGTCGTCCCATGGAACACCGACCGACAGGGTGTCGAAGCTCATGTCCTCGACGTGCTGGAGGGTGCGGGCCAGCAGGGCCACGTCGGGCGAGCGCACCGGGGCGATGGAGAAGCCGCAGTTGCCGGCTACGACGGTCGTGACCCCGTGGTGCGACGAGGGCGTCAGCCACGGGTCCCAGAACACCTGGGCGTCGTAGTGGGTGTGGATGTCGATGAACCCGGGGCTCACCACCTGGCCGGACGCGTCGAGCTGGCGCCGACCGCTCAGGTTCTCGCCGATGGCCGTGATTCTGCCGTCGGCCACGGCAACGTCCGCTCGCCGGCCCGGAGCCCCGGTGCCGTCCACGACCGTGCCGCCACTGAGGACGATGTCCCCGTCCATCGCAGCCTCCTCCCCGCTCGATGCCCGCCCGGGATGCTACGGCGCGCCCCTCGGGCGCGCCCCGAACGCTCGTAGCGCCCTCGGCGAGGGGGGCAGCTGCCGGGCGGCGCCGTAGACTGGGGCGGCCAAGGGGACGTAGCTCAGCTGGAAGAGCACCTGCTTTGCAAGCAGGGGGTCGTGGGTTCGAGTCCCATCGTCTCCACCAGCAGGCCGGTCATCGGCGGTCCGCCGCGGGGGCTATCTGCCGTTGCGCTCGCGGTGCTTGCACCCGGGCCAGCAACATGGACGACGCTGGCCCTCCTCGAGCTCCTCCCGGGTCCGACGAATGCGGCGTTGGCGGGTGCTCTCCTGCTTGGCGTCCTCTACCCAGCAGATGAACTCATTGCGGGCGAGAGGTGTGATGTCGCGCCAGGCATCGAGTGCGGCGGGGCTGGCGATCAGCGCCCGGCGCAGGTCCGCCGGAAGTTTGTGCACCGCCCCGGCGGGCACTTGCGGGCTGCCCCTCGTCGGGGCGTCGAGGTCGGAGGCCATCACCAGACGGTACCGGCCGGCTGCTTGGTGGCGGCGTTGATCCGGTTGAGCAGGTTGGTCGTGGCGATCCACAGGACCAGGCCGGCCAGCTGCTTTTCGTCGAAGTGCCGGGCTGCTTCGTCCCACACCTGATCGGGGACCGGGTCGGCCCGATCGGCCAGCCGGGTCATCGCCTCGGCCAGGGCCAAGGCAGCCCGCTCGGCGTCGGTGAAGAAGTCCGTCTCCCGCCAGGCTGCCACCGCGAAGAGACGCTCATCGCTCTCGCCGGCCTTCTTGGCGCTGACCGCTCCGCTGTAGACGCAGGGGCTGCACCCGTTGATCTGGCTGGCCCGCAGGTGGGTGAGCTCCATCGTGGCCCGGGGTACCCCGGCGCTGTGCACCGCCTTGATGATGAACTGGATCCCATTCATCGAGTCGGGCAGCAGGCCGGCTGGATTATCGATTCTCGCTGTCATGGCCCTTCTGACGCGCCCGGGCACCGGTGTGTGACCGGTTTCGAGGCACCGGGCATGAGTCGCGCTCCTGGGTTGTCACATCGGCGGCCGCCGGCGCGTCAATGTGGCCGTATGGCACCCGACCTCGCCGCCCAGTTCGAGGCCAACCGGCCGAGGCTCAACTCCTTGGCCTACCGGATGCTCGGCTCCCTGACCGAGGCGGAGGACGCCGTTCAGGAGACGTGGATCCGCCTCGCCCGGTCGGACCCGGAGGAAATCGACAACCTGGCGGGGTGGCTCACCACGGTCCTGTCCCGGGTGTGCCTGGGGGTGCTGCGGACCCGCAGCAGCCGGCCCGAGCACCCGCTCGAGCAGGACGAGGCGGAGCCGGAGGTCGCCTCCCCGGAGGACGAGGTCCTGCTGGCCGACGCCCTGGGCCCGGCCCTGCTCCTGGTCCTCGACACGCTCGGTCCCTCGGAGCGTCTCGCCTTTGTCCTCCACGACCTGTTCGCCGTGCCCTTCGAGGACATCGCCCCGATCGTGGGCCGTTCCCCGGCCGCCGCCCGCCAGCTCGCCAGCCGGGCTCGGCGACGGATCCAGGGCAGCGACAGGCTGGGACCCGGGAGCAGGCGGCGCCAGCAGGAAGTCGTCTCCGCCTTCCTGGCCGCCTCCCGCCAAGGCGACTTCGAGGCCCTCGTCACGCTGCTCGACCCCGACGCGGTGCTGCGGGCCGACCGCGCCGCGGTGGCCGCGGCCAGAGCCAACCGCAGCCGGGGGGCGCCCCGGCTGGAAGCCGAGATACGGGGGGCGGAAGCGGTCGCCTCCGTCCTGTCCGGGCAGGCCCAGGCGGCGCAGCTGGCGCTCATCGACGGCGCCCCCGGAGCGGTGTGGGCGCCCGGCGGGCGGCCCCGGGCCGTGTTCGCCTTCCACGTCGTCGGGGACACCATCGCCGAGATCGAGATCGTCACCGACCGTTCCGTGGTGGCGGCGCTGCAGGTCGAGATCCTCTGAACCGGGATACAGGACCGTTGGCGGACAACCCCAAGACCAGCATCTACAAGACCAGCATCTACGAGACCATCATCTAAAGGAGGGCCGATGAAGACCATGACGTGCAAAGAGCTGGGTGGGCTGTGCGATCTTCCTCACCGCGGCGCCACCGCCGACGAGGTGATCAAGGCGCAGGATCGCCACCTCAAGGAGGTGGTCGCCGGCGGCGACCAGTCCCACGAGGCCGCCCTCAAGGCGATGAAGGCCAGATGGCGACGTCCGATCGCGGGAATGGGTTGGTACAGGGACGCCAAGCGCCGGTTCGCTGAACTCCCGGAAGACTGAACCGCGGGGGCCGGGCGCGGACCGGCCTCACGGGGAGCGCAGCAGCTCGCGGCGGCTCCGGTACTCCTCGGCGTCGATGTCGCCCCGGGCGAAGCGCTCATCGAGGATCCGCCGGGCCTGGTCCCCGCCTGGTCCCGGGGGCGGTGGGCCGTTGGCGTGGGTGGGGCCGGGGGAGTGGCCCGCCGACCTGATGACTGCGAACACCACGGCGGCGATCAGGCCCCAGAACGCCAGCATCATGAGCGCCATGGCCAGCCAGTCGCCCCAGCCCCACCCGCCGCCCGGTCCCCACCACATCATCGGCTCCACCTCACGATCACAGCGTGGGACGGCAGGGGTCGGCTTGCTAGAGCCGATGGGCCCGATTCCGGGACCCGGTTCACGGGGCGACGGCCGCCACCGCCCGTTCCCCCGGTCGGCCGGGCGGTTGGTCGGCGATGGGTTTCGTACATGCGGACGGCGACGACGGCCCCGGAGGCGGCGGTGAGGCCGGCGACGGCCCAGATGGCGGCGGTCATGCCGAGGGCATCGGCGATGGCCCCGGCGAGGAGGGCGCCGACGGCGAAGCCGCCGTCGCGCCACAGCCGGTAGACCCCTACCGACGATGCCCGCCAGCTGGGGTGGGCGACGTCGCCGATGGCGGCCAGCAGGGTGGGGTAGACCATGGCGGTGCCGGCCCCGAGGAGGAGCGCTCCGCCGGCCCAGGGCCAGAAGCCGTGGACCACGGCGATGAGGCCGATGGCCACGGCCTGGGTCCACATGCCTCCAGCGATGAGCCACTTGCGCCCGATGCGGTCGGACAGCGCTCCGGTGACGAGCTGGCCGAGGCCCCACACGGCGGGGTAGAGGGCGGCGAGGACGCCGATGCGCCCGATGGAGAGGCCCCCGGCGGCGAAGTAGAGGGGGAAGATGCCCCAGGCCACGCCGTCGTTGAGGTTGTTGACCATGCCGGCTTGGCTGGCCGCCGACAGGGCGCGCTCGCGGAAGCTGGTGAGGGCGAAGACCTCTTTGGTTGACAGCCCGGCGTGGGCCTCGGCCGAGGCGGCGACGTGGGTCCGGGCCTCGTGGCGGGCGTGTCCGTGGGTCTCCCGCACGAACAGGGTGGAAAGGCCGAGGCCGAGCCCGGCGAAGGCCATGCCGAGGAAGAACGGGTCGGGGCGCAACCCGGCCCGGGCGGCGATGAGTCCGGTGGCGAAGGCGGTGACGGCCACCGCCCCGTAGCCGGCGGCCTCGTTGAGGCCCATGGCCAGGCCCCGGCGTTGGGGGCCGACCAGGTCGATCTTCATGATCACCGTGGTGGACCAGGTCAGCCCCTGGTTGATGCCGAGCAGGACGTTGGCGAGGATGATCCAGCCCCACCCGGGCCCGAAGGCGAGGAGGAACGGGACCGGGATGCCGATGAGCCAGCCGGTGACCAGGACCGGCTTGCGGCCGACCTGGTCCGACAGGGTGCCGGCGAAGAAGTTGGTGGCCGCCTTCACCGCCCCGAAGGCCACGATGTAGGTGAGGGCGGCGGTGACGGCGTGGAGGTGGAAGGTCCGGGTGCCGATGAGCGGCAGGACGGTGCGTTCCTGGCCGATCATCCCGCCGACCAGGGCGTTGACCCCGACGAGGAGGGCGAACTGGGCCAGGTTCTGGCGCAGGCCGAGTCGGATCGGCCGGCCCGGCGGCACAGTCAAGGTCATCGCTCGGTCTCGAGGGGCCGGCCGGTGGCGGCGGACCAGTGGTCCGGGCCTCCCACGGCGACGGCGAGGCCGGTGCGGCCGCGAGCGGCCAGGAGGCTGGCGGCGGTCATGGCCCGTTCCCCGTGGCCGCACATGAGGGTCAGCGGTCCTTCCTCCGGGGCTTCGATCAGCGTGCCGAGTTCGACGTGGTTGGCCCCGGGGAGGTGCCCGGCGGCGAACTCGGCGTCCTGGCGGATGTCGAGGACCGGGCCGGTGACCTTGGCCGCGTCGACCAGGTCGATACGCCCGAGGGGGAGGCCGGCGGCCTCCCAGGCGGCGATGCCGCCGGCCAGCTCGCCGGCGAGGTTCTCGTAACCGACGTTGAGGGCGTGGCGGACGACCTCGGTGCGGTCCTGGGTGGCGGCGAGGACGAACACGAGGGGCCGGGCGGGCTCGACGAGCCAACCCAGCCAGGTCGCGAACTGGGGGCGTAGAGGGTTCGACAGCGATCCGGGGACGCGCCCGGCGGCGAAGGCGTCGACGGGTCGGGCGTCGACCAGTTGAGCTCCTTCGGCGACGAGGTTCTGAATCTGGTTGACGGTCAGTGGCGTCAGGGCGGGCGGCTCGGTGCTGTACACGGTCGGGCCGCGCCGGTTCACCTCGGCGAGGCGGCGGAAGTAGGCCGGATAGCTGCCGAGCCGATCCAGGAGCGCCTTGACGAAGGCGTCCTCGTCGGGGGCGGCGAGCAGCGGGTTGGTGGCGCGTTCGCGTCCGATGGTGGTGGTTCGCTCGGCGCCGGACGGCGCCGAGCAGAACGACCCCGCCCCGTGGGTGGGATAGACGGTCAGGTCGTCGGGCAGGGTGAGGATCCGCTCGTGCAACGACCGCCACAGCTGTCGGGCCAACGGTTCGGTCTGGTCCGGGGCGATCAGGTCGGTGCGGGCCACCGCGCCGACCAGCAGCGACCCGCCAGAGAACAGCGCCAGCGGGCGGCCCCCGTCGAGCAGCAGGTAGGAGACCTGCTCGGGGGTGTGGCCCGGGGTGGCCATCGCCCGCAGCGTCAGGCCGCCCAGGTCGAGCTCGTCGCCGTCGCCGAGCCCGTGGTGGGCGAACTGGCGGTTCCCGGCGGCCGAGGCCACCACGGTGGCTCCCCGGGCGGCGAGCTCGCCGCTTCCGGAGACGAAGTCGGCGTGTAGATGGGTCTCCACGGTGTAGGCCACTCGCAGGTGGCGCCGCTCGGCCGCCTCCAAATAGGGAGCGGGGTCGCGCTCGGGGTCGAGCACCAGGGCTCGGCCGTCGCCCAGGTCGACCACGTAGGACGAGTTGCCCAGGCCCTCGTCGACGATCGAGACGATGTCGGTCATCGCACAGTCCTCCGCTGCCGGTGCATGAGCCCAACCGGGACCGCTCCTCCAGTATTCTACAGATCTATGGAAAAATAGCGACCAACGGCCCTGCCGGGCTGCGGGGCCCCGGGCATACCGTCACTTTCAGGATCAGAGGAGGCGCCGGATGGAGGGTCGAGAGGCGAAAGATGCGCTGTACGAGCAGTTCGCCCGCGCCGCCAAGGCGGTGGCGAGCCCCAAGAGGATCGAGTTGTTGGAGGTGCTGGCCCAGGGCGAGCACACTGTCGAGGCGCTGGCCCAGTACGCCGCCATGGGGGTGACCAACACCTCGGCCCATCTCCAGGTCCTGCGCCGGGCCCGGCTGGTGGAGACCCGCAAGGAGGGGACCAAGGTCTTCTACCGGCTGGCCGGCGACGAGGTGGCCACCTTCCTGGTCGCGCTGCGCGACCTGGCCCGGGGACGCCTGGCCGAGGTGGACCGCATCGTCTCCGATTACTTCGTGGCCCGGGACTCTCTGGAGCCAGTCAGCCGGGCCGAGCTGATCGAGCGGGCCGGACGGGGCGACGTCGTCATCCTCGACGTGCGCCCGGCCGAGGAGTTCGCCGCCGGGCACATTCCTGGCGCGCTGTCGGTCCCCCTCGACCGGCTGGACGCCGCCCTGGCCCGGCTGCCCCGCCGGGCCCAGATCGTCGCCTACTGCCGCGGGCCGTACTGCGTCATGGCCCCCCAGGCCGTCGAACGGCTGCGGGCCAGGGGATACAAGGCCCGCCGCCTCGCCGAGGGGATGCCGGAGTGGCGCCTGGCCGGCCTACCGGTCGCCGTTGGAGAGGAGTGACGTCAATGAAGACGCTCTTGATCCACGACCCCGCCCCAGACAGGACATACGAGAAGCTGCCCGGGGCGGCCGACGTGCTGGCGGTGGTCGCTCATCCCGACGACGAGTCCTTCGGGCTGGGAGCTGTCCTCGCCGCCTTCGCTGACCACGGAGCCCGGGTCCGGGTCGTGTGCTTCACCCACGGCGAGGCCTCCACCCTCGGTCAGACCGGCCCCCCTCTGGCGGAGGCTCGTGCCGCAGAGCTGCGCTCCGCCGCCGACGTCCTCGGCATCGACGAGGTGGAGCTCCTGGCCTATGCGGATGGTTGCCTGGGCGAGGTTCCCCTCGAGGAGTTGACCGCCTTGGTAGCCGACGCCCTCGCCCCTGCCGACCTCCTCCTCGTGTTCGACCAAGGCGGCATCACCGGCCACCCTGACCACCGCCGAGCTACCGAGGCCGCCTGTGCCGTCGGCGCTGCCCACCGGATCCCCGTCCTCGCCTGGGCGCTGCCCGACCAGGTCGCCGGCCAGCTCAACGCCGAGCTGGGCACCGGCTTCGTCGGACGGGCGCCGGACCAGATCGACATCACCATCGACATCGACCGGGACCGCCAGCACGACGCCATCGCATGCCACGCCAGCCAGTCGACCCACAATCCGGTGCTGGGCCGACGCCTCGAGCTGTCGGGGGCCAGAGAGCACCTGCGGTGGCTGATCCATCCTCGTGACCCAGCCGATCGGCCTCCACCGGAGGGCCAACGAACCCGGCGGTAGCCCTTCCCGTTGACCCGAACTACCATCACGCGGACCGGTCGTGTCTGGCGAGTGCCAGCTGACGGCCGGGTGTCAGTCGCCCCGGACCCCGGCGACCCGAGCGCAAGGCTTGACGGGGGTGGCGTGATGACCGATTTCGGGTCCGAGGGCGCGGCGGGCGGTGGGGGCTGGCCGCGTATCGCGGAGGGCACTCGGGTCGATGTTCGCTCGTCCTTCGACGGGCGCTGGAGTGGCGGGTTCCTGATCGTCGACGCGGAGTTGCGGGGCTCGGAGCTCCACTACCGGCTCCAGCGGGTGTCGGACGGGAGGGTGCTGCCGGGGCTTCAGAGTGAAGCTGACGTGATGCCGAGCGCGCCGGCCAGCTGATCCCGTTGTGGAGGGGGGAAGGAGCGACTAGCGCGCCGGGTGTCCCTCCGTGTCACCGGCGGGGCCGCCGACGGGGATTCGGGCCCAGACGGTCTTGCCCTCCGCTCCGTGCTCCTCGACGCCGGTGTCACTGGCGAGGGCCCGGACGATTCCCAGGCCCCGTCCCCATTCCGACGCGGCGCTGAAGACGAGCTGGACCGGGGCGGCCGGGCTGCGGTCACGAACCCCGATCACCAGACCACCTGGTTCACACGAGACCCGCACGGTGAAGTCGGACCCTCCGTGCACGACCGCGTTGGTGGCTAGCTCGCTGAGGGCGAGCAGCACCATGCCGTCTGGATCGTCTACCTCCCATTCGGTCATCGCCGCACGCACCCAGGCGCGAGCCTGGCCGGGCGCCTGGGCATGGGGAGCGAAGGTGGCCGAAACCGACCGGTCCGCGCCTTCCTCGTCGGCCACGATTCCCCCGAACACATCGCTCGAAGTGACCACCGGGGTCCGGGGCGGTCGGCATGAGAGCTTGACTCTGCCTGACCATACCCCTGGTGCCCTCCGACCACGCCGCCGTTTCGTGGTGGACTTGGGTCCATGACGAAATGGGAGTACATCATCATCGCCCTTCCTGCCTTTCGGGCCCCGACCAACGCCCCGGCAAGTTCAGAGGCGGTGGAGGTGCTCAACCGTGAAGGAGCCATGGGTTGGGAGGCCGTCGGCATGACGGCCTTGGGTGACGGGGCGGTCGCCGTGCTGTGCAAGCGACCGGCCCAGTAAGCCCAGTAATCAGTCACCAGGGCCGCGGCGGGGCGCCGTCAGGCGGATTCGGGACTGGTACCCATAGATCCGGGGTAGGATGAGCGGCGGAGCGGCCCGTCCCGCGGGCCCGGAAACGCGTTCAGTCGAGACCCCGCTGGCGCCATCTCGCTCTATTGAGGAGGTGGAGGGCGCATGATTGTGGGAGTGGTCGGACCCCTTGCTCGAGCCGAGGGCGAGGGCGCCGGGTGCCAGGAGAACGACTGACTCGAATCCTCGCCGGGCTCGCCGCCGATGACAGGGGTCGCACCGCCCGGGGGCTATGCGAGGTGGCCACCGACGTCCTCGCCGTTTCCGGTGCAGGGGTGATGCTCATGGCTGGCGACGAGGCCCGCGGGTCGGTGTGCAATACGAACGCGGTGAGCGCCGCCATCGAAGAGTTGCAGTACGTCCTCGGAGAGGGTCCCTGCGTGGACGCCTACCAGCAGGACCGGGCCGTCCTGGAGCCGGATCTGGCCGATCCCCGCACGCCTCGCTGGTTGGCCTTCACCCCCAAGGCGCTCGAGGCCGGCGCCCGAGCCGTGTTCGGCTTCCCCTTGCGGGTGGGAGCGGTGCGCCTCGGTGCGCTCAACGTCTACCAGGACCGTTCGGGCCCGTTGAGCGACGAGCAACACGCCGACGCCTTGGTGATGGCCGAGGTGGTCGCTCACTGGTTGCTCGATGTCCAGGCCGAGGCCCGTCCCGGCGCCCTGGCCGAGGAGCTGGAGTTGGGCGCCGAGTTCTACTTCGTCGTGCAGAACGCGGCCGGCGTGGTGTCGGTCCAGCTCGGGGTCACTGTCACGGAGGCGATGATCGCCCTGCGGGCTCATGCCTTCAGCACCGATCGGCCGCTGCGCGATGTGGCCAGGGATGTGGTGGAGCGAAAGCTCCGTTTCGGATGAAGGATGGGGACATGGCAAGAGAAACTGCTCTGGTTCGATCTCTGGTGGAGCTGGCCGACACGCTGGTCAGCGACTTCGACGTAATCGAGCTGCTGACCGGGCTCGCCAACCGGTGCGTCAGTCTGCTCGGGGTCTCTGCCGCCGGCGTCATGTTGGCGTCTCCTGACAACGACCTGCGCCTCGCCGCCTCTTCCAGCGAGGCGATGCGGGTCCTGGAGCTGTTCGAGCTTCAGGCCCAGGAGGGCCCGTGCCTGGATGCCTTTCGGACCGGTGAGCCGGTCGAGCACCAGAACCTCCAGGCGGGGGTAGGTCCCTGGCCCCGCTTCGCGTCGGGGGCGCTGGAGGCGGGCTTCCGATCCGCCTTCGCCCTCCCGTTGCGGCTGCGCGACCGGACCGTAGGGGCGTTGAACCTGTTCAACGCGGGACAGACCCCGATGACCGACGAGGACCTGGTGGTCGCCCGGGCCTTCGCCGACCTGGCCGCCATCAGCGTGGTTCAGCACTGGTCCACCATCGAGAATCAGCTGCTGAACGAGCAGCTGATGCGGGCCCTGGACAGCCGGGTTCTGATCGAGCAGGCCAAGGGCGTCATCTTCGAGCGCGCCGGCATCGGCATGGCAGAGGCCTTCGATCGGTTGAGGAGCTACGCCCGCAGTCACAACCTCCGTCTCACCAAGGTGGCCCAAGACGCCATCGACGGCAGCCTCGACCCAGCGGCATGGGGGCCCTAACCACCATCGGCTGCTAGGTAGGGCACCGGTTTCGGGTGCTCAACCCCGGGCGCTCATCCCCGGGGCGCCGTCGGGCCTCCGGCAGCGGCGGATCGGCTGTTTGGGAATTGGTCCACTCGTACGTCTGGCGGCGGCTCGGGTTAGGGCGTACTGTGGAGGCACCGGCACGTTCGATGGTGCCGAAGCGAGCCCCGGTCCCCGGTCCCGCGACCTACTAGGTCACATGGGAAAGGGAGGCCCGAGGATGTCGGCAGAGCGGAAGAACCGGCAGCGAAATGCGGTGGTGCCATCGCGAGTGGCGCCGGTGCGCCAGCTGGCCGACCTGTTGGCCGTCGGAGTGGTTGTCGCCGGAGCCGATGGATCAGCGAGCTTCGCCAACCGGGCGTGGCTGGAGATGACCGGCCAACTCGACGTTGAGTGGCGCGGGCAGGGTTGGCTCGACGCCCTGGAGGCGTCCGGGGGGGTCGGCCTACGTGACCCCCTCCTGTCGGCTGCCCGGGCGGGGGAGACCTTCAGTACGGACTGGGTGGTTCGCGGCCCGGATGAGTCCGAGCGGGCGCTGCACGTCACGGTCGTGCCCCAGCTGGCCGGGCGGAGGGTCGTACGGATGGTGGCGACCGTGTTCGACATCACCAACCAGCGGGCCGCCACCCGACGGTTGGCTCACCAGGCGTCCCACGACCCGCTCACCGGGTTGTACAACCGGGCCCAGTTCCTCGAGTTCCTGGGCCATGCCCTGGACCGCCGCCGCCGCGACCGCCGCCGGCTGGCCGCCGTCCTGTTTATCGATGTCGACGGTCTCAAGGAGACCAACGACCGCCATGGTCACTCCGCCGGAGATCGTCTCCTGCGGGCGGCGGCGGCCCGCATCTCCTCGTCGGTCCGCCCCCAGGACGTGGTGGCCCGTTACGGAGGAGACGAGTTCGCCGTTCTGTGTGACGACCTGCAGTCTCCTGAGGAGTCCGACTCGATTGCCGCCCGCATCCGCAGCTTCTCACGCCAGGGTGATGCCACCGACGAGTCGCTCAGTCTCAGCGTCGGGGTGGCCCTGGCCGACGACCATCACGTGGCGCCGGCGGACATCGTGGATCGGGCTGATCGTGCCATGTACCTCGCCCGGGGCGCCAGGATCCAGGATGAGGGAGCTGAAGAGAGTGGGCGACCCCGCCAGCGGAGAAACGCGCTGCTGCAGGATCCCGAGACGGTTCTGGCCGCCGCCGCCCACGAACTCCTCCGCCCGGTGACCGCCATCAACGGCTTCGCCACCATGCTGCGCGAGGACCGCAACCGTATGTCCGCCGAGGACGTGGAAACGGCCTTCGCCGTACTCGAACGGCAGAGCTCGAGCCTCGGCGGCCTTCTCGAGGAGCTGCTGGAGCTCGGCAGCAGCCACAACCGGGTCAGCCGGGCCGCCGAGCCGGTGTTGCTCGAGGACGCCATCAGCGACGCACTGGAGACCGCCCCTCCGCCCGACGGCAAGACGGTCATCGTCCGTCCGGCGCCAACGTCGGTGAGCGTCCTGGGCGACCGGCGCCGGCTGGCCCGGGTGGTGGTGAATCTCCTCACCAACGCCTACCGCTACGGCGGATCCAGGATCGTCGTCGGGTTGGAGGATCGGCCGGGGCAGGCGGTGCTGAGCGTGGAGGACGACGGAGTAGGCGTGAACGACGACCTGGTGCCGAAGCTCTTCGTGCCCTTCACGCGCGGGGGGCGGAGGGCCGGGTCCGATTCCGATGGGGCCGGACTGGGCCTCGCCCTGGCCCGGGAGATCCTGGAGGCGACGGGCGGCTCAATCGAATACCGACCGGCGGAGCCACACGGGGCACGACTGGTCATAACGCTCCCCAAGTTGGCGAGCGCCCCCGAGGAGTCGGTCACCGTGCCGGCGCCCTCGTCGAACTGAGGAGAACCCATGCTGCAGAGAGTGGACGCGGCGGGGAGCCTGGAGGCCAGGGCCTTGCAGGTCGGTGAGGATCTGACCGATACGGTCGTACGGCGACTGTTCTCCGCCGGCCTCGGCCTCCAGGGGCTGCTCTCAATGATCGAGATCCCTGCCGTTCGCTGCCGGGTGGAGGCGGTGATCGACGAGATCGACCTGACCATCAGGGATGTGCGCTCGGCCATCCTCGACCTGCAGCGCTGAGGCGAGGAGCCCAAGCCCTCGGGTCGGACCCGACGTCTCCAGCCATTGTCTGGTTCACCGCAAGCGCCCTCAAGTGAGCCGGCACCCGGCCGATGAGGATTGCCCCAAGTCGGACTTAGAGGATGAGCGGATAGGCGCCGTCAGGGTCGGGGGAGGTGGCCTCGGTCGATGAGCTTGATGGTGAGGAGGATGGCGACCACGAAGGAGAGTTGGGCTGCTCGGTG
>JAJPHE010000158.1 GCA_021325435.1 Actinomycetota bacterium | reverse complement strand
GGGGCGGTCCTCGGTCGGATGTCGCCCGCCTGAGGGAGCAACGGGGGAACGGTGGACCTGCAACTGTCGGACGAGCAGACGATGCTGGTGGAGTCGGTGCGGCGCTTCGTGGTCGACGAGATCGTCCCCCTCGAGACCGGTCTCGACCCCGACGCCGACGAGCTCGATCCAGCCGACCGCGACCGTCTCGTGGCCAAGGTGCGCGCCATGGGACTGTACGGGCTCGACATCCCCGCCGAGTTCGGCGGCCCTGGCATCGATTTGGTCACCCGGTGCCTGCTGGCCGTCGAGATGTCCCAACACCGCGCCGGTCTGTACGCCCCCTGCTACGGGGTGTTCGGCGGCGCCGGCCTGGCCCAGCTGTACGACGCCAACGACGACCAGAAGCAGCGCTACCTGTACCCGCTGCTGCGGGGCGAACGCGAAGGCTTCTTCGCCCTCACCGAGCCGTCGGGCGGAAGTGACCCGGCCCGGGCCATCCGCACCACCGCCTACCGCGACGGCGACGAGTGGGTGCTGAACGGCACCAAGCTGTACATCAGCGGAGCGGACCGGGCCGACTTCGGCATCACCTTCGCCCGCACCGGTGACGCCGGGCGTGAGGGCATCACCTGCTTCATCGTCGACGCCGACGCCCCCGGCTTTCACGTACGACGGGTGGTGCACAGCCTGCGTTCGGCCCACTACGCCACCGAGATCGAGTACGACAACCTGCGGGTGCCGCACCGCAACGTCGTGGGCGAGGTGAACGGCGGCTTTCAGATCGCCAACGACCGGCTGTCACGCAACCGGATCCCATACGCCGCCGGCTGCATCGGCGTGGCGGTCAAGGCCCAGGAGATGGCGATCGCCTGGGCCCGCGAGCGCGAGACCTTCGGCGCCCCGCTCGCCACCCGACAGGCGGTGCAGTGGATGATCGTCGACAACGAGATCGACATCCGCCAGGCCCGCTGGCTCACCCTCGACGCCGCCGCCCGCGCCGACCGGGGCGAGCCGTTCCGCACGGCGGCGGCCATGGCCAAGCTGGTGGCCACGGAGGCGGCCGGACGGGTCGTCGACCGTTCCATGCAGATCCACGGCGGGGCGGGCATGACCAAGGACCTGCCGCTCGAGCGGTGGTACCGCGAGCTTCGCATCCGCCGCATCGGCGAGGGACCGAGCGAGGTCCAGCGCATCATCATGGCCCGCGACCTGATCGGCGGCTCCTTCAAGTGACCACCGGGCCGCTCGCCGGCATCAGGGTGCTCGACCTGGGCCGCATCTACCAGGGGCCGTGGGCCGGGCTGCTGATGGCCATGGCCGGGGCGGAGGTGGTGAAGGTGGAGCCGCCCCACGGCGACCCGGCCCGGGGCCGGCTGGGCACCGAGGCCACGGTGCCCTTCGCCATGCTCAACTCCAACAAGGCGAGCATCACCCTCAACCTCAAGCACGACCGAGGCCGCCAGCTGATGGTGGCGCTGGCCTCGGCGGCCGACGTGCTGTTGGAGAACTTCGCCCCGGGGGTCATGGACGGCCTCGGGGTCGGCCCCGACGTGCTGATGGCGGCCAACCCCCGCCTGGTGTACGCGTCGGCGACCGGCTACGGGATCGACGGGCCCGACCGCGACCGGTTGGCCATGGACATCACCGTCCAGGCCCACACCGGCGTCATGAGCGTCACCGGCTTCCCGGACCAGCCGCCGGTGAAGGCGGGCGTCGCCTTCGCCGACTTCCTCGGCGGCACCCACCTATACGCCGGGGTGGTGACCGCCCTGTTCGAGCGGGAGCGGACGGGGCGGGGACGGGTGGTCGACGTGGCCATGGTCGACGCCGTGTATCCGACGCTGGCGTCGAACCTGTCGAGCTTCTACCAGTTCGGGTCGACGCCCCGCACCGGCAACCGCCACGGCGGTCAGTCCCTCGCCCCCTACAACGCCTACCCCACCGCCGACGGGGGATGGGTGGCGATCATCATCATCACCGAGGACCAGTGGCGTCGCCTGACGGTGGCCATGGGCCAGCCCGAGCTGGGCGAAGACGAGCGCTACCGATCCAACGGACGACGGGTCCACCGCATCGAGGAGGTCGACGGCCTGGTGGCGGAATGGACCACCAGCCTGCCCCGCCACGAGCTCCTCGACCGCTGCCGGCAGAACCGGGTGCCGGCGTCGCCGGTGCGAGAGGTGTCGGAGGTGTTGGAAGACGAGCACCTCCACCAGCGGGGAGCGATCGCCCACGTCGAGCACCCTGCCCTCGGGGACGTGGTGCTGCCCCGCTCCCCCATCCGCTTCCGGGGCGATCCGCTGCCGGCCATCCGGCCGAGCGTCGCCCTGGGCTCGGACAACGACACCGTCTACCGGCGGTGGATCGGTCTGGGGGATGACGAGCTGGCCGAGCTGAGGCAGGCCGGGGTCATCTGAGTTCGGCGCTTCAGCCCGAGCGGCGGGGGGAAGGCCTAGGGAGGGGAATAGGCTTCGACCGAGTCTCTCCCGGGGGAGGTCCCATGAAGCAGCTGTCCGGACTCGACGCCAGCTTCCTCTACATGGAGACCGCCTCGCAGTTCGGGCACGTTTCCGGCCTGTCGATCTTCGCTCGCCCCGACAAGCCGGACTACGAGCCGCTGACCGCCTGGCGGAGCCAGATCGAAGCCCGCCTGCACACCCTCGAGCCCCTGCGCCGGCGGCTGGTGTGGGTGCCGTTCGCCCTTGACCACCCTTACTGGATCGAGGATCCCGACTTCGACCTCGACTACCACGTGCGCCACACCGCCGTTCCTCCGCCCGGGCGCGACGAGCAGCTGGCGGAGCTGGTCGCCCGCATCGTGGGACGACCGCTCGACCGGAGCCGCCCGCTGTGGGAGACCTACGTCATCGAGGGCCTGGCCAACGACACCTTCGCCGTGCTGACCAAGGTGCACCACGCCACCGTCGACGGCGCCTCGGGGGCCGAGCTGTTGACCATGATGCTCGACTCCTCCGAGGAGGGCGACCACGTTCCCCCGCCGGAGCAGGAGTGGCGGCCCGAACCCCCGCCCAGCGACGTGGAGGTGCTGACCCGGGCGGTGGCCAACCTGGTCCGCAAGCCCGGTCGGGGCATCCTTCTTACCGCCGGCACCATCCGCGAGCTCGGGCGCACCACCCGCAACCCGGTGATGGCCGAGTTCGGCCGCCAGCTGCGCAACAGCCTGCGGGGCCCCCTCGGCGCCGCCCTCAACCTCGGACGCCGGCGCGACGACCCCGATCCTCCCCCCCGCCTGCCGAGCCTGATGGCGCCCCGCACCATCTTCAACCGACCGATATCGGCCCATCGCCGCTTCGCCCTGCGATCGACGTCGCTCGAGTCGGTGAAGCAGGTGAAGAACGAGCTGGGGGCGACGGTCAACGACGTGGTCATGGCGGTGTGCGCCGGCGCCCTGCGCACCTGGCTGGCCTCTCACAACGCCCTGCCCGACGCGCCGCTCGTGGCCATGGTGCCGGTGTCGGTCCGCACTGGCGAGGAGACCGACAAGTGGACCAACCGGGTGTCGGCCCTGGCCGCGGTGCTGCCCACCGACGAGCCCGATCCGGTCGAGCGGGTGCGCCGGGTCCACGAGGCCATGGTGTCGGCCAAGGAGCTTTGGAACGCGTTGCCGGCCGAACGGCTGACCGACTTCAGCCAGTTCCCCTCCCCGGCGGTGTTCGCCCGGGCCATGCGCCTGGCCACCAGGGTCGCCGCTCGGACCGTCTCCCCCTTCAACCTGGTGATCTCCAACGTCCCCGGGCCCCGCCATCCGTTGTACGCGGCGGGGGCCCGGCTCGTGCACTACTACCCGGTGTCGACGATCATCGACGGCCAGGGGCTCAACATCACCGTGCAGAGCTACCTCGACACTCTCGACTTCGGCCTGGTGGCGTGCCGCGAGCTGGTGCCGGACCTGTGGGCGCTGGCCGACGGCATCGTCGATGATCTCGAACAGCTGGCCAAGGCCGCCAACGTGGACGTGCCGGTGCGCCAACCGTTATGAGTCGGTGACGGCCGTCACGCCCGGACCCGACAATTCATCCCAAAGGATGACCGAGGATCGGCTCGGAGGCTGATGACCGGCGACCCGGGGCGGCTTACCGTGCTCCCATGACCAAGAGACACGGCGCCACCAAGGCCGCCATGCTGAGGACGATCCCGTCGCTGTCACGCTGCAGCCAACGCGAGCTCGCCACCATCGGCGCCGCCGGCGATGAGATCGTGTTGCCCGCCGGCCGGGTGCTGATGGCCGAGGGCGAGCGCGGCGACGAGGCGTTCCTCATCGTCGAGGGCTCCGCTGAGGTAAAGGTGGCCGGCGAGACGGTCGCCGAGGTGGGCCCCGGTGACTTCGTAGGCGAGATGGCGCTGCTCGAGCGCCGGCCCCGCACGGCGACGGTGGTGGCCACCTCGCCCCTGCGGGTGCTGGCCATCGGCGCCCGCCGCTTCCCGGGGCTGCTCGACCTGCCCGGGGTGGCCTGGGCGGTGAGCCGGGCCCTGGCCGAGCGGCTGCGCCTGGCCGACTCGGTCCGCGTGCCGGTGGCCGTCTAGGACCCTCCGACACCGGCGGCCGACGCGAAGGCGGCCAGCTCGCGCCCGACGTCGGGACCGGCGGGTTGGTAGGCGACCTCGGTCACGCCGCTCTCCTCCAGCCGGGCCAGACGGTCGCTGATCTCGGCGGCGGTGCCGGTCAGGCTCAGGCTCTTGATGAGCGGAGCGGCCTCGGGCCAGGCCAGCCGGTCGTGGCGGTTCTGGGCGACCAGGTGGCTGTCGTGGACCGACAGATGCCGAGCCGCAGCCGGCGCCTGTTCGATCGACTCGCGCCAGACCCGACCTCCGGGGAAACCGTCGACCGCCGCCGGCCCGCCCCGCTCGTACAGGGCGTGGTAGACGACGCCGACGGCATGCCCGGCCGCCGCCGCCACCCGCTCGCCGCCGGGGTCCTCGTCGTCGTCGAGGACGGTGCCGAACTGCAGGAGGGCCCGCCAGGCCAGCGAGTCGGGAACGGCTTGAGGAACTCCGGCGGAGAACACGCCGTCGCCCAGCTCGGCGGCGACCGCCATCCCCTTCGGACCGTCGGCGCCGATGAGGATGGGCACCTCCAGCGGCCGGGGGGCGCCGAAGCCCTCCGGGTGGAGCATCTGGATCACCGCTCCGTTCCACTCCGTGCTCTCACCCCGCAGCAACGCTCTGAGCGATCTCACGTAGGCGGCGACGTCGTCCCATCGCATCGGGCGCTGCCCGAGGACCATCCGCCCGGTGAAGCCGGCGCCGACGGCCACCGCCACCCGTCCCGGCGCCAGGGCGGCCAGGCCGGCCACGCCGGCGGCGTTGACCATCGGGTGACGCAGGCTCGGCACCAGCACGGCCGGCCCCAGCCCGATGGCGCTGGTCCGCTCGGCCGCCCGACCGAGGGTCATCCACACGTCGGGGTAGAGGCCGGGTGAGTCGTAGCACCACGCTCGCCGGTAGCCGAGGCGCTCCGCCTCTGCCACCCATGCCGGAGTGTCCATGGAGGTGGCAAAGGCACACGAGATGTCCATCGGCTCACCGTAACCAGCCGCCGGCGAGCACGGCCGAGTGGGGGCGGCGGGGACGCGGATCCCACCTCCTGGCCGCGCCGACGGGCACAATGAGCTCAGGCGGAGGGAAGTCGAGGAGGGTCAATGACCGTCGTCGTCGCTACCGCCGCTGTCCTGGTCATCGTGGTGGCGTTCCTCGCCCTGGGCACGGTCCTGCACCGCGACCGCACCGAGCACGACACCGAACGCTCGGTCCGCTCCTACGGGATGGCGTTCTCCGCCACTGCCCAGGCCTGTGCCCGGTCCGCCAACGCCGAAGGGCCCGAGCGGGTACCGGAGCGCAGCCACGTCCTGGTGTTGGAGACGAGCGCGCGGAGCTGATCAGCGATGCCGCCCGGCGTTCGGGCGTCTGTCACCGCCGGCCTAGCCGACCGTCGTGGCGGTCGTGGTGCTCGTCGGGCGGTAGAGGGTGGTGGTGGTCGACCGGTAGGCGGTCGTGCTCGTCGTGGCGTAGGTCGTGCTGGTCGACCTGACGGTCGTCGTGGTCGTGCGGTAACTCGACCGGTAGGTGGTGGTCGTCGTCGAGTAGTAGTGGTAGGTCGACCGGTAGGTGGTCGTGGTCGAGTGGTAGTAGGCGTAACTGCTCGACGGATAGGTCGTCGTCGTGCTGGTGGCGCTGGCGCTGACCGCCGGGCCGAGGGCAGCCAGCTGAGGCAGGAGCCATGGCGCCAGCCACCGGTCGGCTGCCGGGGTGAAGTGGACGCCGTCGTAGCGCATCTCGATGCCGTCGATGTAGGGCGTGTACTTGTCGCCGATCGCCGTGTGGCCCCCGAGGTCGATCAGGGCCACCTTGGTCGGGTTGGCGGCGGCCACCGCCCTGACCACCCGGTTGAAGGCATCCACCCTCGCCGGGTCGTCCTCCGGCCACCGGCCGCCGTCGGGCCGCTCGCCCCGCAGGTAGTAGGGGGCGGTGGCCAGGGCGACGATGGCACCGCGGGAGGAGAGGATCGTCACCGCCCGCTGCAGCTCCGACTGCACGTACGACGCGAACGCCGGATCCTCGATGTTGGTCCACACGCCGTTGTGGACGCGGTCCATCACCTCCCACCGGCCAGCGACGAGGAACACCACGTCGGGGTCATGGGTGGACACCAGGTACTGGAAGTGGGAGGGCCACGTCTCGCACTGGGCCAGCTCCTGATCGATCGCCCCGAAGTAGCGGTAGGGGCCGCCCCGGACCACGCCGCAGCCGAGCGTGCCCTGGTCGTCGAGGCGGATGCCGTACTGCCGGGCGGGGGACACCAGCCCGACCCCGAGGGTCTCGGCGACCGAGTCCCCGACGAACATGACCTTGAGCGGCTGGCCCGGGGCCAATGGCGGCCGGCTGGTCCGCAGTCCGGAAGGCGTCGTCCCGCTGGTTACGGCGGTCGACCTGGCCGGGGTGGCGGCGACGACGTCAGCGGCGGTGGCCGCCGGCACGGTCGTGGCGGCCACGGTGGCGGCCACGGTGGCGCCGATGGCGGCGGGCAGGGCGGTGGCCGCCCGCCAGCGCCGAAGCGCCCCCCGGCGGATCGGCTGCTCGACGGCGTAGAAGGACACCGTCGCCACGGCGGCGGTCGCCCCCACCCGCACCGCCAGCAACTGGGCGCCGTAGAGGCCGGTGCGGGCGTGGTTGAGGACCAGGAACAGTGGCCAGTGGTAGAGGTAGACGCCGTAGGAGATGCGGCCGGCGAACCGCAAGGGCGACCACGACAGCAGAAACGGGACCACCGACCGGGGACGCAGGTTGATGGCGGCGATGATGACGGCGACGGCGGCCGACACGCCCACCAGCCCGCCCCGGTAGACCCAGGCGTCGGTGCCCTGGGCGGCGCGCACGGCGATCACCACCACGGCGGCGGCCGGCACGGCCAGGAAGGCGGCGCCGTCTCCCAGCACCCGGTTGGCCCGCTCGGAGCGGAATCCGCCGGTGCGGCGCAGCCGGGCGACCACGACCGCCAGCAGGGCCCCCATCATGATCACGTGGGCCCGGGTGTCGGTGCCGTAGTAGGCCCGGCTCGGATCGGCCCCGGGATGGAAGACCACGGCCATGGCGGCCGCCGAGGCGACCAGGCCGGCGGCGGCGACCACGCCGGTGCGGAGCAGCGGTCGCCGGCCCCGGCAGACCAGGAGCAGCAGCAGCGGCCACACCACGTAGAACTGCTCCTCGATGGCCAGCGACCAGGTGTGGGCCAGGGGCGAGGGGTCGCCGGTCCGGGCGAAGTAGCTGGCCTGGGAGGCGATGAAGTGCCAGTTGGCGAAGTAGGCCAGCGTGGCGAAGACGTCCCCTCTGATCCGGGCGTAGGCCTCGGGCGAGCTCACCGTCCACGTGAACAGCGCCGCCCCGGCCACCAGGAGGAACAGCGCCGGCAGCAGCCGACGGGCCCGGCGGATCCAGAAAGCGCTCAAGGCGATGGTGCCCGAGCCCGACCGCTCCTCGAGCAGCAGCGACGTGATCAGGAAGCCCGAGAGCACGAAAAAGATGTCGACACCGAGGAAGCCGCCCGACGCCCAGGGCATGCCGCCGTGGAAGAGGAGGACTGCGATGACGGCCACGCCCCGCAGCCCGTCGAGGGCCGGCAGGTGGCCGAAGTGGCGCCGGACCAGCCCCCCGGGGGATCCCTCACTTGCCGGGGCGCGGACCGTACCTTCCGCCCTCGGTGTTTCGATCATCCGCAACCCTGGTTCTTCGGCCGGCTCAGAGGCCGGGAGCTCGTGACGATACTTCGGTCGGAATGTCCGTCGATGTGAGCTTTGGACAGGTCCTGGAGGCCTGGGCGCCCTCCCCGGCGGGGCGCGCCCGGACCCTCGGCGGCCCGAAGATGCTGGTCACCGCCATCCTGGCCGTCCTGATCTGCGGCCTGGTGGCCGCCGCCCTGGGACCGGAGGCGCCGGCCGCCGCCACCCGCGGGGCCGACCAGGCCGCCACTGCCGTGTCCCCGTTGGCGGCCGGCTTGGGCCGTCGCCTGCCCCGGGCGCCGGTCGTTTCGACTCCCCTGCCACCCCCGGTGGTGCACCACTTCAACCGGCCCGGCGACCTGGTACGGGTCATGTTCGTCGGGGACTCGGTGGCCCAGACCACCGCGGCCGGCCTCGGCCCGCTCGCCTCTCGCTACGGCGGGGCGATCGCCAATGAGGGCATCATGGGCTGCGGGGTCACCACGGCCAGCCCCTACCGGTACTTCGGGTCCGTCAGCGACCTGCTCCCCCAGTGCTACGGCTGGGCCAGCACCTGGATGTCGGCCGTGCAGCGTGACGACCCCGACGTGGTGGCCATCGTGGTCGGGCGGTGGGAGCTGATGGACCGGGTCTTCCAGGGCCACTGGACTCATATCGGCGATCCGGCCTACGACGCTTACCTCGAGACCCAGATCGACCTGGGAGTGAGCATCGCCGCGTCGAAGGGCGCCAAGGTCGCCCTGCTGACCGACCCCTACTACCTGCGGGGCCACACGCCCACCGGGGGGATCTTCCCCGAGGACGACCCGGCCCGGGTGGACCTGGTCAACGGCCTGCTTCACCAGGTGGCGGCCCGTTACCCCGGCCTGGTGACGGTGGTGGACTTCGGCGCCTTCCTGTCGCCCGGCGGCCATTTCTCCATGGTCGTCGATGGCACCCAGGTGCGCAGTGATGGTGTCCACATGACGCCCGACGCCGGCGCCGTCCTGGCCCCGTGGATCATGCCGCAGCTGGTCGCCATCGGACGCTCGGCCTGACCAGCACCCCTGCTACCGGAAGGCGGCCGTCCACTCCTCGCTGCGCTGCCACAGCTCGGCGGCCAGCTCGGGCGTGACCGCCTTGGATGGCTCGGTCTCCTTGCGGTCCTGGTAGTAGCGGCCGGTGCGTCCGGCGACGTCGCCTGACGTCGAGCACCACACGGAGGTGTCCGCCCCCTTCTCCGGTGAGCGCATGGCCAGCTTGATGACCGCCCGCAGGGGGGCCGGCACCCGCCGGTAGATGTCGGTGGCGACCGCGCCGGGGTGCACCGAGTAGGTGGTGACGCCGCTGCCATCGCACCGCCGGCCCAGCTCGGCGCTGAACAGCACGTTGGCCAGCTTGGACACGGCGTACTCGGGCAGTCCGGTGAAGCTCCGGGTGGGGCGGCGCACGGCCTCCCAGTCGATGCCGGACGCCCGCTTGTGCTCGTCGCTGGCCACCGTCACCACCCGGGCGGCGGGCGACTTCTCGAGCAGGGGCAGGACCGAGGTGGTGAGGAGGAAAGGACCGACGTGGTTGACCCCGAAGGCCAGCTCGAACCCGTCGCGGGTCTGGCCCCGCTGGCCCCCGACCCCGGCGTTGTTGAGCAGCACATCGAGGGGTCGGCCGTCGGAGAGCAGCCGGTCGGCGCACTCCTTCACCGAGGCCAGGTCGCCGAGCTCCACCACCACCGGCGTCACCTCGCCGTTCCCGCTGGCCGCCCTGAGCTCCTCGGCGGTCCGGGCGGCCTTCTCCTCGTTGCGGCAGGCCGCCAGCACGGTCCAGCCCATGTCGGCCAGGGCCAGGGCGGCGGCCCGGCCGATGCCGGCGTTCGCCCCCGTGACCAGGACGGTGCTCAACGGCTCAGGATGACCGACGACCCGTGCCCGAACAGACCCTGGTTGGCGGTGATCCCCACCCGGGCGTCGGCCACCTGGCGGGCGCCGGCCTGGCCCCGCAACTGCCAGGTGACCTCGCACACCTGGGCCAAGGCCTGGGCGGGCACGGCCTCGCCGAAGCACGCCAGTCCCCCGCTGGGGTTGACGGTGACCCCCCGGCCCCCCAGGGCGGTGTCACCGTCGCGGGCGAGCCGCTCCGCCTCGCCGGCCTTGCACAGGCCGATGTTCTCGTACCAGTCGAGCTCGAGGGCGGTGGACAGGTCGTAGACCTCGGCGAGGGAGAGGTCCTCGGGGCCCAGACCGGCCTCCTCGTAGGCGGCGGCGGCGATCGAGTCGCGGAACGAGAGCGTGGGAGGAGCGAGGGCGGCGGCCGAGTCGGTGGCGAAGTTCGGCATCTCGATGACCGTGTTGGGGAACTGCGGGGTTACGGTCGACACGGCCCGCACCCGGACCTGCGCGCCAGTCCGGCGGGCGTAGGCCTCCGAGCAGAGCACCACGGCTGCGCCCCCGTCGGAGGTGGCGCAGATGTCGAGCAGGTGGAGCGGGTCGGCCACGACCGGTGAGGCGAGGACCTCCTCGTCGGTCACCGCCTTGCGGTAGCGGGCCCGGGGGTTCTCCGCCCCGTGACGCGAGTTCTTCACCTTGACCCGGGCGAAGTCCGAGGGGGTGGCGCCGTAGAGGTCCATCCGCCTCCGGGCGTACAGGGCGAAGTAGGTCGGGTTGGTGGCGCCCAGAAGCCGGAAGCGGAGCCAGTCCGGGTCGTCGGGCCGTTCACCGGAGGTGGGGGCCAGGAATCCCTTGGGGGTGGTGTCCGCCCCGACGACCAGGGCGACGTCGCAGAACCCGGCGAGGATCTGGGCCCGGGCCGCGGCCAGGGCGGTGGCCCCGGAGGCGCAGGCGGCGTAGCTCGACGAGACCCGCGCCCCGTTCCACCCCAGGGCCTGAGCCACGGTGGCGCCGGCCACGTAACCGGGGTATCCGTTGCGCACCGTCTCGCCACCGGCGACGAACTGGATGTCGCGCCAGGCGACGCCGGCGTCGGACAGCGCCTCACGGGCCGCCTCCACGCCGTACTCGGCGAAGTTGCGCCCCCACTTCCCCCACGGGGTCATACCGACACCGAGCACGAACACGTCGCCGCTCATCGCCGGCCTCCGTCCGTCGGCTTCCACTTCCAGATCACCTGGACGCTCTCGTCGTCCTCGAACAGCGGCTCCACCACCAACTCCACCTCGGCGCCCACCCGCAGGTCGTCGAGCCCGAAGCCGGATGCCACCTGACCGAGGACCACCATGTTCTCGTCGGCGAGCTGCACGGCGGCGATGGCGAAGGGCTGGTAGGGGTCCGAAGCGGACACGAACGGAGGCGGCGGCTGATAGCGGGCGTCGGTGTAGGACCACACCGTCCCCCGCCTCGAGAGACGCACCTCTTCGAAATCGGAGCCGTCGCAGTCGGGGTTGCGGCAGAAGAAGCCCGCCTTGGGGAAGAAGACCGTTCCGCAGGTCGTGCACCTGGTGCCGAGAAGGGCGGGGCCTTCTCCGTCCTCGGTGAACCACCCTTCGGAACCGACGGCGGGGATCCTGGTCTTGGGCACGAGGGGCAACAGTAATGTGCCGGCGGTCCGCCGGACCGGGGCGACGAGTGCCATGGATCTGACGTGGGGTGACGAGGAGGAGGCGTTCCGGGCCGAGGCCCGGCGGTGGCTGACCGCCAACCTGGCCGCCTGGCGGGAGGAGTGCGGAGGAGAGCCGGCCTCAGGGGACACCCGCCACGGCTTCGCCCAGCACCTGCTCTGGGAGCGGCGGCTGTTCGAGGGGCGGTGGGCGGCGGTGTCGTGGCCCGAGCGGTACGGAGGCCGCGACGCGTCTTTGTGGCAGTGGTTGATCTTCGAGGAGGAGTACTACCGCGCCGGCGGGCCGCCGCGGGTGACCCAGAACGGGATCTTCCTGCTGGCCCCGACCTTGTTCGAGTTCGGCACCCCAGCCCAGCAGGACCACGTGCTGGCCCGCATGGCGGCCGCCGAGGACCTCTGGTGCCAGGGCTGGTCGGAGCCGAACGCCGGCAGCGACCTGGCCGGCATCACCAGCCGGGCGACCCGGGTGGACGGCGGCTGGGTCATCGACGGGCAGAAGACCTGGACGACCAGGGGGGCCTTCTGCACCCACCTGTTCGGGCTGTTCCGGTCCGACCCGGACGCCGAGCGTCACCGGGGACTGACCTACCTGCTCGTCCCCCTCGACACCGACGGCGTCACCGTGCGGGGGTTCGGACGCCTCGACGGGGACGAGGGCTTCGCCGAGGTGTTCTTCGACTCGGCCTTCGTCGCCGACGACGCCGTGCCCGGTGGCGTGGTGCTTGGTGGCGTGGGTGAAGGGTGGTCGGTGGCCATGGCCACCACCGGTTCGGAGCGGGGTCTCACCCTCCGCTCCCCCGGCCGCTTCCTGGCCGCGGTCGACCGGCTGGCCGACCTGTACCGGGCCTCCGGTCCGGACCCACTCGTGCGCGACCGGATCGTCGACTGCTGGATGCGAGCCGAGGCCTACGAGCTGTTCACCCTGCAGGCCGTCACCGAGCTGACCGGGTCGAGGGCCGCCATGGGCGCCGAATCCTCGATCAACAAGATCTGGTGGTCGGAGCTCGACGTGGACATCCACCACACCGCGCTCGACCTGCTGGGCCCGGCGGCCGAGGTGGAAGGGCCGTGGGCCAAGGGCTGGCAGTTCTCTCTGTCCGGTCCGATCTACGCCGGCACCAACGAGATCCAACGCAACATCGCGGCGGAGCGGCTGTTGGGACTGCCCCGTCGGTGAGGTTCGCCCTCACCGACGAGCAGCTGGCGTTTCGCGACGCGGTCCGTGACCTGCTGTCGAAGCAGTGCCCGCCCGACGTCGTGCGGGCGGCCTGGGGGGCGCCCCCCGGCGCGCTCCAGCGGGGCCCGTGGGATGCGCTGGCCGAGATGGGGGTGCTCTCCGCCATGTCCCCCGAGGGCAGCGGGGGCATGGGCCTCGACTTCTGCTGGATGGTGGCGGTGCTGGAGGAGACCGGACGGGCGGCTCTGCCTCACCCGGTGGTCGAGACCGTAGCCGTGCTCGGACCGCTGCGGGCACCGGAGGGGATGACCAGCGCGGCGCTCGGCGGCACGCCGGCGCCGTGCGCCTTCGACGCCGACCAGCTGCTGGTGGATCACGACCGCGCCCTTCGCCTCTACCGGCGAGAGGACGTCCTCCTCGAGGAGCTGGCCGCGGTGGACAGGGCGCGACGCCTTGGGGTGGTGAAGGCCCTGAACGGCGACGGGGAGGTGGTCGCCGACGATCCGGCGGCCATCGAGGCGGCCTTCGACCGGGGCGCCCTCGGGACCGCGGCCCAGCTGATCGGCGTGGGCCAGGCGATGCTGGACCTCACCGTCGACTACGTGAAGGAGCGGCGCCAGTTCGGCGTGCCGGTCGGCTCCTTCCAGGCGGTGAAGCACCGGCTGGCCGACGCCCACAAGGCGCTCGCCTTCGCCCGTCCCGCCGTGCTGCGGGCGGCGTGGTCGGTGGCGTCGTCCGCGCCGACCACGGGGCGCGACGTGGCCCTGGCCAAGGCCATGGCGTCAGAGGCGGCCGACCACACCGGCCGGGCGTGCCTGCAGTGCCACGGGGCCATCGGCTACACGGTGGAGTACGACCTGCACCTGTTCCTGAAGCGGGCGTGGGCCCTCTCGCGGGCCTGGGGAGACTCGCGCTGGCACCGCCGCCGGGTGGCGGCGGCCATCGGCATCTGAGGCCGTGATGGACCGGGCCGAGCTGCTCAGCTTGTTCGACCTCTCCGGGCGGGTCGCCATCGTCACCGGCGGCACCCGCGGGATCGGGCGGGCGGTGGCTGAGGGCCTCGTCGCCGCCGGAGCCAAAGTGGCGGTGGCCAGCCGCAAGGCCGACGCCTGTGCCGCGACCGAAGCGCAGCTGCGCGCCGCGGGCGGGGAGGCCATCGGGGTCCCCACCCACATGGGCGATCTCGAGGCCGTCAGCCGACTGGTGGGCGCGACCGTCGACACCTTCGGCCGCCTCGACGTGATCGTCAACAACGCCGCCACCGCCCTCGCCCTGCCGGTCGGAGAGTTCACCCCCGACGCATGGTCCAAGGTGTTCGACGTCGACCTCCGAGGACCGGTCTTCCTCGTCCAGGACGCCCTGCCCCACCTGACGGCCAGCCCAGCGGCCGCGGTGGTGAACGTGATCTCCGTCGGCGCCTTCATGTTCGCCCCTGGGGAGGCCATGTACGCGGCGGCCAAGGCGGCGCTGCTGGCCTTCACCCGGTCGATGGCCGCCGCCTACGCGCCGAAGGGGATAAGGGTCAACGCCCTGGCCCCGGGCACGGTCGACACCGACATGGTGCGCAACACCGGGCCGGAGTCGGTCAAGCAGATGGGTGAGGTCAGCCTGCTCCGCCGGCTGGCCCGCCCCGACGAGATGGTCGGGCCGGTCCTCTTCCTCGCCTCCGACGCCTCGAGCTACATGACCGGTCAGGTCCTCGTCGTGGACGGCGGTCTGGCCGCCCACTGAGGGGTAGGGTCGGCCCATGATCGAGCGGGCGGGGTTCGGGCGCACGGGGCATGACAGCAGCCGGGTCGTCTTCGGGGCCGCCGCCCTGGCCCGGATGCGCCAGGAGAAAGCCGACGAGATCCTGCCCGTCCTGCGTGAGTTCGGCGTCAACCACCTCGACACGGCGGCGGACTACGGCGACTCCGAACTGCGGTTGGCTGCATGGTTGGCCGGGCGCCGCCACGAGTTCTTCCTCGCCACCAAGACGTCGGAACGCACCGGGGACGGGGCCCGGGCCAGCCTCGAGCGGTCGCTGCAGCGCCTGGGCGTCGACCAGGTCGACCTGATCCAGCTGCACAACCTGGTGGAGGAGGACGACTGGCAGACGGCCCACGGGTCGGCCGGGGCGGTGACGGCGCTGGCTCGGGCCCGCGACGAGGGTCTGGTCCGCTTCATCGGCGTCACCGGGCACGGGCTGCGGATCGCCGGCATGCACCGCCGCAGCCTCGAGCGGTTCGACTTCGACTCGGTGCTGCTCCCGTGCAACTACGCCCTGCTGTCCGATGGCGGCTACCGGTCCGACTTCGAGGCGCTGGTCGAGACCTGCCAGACCCGACGGGTGGCGGTGCAGACCATCAAGTCGGTGGCTCGGCGCCGGTGGGCCGAGGGCGACGGTCCCCGTTTCAGCTGGTACGAGCCGCTCTCCGACCACGACGCCATCGCCCGGGCGGTGCGCTACGTGCTCGGCCGCCCCGAGTTGTTCCTCATCACCTCGAGTGACGCCCACCTCCTCCGCCCCATCCTGGAGGCGGCATCGGCGCCGGGGGCGCCGCCGTCGGAGGCCGAGCTGGATGCGGACGTGGCTGCTCAGGGAATCCATCCGCTGTTCGACGGAGCCGAGCTCGACCGCATCTGAGCGGGGCGGTGATCAGAGGATCTTGCGCTCCCACAGCCGGATGCCGCCGAGAATGCCGGCGTCGTTGTCGACCAGGGTGACGCCCTCGGGCACGTGACCGGTGAGCCGGCTGGAGTTGCCGCCGCCGATGAAGAGATGGTCGTAGTTCAGCAAGGTGTGCAGCACGCTGATGGTGCGCACCACCCGCTTGCGCCACTTGGCCGTGCCCGCCTTCTTCCGGGCGGCCTCGCCGAGCCACTCGTTGTAGGTGAGGTCGCCGTGCAGCGGGTGATGGGCCAGCTCCAGGTGGGGCGCCAGCCGACCCTGCCAGAACAGGCCGGTGCCGACACCGGTGCCGAGGGTGACCACCAGTTCGAGGCCCTCCCCGGCGATCACCGCCGCTCCCTGCATGTCGGCGTCGTTGGCCACCCGGGTCGGCCGGCGCAGCGCCTGCCTGACCGCCCCGGCCAGATCGAAGCCCGCCCATGCCTCCACCAGTTCAGGGTCGACGCGGCTGCCGGGTCCCCGGCGGGTGACGAAGTGCGGTGCGCTGAGCACCTTGCCTTGGCGCACGACCCCGGGGAAGCCGACCGACACTCGCCGGTAGGAGGGCAACGAGTCCACCAGCTCGCGGATGGTGGCCACCAACCGCGGCGGTGGCATCGGATAGGTGGTCGCCACCCGGACCCGGCTCACCTCCATCTCGCCGTCGGCGGCCAGAACCGACGCCTTGATGCCGGTGCCGCCGACGTCCACGGCGAGAGTGTCCATCGACCCAGAGCCTACGGCCGTGCCGGCGGGCGGGGAGGACCGGCGGCCGCCGGCGTGCAAGAGTGGCGCGACCGAGGGGGGACTGTGACCGACCAGACGTTCCACGACCGGTGCCGGGCCCTGGCCGGGGCGCTCGAGCCGGTGGCGGCCCAGGTGTACTTCGCGCCGGAGTGCCACGAGGCCTACGCAAAGCTCGGCTTCGGGGCCAGCCCGATCACGATAAGCGGGACGGCGATGCCCGACGGGCCGGCCTACTTCTGCTCGCGGGGGTCGGTCATGGGTCAGGTGGCGGGCGAGGTGGTGGCCGCCGCCTTCGCCGTGTTCAACCCGGAGGTGGTGGTGCCCGCCGTCAGACACGGGTGGTCGCTCACCGACGCCGCGACCATCTGCGCCGCCCGCACCGACGGGGCCCGGGCCCAGCTGACCCGCATCCTCGGGCCGGAACCGGAAGGGCTGGACCGGGCCCTCGAGTTGCTGCGCCAGGCCAACGAGGGCTTGCGTCCCGAGGGTCGACCGCTGTTCGCCGGATTGTTGTCGTGCGGGCTTCCGGGCGACCGGCTCGGCGACGTGTGGCGTCTCGCCGACCGGCTCCGCGAGTACCGGGGGGACGGCCACACGGCGGCGTGGACGACGGCCGGCCTCGACGCGGTGGAGATCGGTTTGCTCACCGAGCTGTTCTGGGGGCTGGCGCTTCGCACCTACGTGCGCACCCGGGGCTGGTCGGACGAGGATCTGGCGGCGGCGGAGCAGCGGCTGGAGGACCGCGGGTGGATTTCGGGCGGCAGCTTCACCGACGAGGGGCGCCGACAGCGCGAAGAGATCGAGTGGGTGACCGACCGCTCGTACCGGGCGGTGATGGAGGCACTGGGCGACGACCTCGACGAGCTGGTCGGCATCCTGCTCCCGTGGGGTAAGGCCATCCGCCAGGAGGGCGGCTACCCGGCGGGGCCTCAGGACCTGGCCCGCCGGGCCGGCTGAGCCTCAGCCGTCGACGAGCTCGAGAACCCGTTCCGGTGGCCGGGCGACGACCGCCCTATCCCCGACCACGAGGATCGGGCGTTCGAGGAGGATCGGGTGCTCGGTGATGGCCTGGAGGAGCTTCTCGGCGTCAGCCGACTCCAGCCTGAGCTGGCCGTAGACGGCCTCGCCCGTCCGCATCATCTGGCGGGGGTCGTCGATTCCCAGCAGACCCATCAGCCGGCGCAGGTCCTCGAGGGTGGGCGGCTGGTCGAGATAGCGGACCACGGTCGGCTCCATACCGTGCTCGGCGAGGATCCCCGCCGCGGTGCGGCACTTGGAGCAGTTGGGGTTGAAGTACAGCTCGGCCATCCGGTCGATGGTGCCCGGCGCCCGTCGCTGGTGTCCACGCCGGTCCGCCGGGCAGCGGTCAGGCCACGCGGGTCGCCACCAGCAGCCCGGAGCGGACCCCGCCCACCGACCCGTCGGTCCCCGGTGGGTACAGCTCGGCACCGACCAGGCGGGGGTGACGCAGGGCGAAGGCGCGCTTGGGGTCGACGGCCGGCGGGGGATGAAGCTCTGCCTCCGGGGTGAGGTCGTCGAGCACCAGCTGACCGCCGACGCCGACGAGCTCGAGCACCGAGGCGGCGGTCTCCTCGTCGTCGAGCCGGCCGCTCACCCCGCTGTCCACGAAGACCAGGTCGAACGGCGCCCGGGCCGGCAGGTGGTCCTCCCAGCCTCCGGTGATCACCGTCGCCCGAGGGTCGGTGGCCAACAGGTCACGGGCCAGCGCCGCCCGGTCGGCGTCGAGCTCGACGGTGACGAGCGTGGCGGCGGCGTCCATGCCCGACAGGAGCCAGGCGGCGCCGGCGCCCAAGCCGGTGCCGAGCTCGGCCATCCGACCGCCGGGACGGGCGGCGGCCAGGACCGCCAGGAGGGCGCCGACCCCGGGCCTCGAGGACGAGACGCCACCGTCGGCTCCGAAGCCCGTCTCCTCGGCGACCCGGTAGGCCCGCGCCGCCAGCGGCGGGATGAGGATCGGATAGGGCAAGACCGGGACGGTACCGGCGGATAGCCCGAATTGCCTATTGAATCGAGATCCCACTTCCCGTTTCCTTTTGCCCAAGGTGGTCCGGCCCACGGTGGGCGGCGGGAGGATCGAGATGGGCTGGATCAGCAAGAGGGCAGTGGTCGGCCACAGGGCGCGCTCGGCGGCGCTGGCCACAGTCGTGGTCGCCGGCGCCGTGGCTGCGCTCTCGGGGCCCGCCGCTCCGCCGGCTTGGGCCGCCTCCACGTCTGTGGACGCCTTCGGTTCCGCGGCCGCGGTCAACGCCGCCTCCCCCACCGGGCTGCAGGCGCCGGTGGTCGGAATCGCCACCACACCGGACGGCAATGGCTACTGGGTGACGACCTCGGCCGGCGAAGTGGGGGCCGCCGGCGATGCCCCGCCGCTGGGCTCGGCGGCGGGCATGAGCCTGACCGCGCCGGTGGTCGGCATGGCCGCCACCCCCGACGGCGGCGGCTACCGGCTGGCCGCCGCCGACGGAGGCGTCTTCACCTACGGCGACGCCCACTTCTACGGATCCGCCGGCAACCTCCACCTCGCCGCCCCCATAGTCGGCATGGCCGCCACCCCCGACGGCGCCGGCTACTGGCTCACCGCCGCCGACGGAGGCGTCTTCACCTACGGAGACGCCCACTTCTACGGATC
>JAJPHE010000084.1 GCA_021325435.1 Actinomycetota bacterium | reverse complement strand
GAGCGGGGGTCCAGAAGATGCGGCGGTCTGGCTCGAACTCGACCACGTAGTTGAGCATGAGGTAGTCGTCTCCGAGCCGGTGCATCTTCATCGTGAAGGTGTCGCCCCCGCCGGATATCGAGCGATCCTCGATCGCTCCCCGGAGCATGCCTGAGCCGTCGAAGTCGATGTGACGTCGCGGGTCGGCCAGGATCTTGAAGATGGAGGTCGCTGGCGCCTCGATGCGGTGTGAGACCTCGACGCGCTTGTGTTCGCCTGGCATGGTCATCGCCGCACCGGGTAGCGGAGGTGCAGCGCCCGCTTGCCTTGGACGACGGTCGGGTCCTCGAGGAGGATGTGGCCTCCGACGAGTTCGCCGAAGTAGCGGACGCCTGTCCCGAACAGCACGGGGACCAGGCTGACGTAGATCTCGTCGACGAGGCCGAGGTTCAGGGCCTGCTGGATGATGTTGGCGCTGGCGATGGTGGTGAACTTGTCGCCAGCAAGGTGCTTCGCCGTGGCGACTGCGTCTTCGACGCTGCCGGTGAAGGTGGTCCGGGGGAAGCGCTCGCTGACGCTCTCCGGAGGCGGCCGGTGGGTGACGACGACGACCGGGGCGCCGGCCGGGTGGTTGTCACCCCAACCGTGGCCTGGTCGAATAGGCGCCGTCCGGCGATGATCGCCCCGCAGCCCGTAGTCAGCTCGGCCAGCATCGCGGCACTGGCAGGATCGGTCGAGAAGCTCATGGTCGCCTGGCCGCTGGGGACCACGACGTCTCCGGCCCAGTACCAATCGAACAGCTCGGCGGGGTGGTCGTCCGGTTGGGCGACAAAGCCGTCCAGGGACATGCACATGTGAGTCAGCACTCTGGCCATGGCCATATGACTTAGCCGAGGCGGCTGAATCATCGGGCAGTTCTCCCTCCGTGGCTGGCACTGGGGCGGCCCGACGCGAAACGGTCCCGGGTATCTCACCCCGACGGGCGGCTGAATCCGACCACGGTGTCGCCACCCCAGGTCGCTCCCACCGTTGAGGGGAAAGGCTCGACTCGGACGGAGGCACCGACGTGGGGGGCGTCGACCATCTCGGCGGGGCCGACGACTAGGCCGACGTGGGTGACGTCAGCCGGCCCGCCCCCAAAGAACACTAGGTCACCCGGAAGCGTCGGGGCCCCGGCCGGCAGCGGGGGGCCGGCGTTGAACTGGGCCTGCGCCGTGCGGGGCAGGTCGACGCCGGCGGCCCGATAGGCGGCTTGGACCAGCCCGGAGCAGTCGAAGCCGACCCCGGGTGTTTCGCCGCCCCATATATATGGTGTGCCGACCTGGGCGAGGCCCCAGTCCGCGGCAATGCCGCCTGCTCCGGCTTTGGCCGTCCCGCCGGCCTGCTCTTGCGTGTAGGTCTGGGAGAGGGTGAGGACTTGGGTGACGTAGGTGCCGGAGTGGTTGTAGGCGAACACGGCGCCGGCAAGGTCGCCGCCGTTCCGGCCACCGTTGGCGCACAGGTCCCGGGCGGCGGCGTAGGCGGCGTCGACCGGGTCGTAGGGGCTGGGCGGGTCGGCCCCGCCGGGGGGTATTGGCCAGGCATAGGCGGCGAAGGTGGCCGGTTCCATCTGCAGGGGTCCTTCGGCACCGGCGGGGTTGGCACCGGAGCGCACGCCGGGCAGGGTGGATGTGCCGCTGGCGGACTCGACGGTGCCGACGGCGGCGAGGACGGTCCAGGGCAGGCCCGGGCAGGTGGCGGCGGCTTGCTGGTAGAGGCCGAGCATGGAGCCGGGGATCTGGGCCAGCGGGCCGAGGAAGGGGATGGGCATGCCGCCGCCGCCGGTTCCGGGGATGAGGGAGGCGACCGCGGCGCCGGCCGCCCCGGCCGCCAGCACCACCGCGGCCACGATGGCTCCGGCGACCCAGGCCAGGCGGGAGCCGGTCGAGGTGCCGCTCATCTGGTTCCGGGTAGTTGGCCGCCGCCGAGGGCTGCGAGGTCGATGAGCCGCCGCCGGCCCACGTCGGCGCCGCTAGAGCCGGAGTCGACGGGAAGCCAGAGCTGATTGGCTGGCGACCGTCCGGGGCCGAGGGCGGCGGCGGTGGCGACCGGGACGTCGGGATGGCGCAGCGCCTTGCAGGCTTCGGCTTCCCGGCGGGGGCTGGGGAAGTCGAACAGGACGGGGATGCGCCGGCCGGTGGCGGCGAAGAGGCGGGCGTAGCGGTCGGCCTTGTCGGCTAGGCGGGCGGTGGGCTCGGTGCCGGTGTCGTGCTCGAGGAGGAAGGCGACCCTCCGGTCGGTCTCGGCCCATACGGCGTAGCCGTCGGGGCGGACGAAGTCCCCCCACGCGGCGGCGCAGCGCCGGGCCGGCCACCACAGCACCAGCTCGGAATCGGCCTGGTGTCGGGCGGTGGCGAGGAGGGAGCAGAAGAAGCCGTTGACTCCGACCAGGTGGCGGAGCTGGCTGTTGGCGGCCAGGGCTACGGCCTTGTCCCGCCGCCAGGGAAGCTCGGTGACGTCGACGCCGCGCTCGGCGGCGAGGACGGCGGCGCCGAGGGAGTCGAGGATCCAGTGGTGCGGTGCCGAGCCTCGTCCGGAGGCGACGAGGGGCCGGAACCGGTCGAGGATGCGGAGCTGGTAGAGCTGCTCCAAGCGGAAGCGTGTTCTTCTCTGGCTGGTGAAGCCGACTTGCTCGATCTGATGGGTGGTGAGCACTTGGTGGTCGAGGAGCAGGCGGCACAGGTAGCGGTCCCGTTCGGTGAGGCGGCTGGCGGCTTCGAGCACCAGCGAGTCGTCGACTCTCCGCCGGGCGGCGCTAGCCACAGAACCCCCCTGTATGTCGGGGGTTCCACCGGACCGGGCACCAGCGCCCTGACCGGCTGGTTGAGCAACCCCGTCCCGGTCCGTTCTGGGCGGATCGGTGATGGGACGCGGATCGGATCGGCATCGGATCGGTCACCCCATCGCCTCCCCG
>JAJPHE010000021.1 GCA_021325435.1 Actinomycetota bacterium | reverse complement strand
GTGCGGGGCCTGGCCCAGATCCTGGAGGAGCTGGACTCTGCCGGGGTGGCCTTCCGCTCAGCCACCGAGCCCTTCGACACCGCATCCCCCGCCGGGAGGATGATGGTGCAGATGCTCGGAGTCTTCGCCGAGTTCGAACGGGCCACCATCATCGACCGGGTCATCTCCGGCATGGAGCGAAAGGCGGCCCGAGGCGGCTGGTGCGGGGGACGAGAGCCCTTCGGCTACCGCCTTTCTGAGGGCAACCTCACAGTCGACGAGGCCGAGGCGGCAGTCGTCGGGGTCATTTTCGATCTCTACGTGAACCAGCGCATGGGCAGCCACGCCATCGCCGCCTGGCTCAACGACGCCGGGCATCGCACCAAGGCCGGAAGGCCCTGGTCCTACAAGGCGGTGCTCACCGTGCTGCGCAACCGCACCTACCGGGGCCAGGTCCATTTCCGGGGGAGTTGGTATGAGGCGATGCACACCCCCATCGTCGACGCCGAGGTCTTCGACGCCGCCGGGGCCCTGCTCGCCGAGCGGGGCGACGACGTCTCCAAGCGGGCCTCCAACTCCTCGGACTACCTGCTCACCGGACTGGTCGTCTGCTCACATTGCCGTCGCCACTTCACCGGCACCGCCGCCACCGGTCACCACGGCGTCACCTACCGCTACTACACCTGCGCCGGGCGCCAGCGCTACGGCAACAAGACCTGCTCGGCCGACCGGCTTCCGGCTGATGCCCTCGACCAAGCCGTGCTGCGCTCGCTACTCGACACCTACGCCCGCACCGACCTGTTCACCGAGGCCGCCGACGCCGCCGCCAAGGCGGCCAAGGCCGGAAGGCACCAACGTGAGAAGGAGCTACGCGCCGTCAGCGCCGCGATCGCCAAGACCAACGCCGCGGTCGATCGCTACCTTGCCGCCTTCGAGGCCGGGGACCTCCCCCAAGACGCCTGCGGCAAACGTGTCCGGCAACTCGAGGTCCGCCTCGCCGATCTGCGCAACCGCCAGCAGGACCTCACCGAGCAGCTGGCCGCCGAGCACACCACTGCGCCGAGCGCTGCTCAGCTCAAACAGTTGCGCGACAAGATCCGCGAGGCTCTCGACACCGGCTCCTCCTCTGCGGCAAAGGTGGTCCTCCAGTCCCTCGTCCAGGAGATCAGGGTGAAGGACCGCGGCGACATCACGCCGTATTTCAGGTTGCCGGACGGTGGCGAACCAGCCTTCACAGGGGTTCGCGCACCGTCCCGTTCGGTGGGCCGTAGAGGACTCGAACCTCTGACCCCTTGCGCGTCATGTGACTAAGGGCCCTGTTAAGCGGTCCGTGAAATGACGCCTCATGCCGTCTACCAGGGCTTTTGTCTGAACGTACGTTCGCCCGATGACACCTCGTGACGCCCTCTGCTGAACATTCTGTGACCCCAATGTGACCCCGGATGTGACCCTGACCACTTATGAACCCGCGCAAGGGGTCAACCCTCGGGAGGGGTTTCGTAGTACGATTGCGACGTGTGGAGATCCACTCCTCGGCCCTCAAGCACGGCATGGTGCCAGAGGACATCGAGCACGCGGTCCGTAACTCCGTGGCGATCGACGACTTGGAGGACGATCTCCGTCTGTGCCTGGGACCGGACCGCACCGGAGCCGTCCTCGAGGTGATCTCCGTGGTGGGTGACGAAGACACGGCTGAGCTGGTGATCCACGCCATGCCGATGCGCGACAAGTACCGGCGGCTGCTTCCGGGAGGCCCAACATGACAAAGAAGAGTCACGGCCGGACGCGCAGCGGAAAGCCGATCACCGACAAACTCGTCTCAGAACTGGCGGAAAAGGCAGAGAAGGGTTTTGACCCCGACGAGATTCTCCGGCGACGGGGTGGCCGACCGCCGATGGGGTCGGCGGCGGCTTCAGTCGAGTCGGTCCGTCTCGACCCCGAACTGAGCGAAGCCCTGCGCGCCCGAGCAGAACATGAAGGCCGGACCAATTCGGACCTCATTCGGGACGCGATCCGCCGCTATCTCCAAGCCAGTTGATCACGTCGGAACTCTCGGCTGCGCGTTCTGTACTCACGAGACCCTGGTCGTGCCGCGCACAGAGCTGTAGATATGCCGGTGATCCTTGACGCTTCTCATGGCCTGCCACTGGGGCAGGTCGTGGGGCTGAAAGGAGCCCGGTTTGGCTACGCAAGATCCATGCCTTCTCCCGACGCGCCGTGCGGTAGTTCCGGCGGCGACGCTCGGGCATCCACTGGTTGACCTGTACGTCGAGTTCGTAGCTTCGAGGACCCGGCCGAACACGGTGTTGGCGACGGTGTCGGACCTGAAGATTTTCTTCGGGATCGTCGACAAGGAGCCGACGGCGGTGACCACCCAGGACGTGTTGGGGTTCCTCACTGCCCAGCGGGCGCCGCTGCACGAGGGGAAGGAGGTGCGGCTGTCCGATGGTGGTTCGGGGCTGATGGCCTCGACCATCCGGCGTCGGCTGGCGTCGGTGTCGGGGCTGTACTCCTACCTGGTGATGACCGGGGCGGTGGCCGCCAATCCGGTTCCCCGGGGTCTGGCGACCCGGCGGCCGCAGCGGCGGCGGAGCTCGACGGTGCCTTTGCTGCGCCAGACCCGGCGTCTGCCCAAGCTGTTGGAGCCCACCGAGGTGGACGCCTTGGTGCGGGCGCTGCGCACCCACCGGGACCGGGCCATGGTGCAAGCGATGGTTCTTGGGGGCCTGCGCCGCTGCGAGGTCCTCGGGTTGCGGCTCGTGGATCTACGGCCGGGCGAGAGCCGGGTGTTCATCGTCGACGGCAAGGGCGGCCATCAGCGTTACGCGTCGATCTCGCCGCGGTTCTTCCGCTCGGTCGGCGCCTATATGGAAACAGAACGGCCGGCGGGGGCGGCGACCGACGCGGTGTTCGTGGCGTTGAAGGGCCCCCGGCGGGGAAGGCCGCTGGGCGAGGACGGCCTGGAGGAGATCGTCCGGGCCGCCAAGGCCCGCGCCGGGATCCTGCATGCCACCTGCCACGAGCTGCGCCACACCTGTTTCACCCGGCTGCGGGAGGCGGGCATGGCCCTGGAGGCCCTGCAGGTCCAAGCAGGGCACCGGTCGATCGACACGACCCGGATCTACCTGCACCTGTCCAACGAGTGGCTGGCCGACGAGTACCAGCGGGCCGCCGCGCTGATCGATACCGGCGTGTGGGAGGAGGTGGCCCGATGAGCATGGTCGCCGCCGCGCTGCCCGACCCCTATCCGCTCGGCACCGCCTGGGATCCGATCCTCACCGCCCGTCCCGGGCTGGCCGCCACCGCGGCGCGCTATCTGGCCCAGATCGAGGTATCGCTGCGGCCCGCCACCGTCGCCAAAGCCGACGAGGTCCTGTCCCGGTTCTGCGGCCACGTCGTCGATCACCACCCGGAGGTCGCCTCGTTCGCCGAGGTGGGCCGGCCGGTGATCGAGTCGTTCAAGCTGGCGCTGGCATCTCGGCTCGCCCCGGGCGGGACACCGCTGAAAGCCAAGACCATCCGGGTGCATTTGAGCCTGCTCAAGGCGTTCTTCGCCCGGCTGGTCGACTGGGAATGGCCCGAAGCCCCCGCCCGGATCCCGATCGGCTCGGCCGACATGCCCCGGGTCCCCGACCCCCTGCCCAAGGCCCTCGACGACCCCGCCGCGGCCCGGTTCCTGGCCGCGGCCGCCGCCGAGTCCGACCGGCGCCGCCAGCTGTGCGTGGAGCTGCTCGCCCGCACCGGCATGCGCGTCTCGGAGCTGTGCGGCCTCGCCGACGACGCCGTGTCGAACCGGTCCGGATCGGCCTGGCTGCGGGTCCCGGTCGGCAAGCTCTACAACGACCGCTACGTCCCGCTGCACCCCCGCCTGGTCGAGCTGCTCGAGGCCTGGGCGGCCAACCATCCCGACCAGGCCGACACCGGCCGGCTCATCACCAAGGACGACGGCGCCCCGCTCGACCGGTTCATGGTCGCCCGCATGGTCAACCGGGTGGCACGCCGGGCCGGGCTGGGACATGTCCACCCCCACCAGCTGCGCCACACCCTGGCCACCCAAGCGATCAACCGGGGCATGCGTATCGAGGCCGTGGCCGAGCTCCTCGGGCACCGCGACATCCGCATGACCCTCGTCTACGCCCGGATGGCCAACCGGACCGTCGCCGACCAGTTCGCCGCGGTCTCCGCCAAGGTCGACGCTCTCTACGTCGACCCCGACGACCCCGACGAGACCCCGGCCATGCGCCGGCTGCGCGCCGAATACCGCCGCATGCTCGGCAACGGCTGGTGCACCCGGCCCCGCGAGCTCGACTGCAGCTTCGAGGCCATCTGCGAGGGATGCGGGTTCTTCGCCACCGGACCGGAGTTCCTGCCCCGGCTCCGGGCCCAGCGAGACCACGCCGCCGCCCACGACCAACACGCCCGCCAGCGCCTCTACGAGGATCTGGTGGCCAAGGCGGAGGCGACGGCATGAACGACCCCCGAAGGCTCTACCCCACCCGGCCGGTCCTCGACGACGACAGCGCACGCGTGCTCGAGGAGGCCCTCAACACCCTCACCGTGCTGCGCTCGCCAATGTTCGTCGGCGACGCCTGCGCCGAGCTACACGCCATGGTCAGCCTGCGCGCCCAGATCGACGCCTGGATCGACGACACCGTCGCCGCCGCCCGAGACCAAGGCACAACCTGGACGGTGATCGGCCGCCAGCTCGGGCTCCCCGCCTCCGAGGTGCGGTCCCTCTATCGCAGCCGCCGAGCAGAAGGGAGGTGGGCCAGAGTCCTGGACCGATCGACGCCGGTGACAAGGTCCGCGGGCGCCGCCGGATCGCTACCGTGGCGCCCACGGATCACCGGCATATCCACGGATCATCCACTCGGATCACCGGCATAACGCCGATTCCGGATCGGCCTCGATCCCCGGCTCGGCGCTCAGATAAGTCGTGATATGAAGGTGATCTGGGCGCCCGAGGGGCGGAAACTCGGTAGTCCACTCGCCAGCTGCCGGCGGGGCTGACCCAAGATCTGATCGCCTACCAGCGGAAAACGGAAGACCAAGATGCAGCCAATAGCCGATGGGACGCACCGCCCACCGTCATTTGAAGCGGTGAGGGGTGACTTAGCTTAGCCCGAATCCACCGAGTCTCCTGGTGTGGAGGGGGTTGGGGGTTTGATGGTCGCTGCTGGGGGGCGGGGGGCGGCTGCTGGCGGCAGTTTGGGCGTGGGAGGTCTG
>JAJPHE010000020.1 GCA_021325435.1 Actinomycetota bacterium | reverse complement strand
GTGGCCATCCTTCTCATCATCAGGCTCTTGGACGCCGGCCACCTGCCACACCCTGAGGACTGAGAGGACGTCAACCCGTGGCGCCTATCCGCTCATCCTCTAAGCCGGGCTCCGGCCGCGGGCCAGCCGGTGCGCCGCGGCTTCCACCTGGGCCACGTAGGCCCAGGAGTGGTTGTACGAGTAGAGGGCATCGGAGAGACCGCTCGGGTGGTTGCCTCCGTTGGCGCACAGGAGCCGGGAGGCACCGGCCGCCGCATCGGGCAGGGAGTTGGGATCGGCCCGGCCGTCGCCGTCCCCGTCGGTGGCGTAAGCGGCCCACGTCGAGGGCAGGAACTGCATCGGTCCCACCGCGCCGGCCGACGACCGTTGGACCAGGCGACCGTCCCTGGTCTCGACCGTGTAGATGCCGGCGAGAATCCGCCAATCGAGGCCCGGGCAGCGGCCGGCCGCCGCCCGTAGGACGGACGCGGCGTCGGCCGGGGCAACTCGGGCGCGAGGCGCCACGACCAGTGCGTTGGCCGAACCGGGCGACGGCTGGAAGATCAGCAGCACGGCGATGGCGACGAGGGTGGCGACCAGGGCGACCACCAGGCGCGCCGGGTGGGCCCGCAGCTCCTCGAGGTACTGAACGAAGCCGCTCGTCTGAGGGGTCGGCTGGCCGGGGGCATGCCAGGCCATGTGCGGTGACTACCCAGCGTGACCGGCCGCTACACCCCGCGGCCAGCGGCAACGGTGACGGGCTATGGCGACCGGCTATGGCAAGCCGGCTACAGCTGGGCCTCGTAGCGGGCCTGCAGCTCCGAAGCGGGGACTTCCTCGATCGGCGTGGCGATCCACCAGATGTTGCCCCAGCGATCGACGACGCCGGCTTCTCGGTTCCCGTAGAACTGATCGGTCGGCTCCGTCCGAGGCTGCCCGCCCGCGGCCACGGCGCGAGCGAAAGCGTCGTCGACGTCTGGCACAAACACGTAGAACGCCGACGGCCGGGCTGGTAGGGCGCCAGTCGCGTCAGTCACCATCACCACGGAGTCGCCCACGGCGAGCTCGGCGTTGCCAATCGTTCCGTCGCCGCGGGTGATCCGCTCACATTCCACCGCCCCGAAGACGTCGCCGAGGAAACCCATCATCTGCTGCGCCCCTTCGACGATCACGAAGGGATTGACGTTGTGATAGCCGGCCGGAGCCGAGCGTTCAGACATAGAAGCTCCTAGTCATTGTCGGTAGCACCGCCGTCACCGCTGGGTCGGGCGGGCCTGGCTGAAGGTCCAGCGGTTGCCCTCCAGGTCGGCCGCCTGGTAGATCGACGAGCCGGGGAAGGGGTGGATCTCCGAGATGATGGTTGCCCCTCCGTGGCGGGCCCGATCGAAGTGCGCTTGGAGATCGTCCACGTAGACCCACGGAACATGCGTTCCTCCGCCCGGATCCTGGCCGGGCTCGAGCGGGAAGATGTGAAGGGCGGAGTTGCCTATGCGGAACTCGATCCACGGATGCCCGTGGTCTCCCTGGGGCAGCGGGTCCTCCCCCTCGGGAAGGGAATCGACCGACTCGAAGCCGAACACCTCGGCCAGGAACCGGGCGGCCGCCGCCGGCCGGACGTAATGGACGGCCAGGGCCAGCCGGGCGATGTCGATCTGCTCGTGCGGCACGCGGTCGCGCCGGGCGCACCAGGCGCCGAACCACGGAGGCACGACCCGGCTCCAAGCGGTTCCGCCTCGGTCGGTGCCACCGGCCGGTATGCGGTGCTCCACCACGACCCGGGTGCCGCCCGACATCGACTCGAACCGGACCTCGGTCACGACGTCGTCCACGCTGCTGTCCCAGCACAGCCGACGGCCTGGCTCCCACACCGTGATGCGGGCCCGCTCCAGCCAGTTGGTTCCGTCCTTGCGGTCGTAGACCTCGAGGATCCGACCTCCGACACCTGACTCGCAACGGATCTCGACCACCCGGCCGGCGTCCCCGTAGAAGTTGATCGGGCCCCGGACCCACCACAGGTCCATCTCCTCGGTGAAGACGGAGAAGGCCTCGGCCGGCCCCACCGCCACCTCGACCTCGGAGCAAACGACCTGCGCGTCGCTCACCGCTTCCTCCTCTCGGCGTGGGCCTTGAACGAGCCGAGCTGCTCATCCCAATGAGCCTGCAGCTGGTCGAGCCACGCCCGGAGGGCCACCAGGGATTCGGGGCGCAGGCGGAACACCCGGGCCCTAGCGTCTTCCGCCAGCCGCTCGTCAGCCACCACTCCCGCCTGGAGCAACACCCGCAGGTGGCGGCTCAGCGCCGGCGGTGAGGCGCCCAAGGCGACGGCCAGCTCCCCCGGCCGGCGGGGGCCCCGCCCGAGCTCCTCCACCACCCGGCGACGGGTCTCATCGGCCAGAGCGTCGAGTATGGGCTCCACCACTACCGGTTAATTGTTCACTCGTTAGTTAATAACTGTCAAGAGGGGGCTGGTGATCGCCCCTCCCCGGGACCGCTAGTCCGTCTGGCCCGCCTCGACGGAGCCGGCGGAGCCGAGCGTGACCGTGTAGAGACACATGTTCGTAAAGGTCAGCTGGGCCATGCCCGGGCCGCTGGCCGTGTAGCGGTGGTGGGCCATGTCGAAGGTGCCGGGCGGGGGTCCCAGGGCCGGAAACACCCGGGCGCCCGGGGACAGGGTGCACGGGACACCTTCGGGGCTCACGTACACCCCCCGCGCGTTGCGGGTGTTGTCGGTGGAGACGGCGATGGAGAAGGTGCCGGTCGCCTGCGAGATGTATCCGGCCAGCTCGGCGTCCGCCGGGTAGTTGGCGGTGAAGGTGCAGCTGGCCTGCCCGGGGTCGTAAGCCTCGCAGTTGGAGGAGCTGTAGACGCTGGCCGCCCGCGAGGGAAGGGCGACGCAGGCCAGCAAGCCGGCCAGGCCCAACGTCAGCCACCGTGCGGCGCCGGTCATGGGCCAACCTCTACGCGGTGGCTGCCAGCGGGTAACGCCACCCGCAGGCCGGTGGGTGTCCGCGTTGCCGGCGCCTCCCTGCCGTCGACGAGGACGTGGGACGGACCGAAGGTCCCATCCAGGTAGAGGACCGTCGCCGTCGAGGTAGAGACCGACAGGTCAAGCCCACGGTTGGTGTCCAGGCCGGCGCCGACTAGGTCCACATGGCACTGGGCCACGTTGGTCAGGGTGAGGCTCAACGAGTTGGTGGGCGGCGGCGTCGGCGCCGGATCCCACAACTGGTAGTACTCGGTCCAGGGCAGCACCGACGGTCCCACGCCGGCGTCCGCCCCGCGGTGGGTGGGGTGGCTGGCCGGGCCCAGGGCGCCACTTACGGCGTCGACGGTGGCCTTCGGAACGCTGCCGGGGTCGGTCGTCCACCCGCTCGTCGCCGAGTCGGCGGCGCCGCCAAAAGCGGAGGGAGCCGGTCGGTCGGAGGCGAGCGTCACCCCCGAAATCCAGTAGGCGTGGTCGTGCACCAGCCCCAGCGAGGCCAGGGCGGGGTCGTCGGTGCCGGGCACGAAGGAGAACGTCACGTGGGCCGGGTGGCGGGGCACGGATATGTCGTCCAGCCAGCCGTCGGCGGGCGGGACGTCGTAGCCGCCTCCGGCCACCGTCAGGTGCTCGGCCACGAGGTAGTCGACCGACGCGTACTGGTAGCCCATCGGGTCGAGGCCCTTGTAGCCGAACGGCCCGGGGACTCCGAAGTTCTCGAGGTGCTCGATGTAGTCGCCGGGCCCGTAGTTGACCGCGGCCAGCTCGTCCTCCTGGGCGTACACCTTCATGATGGGCAGGTTCCGGAAGTTCTCCAGCCAGACCTCGACGTTCTGGTTCCAGTCGGATCCCTCGCGCACGGGCGGTATCCAGCCGGTCGCCATGTTCGGGCCGCCCACCATGCTCACTGCCTTGCCGAACAGGTCGGGGTAGAGGCTGGACAGCCATTGGGTTCCGTAGCCGCCCATCGAGTAGCCGAGGATCGCCGCCTTGGACGGGTCCAGATCGAAATGGCGGGCGACGTCGTTCCACATCTCGAACACGTCGAGCTCGGCCACCCCGTGGTACCAGAGATCGGTGCCACGGGCCTCGGGGGAGGCGACAAAGGCGTGGTGGCCGTCGCTCCACGACCGCATCCCGTCCGAGAGGGTGTACTGCCAGTAGTGGTCACCCAGCGAGTGCAGGGCGAGGGTGATGCCAAGGCGCCGGCCCGGTCGGTAAGTCGCCGGCACCATCAGGGTGTAGGGCTGAAGCTGGCCGACGATGTGACCTCCGTCGTCGATGCCTTCGCCGGTGTGGACCCGGCTGGGGAAGATGCGCACCTGGTTGCCGGTTGGGGGTACCGACGACGCGTCGATCCCCCGGTCGAGACCGCCGAAATCGATGGGGTGCTGGAGGGCAATCGGATCGTCGGCGGCCAGGGCCGCCGCCTGCTCTCCGTCGGGGCTCGGGCCGACACCGCTGAAGAGAGGCAGTGTCGCCTGGGACGAGACCGGCTCACCGAAGCGGAAGCCAAGGTCGAAGATGCCGTTGGCCGGTCCGCCACCCGGCTGCGTGGGGGTGGCGTTCGCCCCGGGCATCAACCAGCCGCCCTTTCCGTCGTACAGGCCGACGGCAAGCGTCGCCCGCCAGACCCCGTGCGGGTCCGAAACCGATCGAGGCACGGTCACCGTGATCTGGCGGGCGGCGAGGTTCTCGCTCAGCCCGAGCCCCGACCCGGCGGTAGCCACCGTCCGCCAGCTGCCCCCGGAGCAGACGGCGAAGTCGGCCCCGGTCCCCCAGGTGGTGAGCACCTGGTCGGTCCCGGGGAATGGCGCGCCGGGGTCGTGCGGCAGGCGCGAGCAGCCGGTAGAGCGGTTGCCGTCGGTGTCGTAGGCGAGGGTGACGATGGTCGTGTCCGGCGCCAGCAGGGTGTTGAGCGTGAAGCGGTACACGACCCGGCCGGGCTCGAGCGTGGACGCCCGGAACTCGACCAGGTTGGCGGCGTTGTTGCCGTAGCGGGCGGTGTTGGTCGGATAGGTGAGATTGCCGACGTAGGCGCCGGGGCCGGAGGAGTTGGTACCCGCTCCGTGGTCGGCGTACAGATACCCCTGGTAGAGATACTCACCTGACCGGTAGGCCTCCGTGCCCGACACCAGCAGCGGCGCGGCCCGGAAGGCGGTCGGATCGAAGCTGGCCAGTTGGGGGGCGCTCGGCTCGGGGGCGTAGAGGACGGCGGGGCCGGGCCGGGCTCCGTTGGCGCCGGCCGGCGGCAGAGACGCCAGAGCCGGGTCGGTGTCCGCCGGGGCCGACACCGGACGCCAGAGGCCGCCGACGGCGGTGAGAGCCGCCAGCGCCGATGCGAGTGCTGCCCGTCGTCCTCGTCCCCAGCCCATCGCCCTGCCCTCTGCTCCGCCTGTGGGTTTGCCATTCGGCGACCGGATGCGGCGGACCTGCCGCCCGGGCCGGGAAATTACTGTGACGTAAGGATCACTTGGGAGCCCAGATCAGCGCCAACCCGGCCAAAGGAAGCCTGATGACCGCCCTGGTGCTCGCTGCTATGCGTCCCGGCGGCCCACCAGGCGGAAGGCCAACAGGACCAGCAGACCGGCCAAGGCGATGAAGATCGCCGCCTCCATTCCTTGGAAGGCCCAGTACCGACCGGCCGGCTGGTAGGAGAAGACGCTGCGGTAGCCGTGGGCTCCAAGGCAGGACAGCATGCTGTCCCCTTTGCTGGGTCCGCCCGGGAGGAAAGCGCGGCAGGCGGTTGGCATCGTGTCCAGCGAGATGCGGATGCCGTCAGACACATGACCGGTGGGATCGATCACGCCCGATGACACGACCCAGTCACCGGGGGAAGGAGTAACGGTGTCGAAGCCGAGCGGCACGGTTCTGGTGATCGCGCCCATGAAGTGCGGGCGGAGGTAGTTCTCGACGACGATCCGTAGCCCCACGAACCCAGCGACGGTCACGGCCAGAGTGGGCATCACCCGACGGATCAAAGCTCCGGCGGCTATGCCGAGGGCGACGGCGAACATCGAATAGGCGACCGGAGCCAGACCGCTCACGTCGAAATGCTGGGGCTCGAATCGGACTTGGTGGAGGGCTCCGTTCCACCAGGTGACGAGGGCGGAGATAGCGCCGCCCCAGACGGCCGCGGCCAGGATCGTCCACCCGATCTGTGAGCCCAGCCACCGCCGGCGGGTGACACCTTGGGTCCAGGCCAGAAGGTGGGTGCCTGCCTCGATCTCTCGGGCGACGATCGGGGCGCCCCAGAACAGACCGAGAAGTACCGGGACGGCGCCGGTCAACACCACGATGTCGAACAGCACCCCGTCGCCGCGGAACAACTCACCAGAGGGCAGACCGGAAGCGACCGCGGCCCGGTACTCGGCGCCCATGTGCGCCCCGGTCACCAGCAGCAACACCGCCAAGGCGACCAGCGCAACCGTGGCGAACAGGACCTGGTTGCGGTGCTGACGCCAGACCAGGTAGTTCATCGCTGTCCCCCCACCGCGTTCAGTTGGTCGCCGACGCCCGGCGGACCGTCCTGAGCCATGTAGGCCAGGATCAGCTCCTCCAGCCCGATCTCGCTCACATCCCAGTCCGGGTCGAGGACCGGCCCCTCCCCCCGCACGACGAGTGTGGTCTGACGTGGGGTGTGGTGAGCGTCGATCACTGCGTGAGTGCCCTCGACCGATCCGGTCACGACCCGCCTGGACCCGGTCAGGACCTTGTGGGCGGCCATCAGCTGGTCGATGCCCCCGCACAGCTGCGGGCGGGACGCGGACAGCAAGACCAGATGGTCGCAGACTCGCTCGAGGTCCCCGATCAGATGGGACGAGATGACGACAGTGAGGTCCCAGCCCGCCACCGCCTCGGTCAACATGGACAGGAAGTGGCGCCTGGCCAGCGGATCGAGGGCCGCCACCGGCTCGTCGAGCAACAGCAGACGGGGCTGCTTGGCCAGCGCCAAGCCGAGCGCCACCTGCGCCCGCTGGCCGCCGGAGAGGTTGCCGACTGGCCGGTCAAGCGGTATGGACAGCTGACGCAGTCGGTCCTCGGCGCCGTCCCGGTCCCACCGGGTGTTGAGATGGGCGCCGACGTCCAGGTGGTCGGCGGCGCTGAAGCGGCGCCACAGCGGTATCTCCTGAGCCAGGAAGCCCACGTCGGTTAGGAACCCCGGGTCCTGGGCCGGCTGCTGGCCGAAGACCTCGACCCTTCCCCCGCTCGGTCGCGACAACCCGGCCAGAAGCCGCAGCAGGGTTGTCTTGCCCGCCCCGTTCGGACCGACCAGGGCGCAGATCGACCCTTGGGGCACGGCGATAGTGCAGCCCGACAGGGCCACCGTGGCTCCGTAGCGCTTTGTCAGACCGAAGGTCTCGACGGCAGGAACGGCCCGCTCCCGAGTCGCGAGATTCATGCCACGCCCGCCCCCCTCGTCTCCCGCAAGGTTGAATGAACCAGAGCCTCGATCGCCTCGTCGTCCAGCCCCGCCTGGCGGGCGGAGGCAACCCAGCGCGACAGGCTGCGGGCCAGCCCGGTGTGGGTCTGCGGCGGAGGGCCAGGAGGCAGCCCTTTCACAAAGGTGCCCTGCCCAGGGCGGCCCTCCACCAGACCCTCCCGCTCCAGGTCCCGGTACGCCTTCAGCACCGTGTTGGGGTTGATAGCGACCGCCGCCACCACCTCCCGCACCGTAGGAAGCTGATCCCCGACCTGCAGCACGCCCACCCGCAACGCTTGGCGCACCTGCTGGACAACCTGCAGATAAGGGGGCACCCCCGAATGGGAGTCGATCCTGAAGGAGATCAATGAACCATCCTGTTGGCTTTCTCTATGGAGCTAGATAATTAGCCTGTTGCGATGAGTTGTCAAGACCTTCCCGCCCTGGCGTGGGATGGCGCCCGGGTCCGACGACGGAACTCGCGGGGGCTCCTCGGTGCGGGAACTTCCTCGGGCGCCCCCGGCAGGGATCGAACCTGCGACCGTCTGCTTAGAAGGCAGCTGCTCTGTCCGCTGAGCTACAGGGGCCGGGAGGAGCCAGTGTAGGTGGCGGGACCAATCCCCCTCCGGCCGCGCCGATCGGGCTCAGTCGTCCGCCAACCGCTCCAGCAGCTGTCCTGACGACATCACCTGGGCGCCGAGTTGACCCACCCGGCGGCCGAGCTCATGATCCGACGTGACGACGGTTGCACCGGTGTTGAAGCGTTGGGCCACCAGCTCCACGATGAGGTCATCAGCTGCGCCCCGACCGGCGCCGGCGAAGCAGACCTCGAGGTCCGGCCCGGTAGGGGCGATGTCATGGCGCCGCCGACCGTCGAACACGACGACGACCCTCACCGGTGGGGCCAGGCCCTCCAGACGGGCGACCAGACGCTTCATGGCCGCCGGCCGGTTGCGCCACCAACCGTCCGGCACCGAGCCGATGACGTTCATGCCGTCCACGATCCAGACGGGGGGCTCCGAGGTGGTCAAGGCGCCCACCGTAGGTTCGGAGCCGTCCGGGCATGTGCCATGCTGGAGATCCCGCGGTGGCCGTAGCTCAGTCGGTTAGAGCGCCAGGTTGTGGCCCTGGAGGTCGGGGGTTCGAGTCCCCTCGGTCACCCTCAGCATGGTCCGGGGCGCCGGTAGGCCCCCTGTAGGATCGGCCGGCGCGCCTCTAGCTCAACGGCAGAGCAACGGACTCTTAATCCGCAGGTTCTGGGTTCGAATCCCAGGGGGCGCACCACCAGCCGCACCACCTGAGCGAGACCGTTGCGGGCGCTCCGCCCTTCAGGATTCCTGCTCGACTGTCCCGCCCCGCGCCCTGATGTCGGCAAAGGACTCGTGAAAGTGCCACCGGTTGCCTTCGGGGTCGTTGGCTTCGTAGCGGCGGAAGCCGTAAAAGGCGTCTTCGAGCGGCATGGTGACGAGAGCGCCGGCCTCTACGGCCCGGAGGTAGTGCGAGTCGATGTCGTGGACCCGGACGTTGATCATGGCCGTGGCCCGGCCCACCTCGGCCGGGCTGTAGATCCGATGTACCTGGTGACAAGCATCGTCCGACCGACCGATCATCACCACGCCGTCGCCGAAGTCCAGCCAAGCCAACATCGGGTCATCGGGCGCTCCAGTCCCCATCCGGTCCTCTCGGCGCTCGGTGAAGCCAAAGACCTGGATGAGGTAGTCGAGGGCGGCAACCTCGTCGAGATAGGCCAGCCGGGGATACATGGCCGGGTCGTGCCGGCGGGGAGCTTGATAGCCGGTGCCCTCGGCGATTTGAGCCATCAGGGCCTCCTTCTGGCGGGACAGCACGTTGGTCTGGGCCGGTTCGGCCGGGCGCCGCCGATCAGGGCGCAGCTCGCGGACCTGGTCGAGTTCGTCGTTCATGTGCACCTCCCGGACTGCCGGTACGCGGACAGGCTGACGTCATCTTCCTGGTGACTGGGCCCGGCGAGTCCGGCCAGTCGGCGACGGGCCCGGTGGAGCCGGGAGCGCACGGTGCCAACTGGGATCTCGAGCGAGGCAGCAATCTCGTCGTAGCCCAACCCCTCCCAGGCGAAGAGGATGAGGGCATCACGCTCGAGGTCTGGTAGCTCCGCCACCGCTTGGGCGACGCGGGGCCATATCCGGCTGGCGTCGACCGCCCCCACCAGCCCCTCGGTCGGATCGGCCAGGGGTGGCTCGGTTTCCAGCAGGCGACCGGTCGCCCTCAGCCGGCGTGCCTCGGACCGGCGGAAGTTGGCCACCAGCCGGGTGGCAATGCCGTAGAGCCACGGTCGTACTCCGCCCAGGCGTGGGTCGAAGGTGGCCCGGCGTTCGAAGGCGATCCGGAACAGCTCTCCGACAAGCTCCTCGGCATCCTCCGGTCCAAGCCGGCGAGCCAGGTACCGATAGATGACCGCGGCGTGCTCGTCGAAGACCTCTCCAAAGCGGGTCGGGTCATCCTCGACTGACGCCAGTAGGGCGGCGGCATCGCCCCCGACATCCACCGACCTCACTGCTCGTGTCACTACAGCAGGTCCGCGCCGGAAGTGACCATGCCTAGGACCCTTCCCCGCCCGGCCGGTACCTCGGGTGGTCATCGATCGGACTGGTAAGGCCGACGGGAGTCCCGTCCGGGTCAGCAACCACCGCGTACCGGGCACCCCAGAACGCGTCATGAGGCTCCTGCATCCCGGGGTAGCCGGCCCGCGTCAGATGTGCATACCGGGCGTCCACGTCAGCGCGGGATGACAATCGGAAGTTCACCACTACCCGAGGCTGGCCACCGGAGCGCCAAGAAGAATTCGATACAGAGGCGAGACGCTCGTCGTCGATATGGATCTCCACGCCGCCACAGTCAATCTGCGCGTGGCGGATCTCACCGTCGGGGCTGTCCGGCGTGAATCCGAGCTGCCGATAGAAGGCAACTGTCGCGTCGTAGTCATGCGCGACCAGGTCGACATGGTCGAAGCGTGGCGTAAAGGTCACGGAACCACCGGCGGCCCTGGCCGGTCGATGACATCACCATTCGGTGGACGTGCCTGCCCGCCGGGGCCCGGCGTGATGTTGAGCAGCTGGCCGGGCTCATCCACGTGTATCTGATGCCAGGTCCCGCGGGGCACCACCATGGCCTGCCCGGCACTGAGCCCGACCTCCCTTCCCCCATCGGCCAGCTCCAGGCTCACCCGGACCTGGCCGGAGATCAGGTACAGGAGTTCGTCCGCGTCCGGGTGCATCTCGCCCCCATGTGGTGGCGGGCCGTCGACGGGCGAGGCCTGCACCGTATAACCCACGATGCGGTTGGGAGGCTGGCCCGGGGTTCTCGCCACGAACACCGCCCGCCCCGTCTCTCGCTCCAAGCCGACGGTGCGGCCTGCCAGATCGAAGGACTCGCCGACCGGTATCTCGCTCGTTATGCCCATGGGTCCCTTCTCGAGGCTCCCCCGCCGCCAGCTTCGGTCAGCATCTGTTGGCCGCTGACCACGAGCCAGTTCGCGCCCAACACCTCACGGGCCGAGGATGACGTCGACCACCGCCGCGGTGTCGGACAGATCGGCCATGAAGGCGTCCGCCTCCTTCCCCGCGCCGTCAGGAAGGCCCCATCCGGTGTCAACGAGGAGGCAGCGGGCTCCGCTCCTCCGGGCGCAGGCAAGGTCGTGGGCGGTGTCGCCAACCACCCACGCCTCCGCTGGGTCGAACGATCTTCCCCTCAGACGCTGAACCCGCTCGAGGACCACGCCCACCAAGGCGTGACGCTCCTCGGCGTCCTCTCCGTAGGCCCCGACATCGAAGTCGAGCCACTGGTCCAGTGCGAAGGCGCTCGTCTTGAGTATGGCGTTGGCACGGACGTTTCCCGTCAACAGCGTCTGCAGAACGCCGTCGCGGTCGGCGAGAGCGGCCAGGACCTCTCGCACCCCGGGCATGACCTCTCCCCGCTGGACGAGCTCATCCCTCGCCGCGTGCAGCTCCTCAACGGAGGCGGCGAGGACGGCGGGAAGATGTATCCCCGGGTCGGCCTCGAGCGCCTCGAGGTGAAGGGCGACGATCGCCGGGTCGAGGGTCCCCATGGCGTAAGCGAGCGGCTCGGGCGGGGTTCGGCCCACTACGCGGCTGAGGGCCCGGTGCAGTGCGTCCGTGCCCGTGCCGTTGGTCTTGAGCAGGGTCCCGTCCACGTCCCACAGGACCAACCGCTGCATGACCTCACGGTAGCGGCCGACTAGAGGCTGACCGCAGACTCCAGCCGGTCCAGGTAGGCGGCGGTGGCGGCGTGGCCGCGTTCGATGAGCTGAGAGGAGCGACCGAAGTCGTTGTAACGCAGCGGGCTCGGGTCGATGCCAGGCAGAACGATCATCTCGACGTCGGGTGGCACCCGGGCCAGGTCGGCGCCGAAGCGGTGGTTGCGGGCGATCGAGAACGACTGAAGGAGGACGTCGAGCGGCCGGCGTGGCGCCGGTCGTGGCCGCTGGAAGTTACCGACGTGGAACACGACCACCCGCTCGGCGCCAAGCTCGAGCGCCCGCGAGATCGGCACGTTGTTGACCACTCCCCCGTCGATGAACATCTCGCCGTCGATCTCCACCGGTGGCAGAACGCCGGGTAGCGCCGATGAGGCCAGCACCGCCGGCTCGACCGGCCCCCGGCCGAACCACTTCTCGCCGCCGCTGGTGAGAGAGGTGGCCACGACCTCGAGGCGGATCGGCCAGTCCTCGAAGCGCGGGAACGGCAGGCTGCCGGCGATCAGCTGGCGCAGTCCGTCGTTCGGCACCATGGACATCGAGCGGCGGGTGAGCAGCCGGACGGCGGAGAGCCTTCCCGTCGGCAGGAGATCCTCGTTGCGGATGGAGAGCCAGATGTCGGCCAGCTGGCGGATGCCGGCGGGCGAAGGGTCGGCGGCCACGATGGCGGAGTTGAGCGCGCCCACCGAGCAGCCCACGACGACATCGGGCACGTAACCGCGGTCGATGACGGCCCGCAGCATGCCGACCTGCACAGCTCCGAGGTTCCCGCCGCCACCGAGCACGAACGCGGTCCGCGGGGGTCTGGACACGGGCAGGTGACGGATCACCATGGTCAGCCTCCTCCAGGGGTCTGCTCCATCGTGACTCGATCGCCCCTTGGGGAGGCATGGCCCGACCGAACCATTTCTGCCGGCCGGAAGGAACTAGTGACGTGCGCTCGGCATCAGCGCAGTGGCCGCAGCACCACCGTCACTGTCCGGCCGTAGACGGGTGTGGCGCCCGCGCCCGCCGGCGCATCGGTCGGCATGGACGGCCCGAGATCGACCGTCACGGTGCGGCTGCCGTGCACGCCCGTGGCGCAGGAAGTCGGGACGGTGAACACGACCCGCCCCGTGCCGCGCAGGGTCAGACCTGAACAGCGCGCCCTGTCGATCTCGAGGAACTCGGTGTTGGGGCGTTCGACGTTGAACGCCCAGCCCCAGACGGCGAACGAGCGGGAGATCGACCGGTAGGAGAAGGTGTCGGGCGCCCCCGGCGGGGAACCCCCGCCGTCCCAATGGCGCAGCGAGGCGTACTGGGCCTCCAGCTGGCCGCGGACCCACGGGTTCCAGTAGGCGTCGTTGTGGATGCCCGGGTGTAGCTCGTAGTGGTCGTGGATCCCCAGTTGGGCCAGGGCGGCCTGGAACTCGACGTTGGCGTCTAGGACCAGGCTCTCGAATCCCTGAGCCACCAGGTAACCGCCCGGGCTGGAGAAGTCGGCGGGGCGGCGGGGCACGGCATCGTTCGAGAACCCCCGCAGAACCGTCACCTGACGGCCGCCACCGAAGGCGGCGGCGTTGATGGCCAGGTCCAGCGGAGTGTTGCCCCGGTAGTAGTCCTGGTCGGCGACCGGGTCACCGAGGGCCAAGGTCGCGGCGTTGATGTTCTCTGCGTCCTGTTGGCCGACCTGGCCGGGCACGGCTGCGATCGGCCCCGGCACCCGGTGGTATCCCAGCGGCACGGGCGGCTGGACCCCTACCGGCGCTCCACCCACGGGCTGGGCCGCGGGCGCCAGGAGGATGTTGAGGATGCCGGAGACCGAGCCGAGGGACGAGAAGAGGTCGGGGTGCAGGAGCCCGATCTCGTAGGAGCCGTATCCACCGAGCGAGGTGCCGACCAGAGCCCGCCACTGGCGCCCAGACCCCGTCGGGAAGTGGCGATCCACGTAGGGGATGAGCTCCCCGACGACGTCGGTGGCGAAGCGGGGGGGCGGCGTCCGGTAGCGGGGGGCGTCCCCCCCGACCGCGTACCGGGGGTTCCAGTCGTCCCAGAAGCCCTCGATCCCCGGGCCGGGACCGTAGCCACCGGGCACCGTCCGGCCGTCCGGGGCCACCAGGATGAGGCCGAGCCCGGCCCGGGGCGTCCACTTCGAGGGATCGGAGTAGTCCCACGGGTCGGTGACGGTGTGGGGATCCATCGTGGGCCCCGAGCTGAGCCCGGCCACCCAGGCCGACGGGTGGTCGGCGGTGCCCAGCTCGCTGGTGTAGTCGCCACCCCAGCCGTGGAGCAGGTAGAGGACGGGGCAGCGCCGACCAGTGGCGGGCGAGCAGGCGGGCGGCACGTAGTAGGAGAACGCCGTCGTCCCGCCTAGGGCAGGGCTGGGCAGCTCCTGACAGCCCACCCGCCCGACCACGAGAGCCGGGCGGTCACTGGGGCCGGCGCAGCCGGAGAAGAACGACGGGGCCGACGCCCGGGCCGCCGGCAGGACCCCTAGGCAGAGGGCGGCGGCGACGACCGCCCCCGCCACCGTCAGACGCTTCACCAGCAGGCCTTCGGCGGCGGCGGCGCCCGGTCCTGCCCGTCTCCGCCTCCGCCGCACAGTCCGGAGCCGGGTCGTTACGCCCCTTTCTGCCAGTAATAGGCACTTAGGTAGCCCCGTGGTGGTGCCGACGGGAAATACATGTCTTTTCTACGCCCGCGTTCACGAGCGCGGGCGCGAATCCTCACCGTGGCGGCCGCCGTGGCCGCAGCCGTTTGTGCTTCGGCCGGCGGGTCCCTGCTGGCGGCGACCCCCGCCGGGGCCGATTCCGCCACCCCGTCCAGCTTCTGGTTGGCCACCCCGAACGGCGACGTCTGGAACTTCGGTCACGCCGGCTCCTTCGGATCCGCCGGCAACCTGAGTCTCGCCAGCCCGATCGTCTCGATAACCCCCACCCCCGACCGAGCCGGCTACTGGCTCCTGGGCAACGACGGCGGCATCTTCAGCTTCGGCGACGCCACCTTCCACGGCTCCACCGGCGCGATCAGGCTCAACCAGCCGGTCGTCGGCATGACGCCCACCAGCGACGGCCAGGGCTATTGGCTGGTCGCCCGCGACGGGGGCATCTTCAGCTTCGGCGACGCCACCTTCCACGGCTCGACGGGCGACCTCCACCTGGCCCAGCCCATCATCGGCATGGTCCCGACCAGCGATGACGGCGGCTACTGGCTCTTCGCCCGCGACGGGGGCATCTTCAGCTTCGGCGACGCCACCTTCCACGGGTCCACCGGCGCCATCAAGCTCTCACAGCCGATCGTGTCCATGGCCGCCAGCTCCGACGGCGGCGGCTACGTCCTCATGGCCTCCGACGGCGGCATCTTCAACTTCGGGAACGTCGCCTTCCACGGGTCGATGGGTGCCACGCCCTCGGTCGAGCCGGCCGAGAAGATCGTGCTGTCCCGCGACGCCGGCGGCTACTGGATCGTCGACCAGAACGGCACGCCGTACGCCTTCGGCGACGCTTCCGGTGCCCCACCCACCCAGGGGCTGATGTTCAACCCGGTCACCCAGGGCGACCGCGCTGTGCTGTTCGCCTTCAGCCAGCTGGGCAAGCCCTACATCTGGGGCGGCACCGGGCCGATCGGCTACGACTGCTCGGGCCTCGTCTACCGGGCCTATCAGGTGGCGGCCAACAAGACCCTTCCCCGGATCGCCGCCGACCAGTACCACAGCGCCGGTACATCCGTGCCGCTCAACCAACTGGCGACCGGAGACCTCGTCTTCTGGGGTACCAGCGCGACCGACTGGACGACCGTGTACCACGCCGGCATGTACGTGGGCGGTGACCGGATCGTGGAGTCGACCGGTGACCACGTCCAGCTGAACTCGCTCAACCAGTGGGGCACGTCGGACGTGATGCCCGACGGGGTCCGGCCCTAGCAAACGGCCGCGGTGGGCGGAGAGTCCAAGCAGGTCGGCCCCGCCAACCGGTAGACAGGGCTCCATGAACGCACTGGAGCTCTCCGACGCGCTGTGGAACGGCGAGGTGACCACCGAGGAGCATCACCCGTTCTCGGTCGACAACACCCTCCTCGAGGTGGCCGAGGACGTGGGCTTCGTCTCGTCGTTCGCCAACGTGAGCGCCTTCCGCACCACTGACGGGCTGGTCCTGGTCGACACCGGCAGCGCCCCGCTGGCCCGGCTGGTCCACCAGGCGGTGAGGGGGTGGGAAGGGTCTCCGCTGCGCACCGCCGTCTATTCGCACGGCCATATCGACCATGTGTTCGGGGTGCCGGTCTTCGAGGAGGAGGCCGCCGCCAACGGTTGGCCCGCTCCGACCGTGGTGGCCCACGAGGCCATGCCGGCCCGCTTCGACCGGTACGTGCTGACTTCCGGCTACAACGAGGTAATCAACCAGCGCCAGTTCCAGGCGCCCAACCTGCGCTGGCCCACCGTGTACCGCTACCCCGACACTACCTACCGCGACCGGATGGATCTCGACGTCGGCGGGCTGCGCCTCGAGCTTCACCACGCCCGGGGCGAGACCGACGATCACACCTGGACATGGGTCCCTGACCGCCGGGTCCTGTGTTGCGGGGATCTCTTCATCTGGGCGTCCCCCAACGCCGGCAACCCCCAGAAGGTGCAGCGGTATCCCCTGGACTGGGCCCGGGCGCTGCGGACCATGGCAGACCTCGGAGCCGAGCTGATGCTGCCGGGCCACGGAGTGCCCCTGGCCGGCGGCGAACGCATCCGGCTGGCGCTGACCGAAACGGCGGAGCTGCTGGAGTCACTGCACACCCAGACCGTCGAGCTGATGAACTCCGGCGCCCGCCTCGACGAGATCATCCACTCGGTCCGGGCTCCTGCCCACCTCCTCGAGCGCCCCTACCTCCGGCCGGTTTACGACGAGCCCGAATTCGTCGTGCGCAACATCTGGCGGCTCTACGGCGGCTGGTACGACGGCAACCCGGCCAACCTCAAGCCGGCACCCGACGGCGCCGTGGCCGCGGAGCTGGCTTCGCTCGCCGGCGGGGCCGCCCGCCTGGCGGCGCGGGCCGGCAGCCTGGCTGCCCGAGGCGACGAGGCCTCCCTGCGGCTGGCCGGCCATCTGGCCGAGCTCGCCTGCCTAGCCGACCCGTCCGACCCAGGTCTGCACCGGGTCCGGGCCGAGGTCTTCGGTCGCCGGGCGCTGCTCGAGGCGTCGACCATGTCCAAGGGGGTCTTCGCCTGGGCCGCCTCGGAGTCCGCCCGGCGCGCAGAAGGACGGGCGTGAGGCCCGTCCTTCTCGACCTGCCAGACCGAGGTCCGGCTGGCGTCGTCGGGGGCTAGATCCGGCCCTCGCCCTTCTGGGAAACGCCCCGCTCGGCCATGTCGCGCTCGTGCTCGGCCACGGACGGATCAGTCCGATGCTCCTCGGCTCGACGGGCCTCCTCGCTGGTGGGCGGGCGGTCAGCGTCGTGATCCGCGCGGGCGGCGTCGGCCTCCGCCTGGCGGGTGGCGTCGCTCGGTCGGGTGTGGTCGCCAGCCATAGATGAAGTCCTCCTAGCTCTGTGGCTCGTGAGAGTTGATACCCGAAGGTCCCGGTGACGACACGCTGCTCTGTTCGCTCCCCGGCTCACGTCGTGGGGTTTCGGAGCGCGCCGCCACTGGGAAGCGAACTATGTGACGGATACGCGCGTTCATGGAACTGGACCTTCAACTTCGGCTGCCCAACGAGGAAGCGACGCTGCCAGTCGTTCGTCACGTCGCCCGGAGCCTTCTTCGCGACCTCGGGGTCTCGGAGGAGATGGCTGGCGACCTGGAGCTAGCCGTGGGGGAGGCGTGCGCCAATGTCGTGCGCCACTCGGACAGTGACGGGTCCTACCTCGTCGAGTTCGGCCTCCGTCCGCCGGACTGCACCATCCGGGTGGTGGACCACGGCCGGGGCTTCGAGCCGTCATCACTGCCCCGGGGTCAACCCGATCCGGTGGCCGAGCACGGGCGGGGCATCTCGATCATGCGGGGCCTGGTCGACCGCATAGAGCTCGAGTCGCGACCGGCGGGCGGCACGGTGGTGTGCCTGGCCAAGAACCTCGGGCCCCCAGAAGCCTGATCGGCTCGGGCGAGCCCTAGTCGGCTCCCAGGGGCGGCCAACCGGCACCGGGTAGTCTGAGAGCACGCCCTGGCCGCCGAGGCCGGGCGGTTGACGCTGACCCTGCCGACATGGCCGCCAACTTGCCCACCTCAGGGGGACCAGAACCCCGACTGCTGGCCACCGAGCCTCTGCCGGATCAACCGTCCCCGACGACGCCGGCCGAGCCCCGGCGCCCCGGCGGCCTGGCCGTCGGCCTGGTGCGCACGGCTCGCCCCCGCCAGTGGGTGAAAAACGTGTTGGTGTTCGCCGCCCCCGGCGCCGCCGGGGTGCTCGGCCGCTCCGACAAGTTGGCCCCGACGTTGGCCGCCTTCGCCATCTTCTGCCTGGCCGCCAGCGGCACCTACTTCCTCAACGACGCGCTGGACGCGGCCGCCGACCGCCTGCACCCCGTCAAACGCCACCGGCCGATCGCATCGGGGCGGGTTCCGGTGGCCGTCGGGTGGGTGGGCGCAGGGGTGCTGATGGCGGGGAGCGCTGGTCTGTCGGCGCTCGTCAACACTGAGCTGGTATGGGCGGTGGTCGCCTACCTCGCCATCACCGTCACCTACAGCCTGTGGTTGAAGGACGAGCCCATCCTCGACATCGGGGCGGTCGCCTCCGGCTTCGTCATCCGAGCCATCGCCGGTGGGGTCGCCGCCTCGGTTCCCCTGTCGGACTGGTTCATCATCGTGGCCTCCTTCGGCTCGCTGTTCATGGTCGCGGGGAAGCGCTACGCCGAGCATGTGGACCTCGGGGAGGCCCGGGCCAGCCACCGGGCGACATTGGCCCACTACTCACTCGGCTACCTGCGCTTCGTCCGCTCGGTGTCGGCGGGGGTGGCCATCACCGGCTACTGCCTGTGGGCGTTCGAGAAGGCGCGGCCTGCCGGGCACGCCGCCTTCTGGTTCGAGTTGTCGATCGCCCCGTTCGTCCTGGCCATCCTGCGCTATGCGCTCGTCATCGACTCCGGGGGCGGCGGCGCCCCGGAGGAGGTAATCCTCGGGAACCGGGCCATCCAGCTGCTGGGTCTGCTGTGGATCCTCATCTTCGCTCTCGGCGTCTATGGCGCCTGAGCTTCTGACTGGCTGGGGCCGGACCGCCCCGACGGCCGCCGAGGTCCTCCGGCCCCGGAGCCCCGAAGAGGTGTCCGAGCTGCTCGCCGCGGCCGGCGGACGGGGCGTCATCGCCCGGGGCCTCGGCCGTTCCTATGGGGACGCGGCCCAGAACGCCGGCGGGGCGGTCATCGACACCACCGGCGTCGACGCGCCGATGGAGGTCGACCCGGACACGGGCGTGGCCCGGCTGGGCGGCGGGGTAAGCCTCGACGCCGTCATGCGCCACGCCCTGCCCCGCGGGTGGTTCGTCCCCGTCACCCCCGGAACTCGCCAGGTGACGGTGGGAGGGGCGGTAGCCGCCGACATCCACGGCAAGAACCACCATCACGACGGCAGCTTCGCCACCCACGTGTCAGCCCTCACCCTGGCGACCCCGGCGGGCGTGCGCCGGCTCGGCCCCGACGACGAGCTCTTCTGGGCCACGGCGGGGGGGATGGGGCTAACCGGGGTGGTCACCGAGGCGGTCGTCCGGCTGATGCCGGTCGAGACCGCCTACGTGTGGGTGGACACCGACCGGACCCCCGACCTCGACTCGACCCTGGCCCTGATGGCGGCGAGCGACGCCGACTACCGCTACTCGGTCGCGTGGATCGACTGCCTCACCCGGGGGGCCTCGATGGGGCGCTCGGTTCTCACCCGCGGGGACCACGCCAGCCTCGACCAGCTGCCGCAGAAGGCCCGGGGGGCGGCGCTCTCCTTCTCCTCCGCCGCCCGGCTGGCCGCCCCGCCGTGGGCCCCGGCCGGCCTGCTGAACCGACTCAGCATCCGGGCCTTCAACGAGGCCTGGTACCGCAAGGCACCCCGGCGCCAACGGGGGCGGATCCATTCGATCGGGTCCTTCTTCCATCCGCTCGACGGCGTGTCGGGCTGGAACCGTCTCTACGGCAAGCGCGGCTTCCTGCAGTACCAGCTGGTCGTGCCGTTCGGCGCCGAGGACGCCCTGCGCCGGGCCGTGGAACGCCTGGCCCGAGGGGACTGCCCCTCCTTCCTCGGTGTGCTGAAGGCCTTCGGGCCGGCGGATCCGGGGCCGCTGTCGTTCCCTGCCCCGGGGTGGACCCTCGCCCTCGACCTTCCGGTCGGTCCGCCCACGCTGGCCAGCCTGTTGGACGAGCTCGACGAGGTCGTCGCCGGGGCCGGCGGCCGGGTGTACCTGGCCAAGGACTCACGGCTGCGGCCGGAACTAGTGGAGAAGATGTACCCGCGCCTCGGCGAATGGCGGGCCGTGCGGGCCGCCGCCGACCCGGCCGGAGTCCTCCGTTCCGACCTGGCTCGCCGCCTCGGACTGCTGGAGGACACCAAATGAACGACGCCACCTCCTCGCCCCAATCAGTCCTCGTCCTCGGGGCGACCAGCGATATCGCCCGGGCCATAACCCGCCGCCTGGTCGAACGCCGGGCCCGCCGGATCGTTCTCGCCGGGCGCGACCGGGCCGGAGTGGAGCGGGTCGCCGAGGAGATGCGAGAGGCCGGTGCGAGCGACGTCACCACCGTGGCGTTCGATGCCGCCGACGTCGGATCCCACCGCGAGGTCATCGACAAGGCCTTCGCCGGTGGAGACATCGACCTGGCCGTGGTCGCCTTCGGCGCCTTGGGAGACCAGAGCCGCGATGAGCGCACCCCCGAGGCGGCAGCTGCCCTGGTGACGACCAACTTCACCGGGGCCGTCTCGACGGGCGTCGCCCTGGCGGAACGGATGCGCGAGCAGGGTCATGGCGCCATCGTGGTGCTCTCCTCGGTCGCCGGCGAGCGGGCCCGTCGCTCCAACTTCATCTACGGATCGACCAAGGCCGGTCTTGACGCCTTCTACCAGGGCCTCGCCGACTCGCTGGTGGGATCCGGGGTGCGGGTTCTGGTGGTGCGGCCCGGCTTCGTGAAGACGCGCATGACCGAGGGCATGAAGCCGGCCCCGCTGTCGACGACGGCGGAAGAGGTGGCCGAGGCGGTCGTGCGCGGTCTCGAGCGGGGATCGGGGACCATCTGGGTGCCCGGGCCCCTGCGGGCCGTCATGGTCGTGCTGCGCCATCTTCCCCGGCCCGTCTTCCGGCGCCTGCCGATCTGACGTGAGCGAGGCAGCGGAGCGTCCGGGCCCGTCTGGGCTGGCCGCCTTCGACTTCGACGGCACCCTCACCCGCGGCGACAGCCTCATCGGCTTCCTCCGGCGGGTGGCGGGCACCCAGGCCGTCGCCGCCGCCCTGGCCTCCGCTTACCGTCTGGCCCCCGCCGCCCGGCGCGACCCAGCCTTCCGCGACACGGTGAAGGCTCTGCTGATCCAGCGCACCCTGGGCGGCCAGCCTCTCGATCAGGTGCAGGCCCAGGCCGAGCGGTACGGCGCGCTGGTCGCTGCCCGGGTGACGCCCGCCATGCGCTCCCTGCTCGACCGGCACCACCAGGCCGGTCACCTCAGCATCATCGTGTCCGCGTCCCTGGAGCTCTACCTCAATACGGCGGCCGAGCTACTCGGGGTCGACGGGGTGGCCGCCACCCGGCTCGAGGTTGGCGACGACGGACGCCTCACCGGACGGCTAGACGGCCCGAACTGCCGGGGGGCGGAGAAGGCCCGGCGACTGGCCCAGTGGATGCAAGAGTGCGGCGTGGACCCCGCCTTCATCCCGGTCTGGGCCTACGGCAACAGCAGCGGCGATCGCGAGCTGCTGGCGCTGGCCCGGGTGGCCACCCGCGTCAGGCGGGGCCGCCCCCCGGTGGGCACCCTGCCGGTGCTCGCCCCGGACGGAGGACCCCCGCCGGGGTGAGCTCCGTCCTCACCGCCGCTGGGGAGGCCGAGGAACGCGGCGAGGAGCCAGCCGACACATCGCCCGCGGGCCCTAGCCGCCCGTGGCCGGCCCACACCGGGCCGGTGGTCGGGCTGGTCGGCCTGCTCGTTCTGTTCTACTGGCCCCTGATCCGGCACTTCCCCAGCCGGGTGCTGTCCGACGGAGCCGACGGGGCCAGCTTCCTCTGGAGCTATTGGGCCATCCCCCACGCCCTCGGCCACCTGCAGGACCCCTTCCGGACCCACCAGATCTTCTGGCCGGTGGGCGCCGACACCGCCTTCAACACCAACACCCCGCTGTGGTCGGTCCTCTCCTGGCCGCTGGCCCGCATCTTCGGCCTCGGCGTAGCCGCCTCGCTGGTGGGCCTGGCCGTCGTGCTCATCAGCGGGCTGGGCGCCTACTTCCTCGCCTTGCGCGAGTGCCAGAACCGGGGTGCGGCGTTCGTCGCCGGCGTGGCCTTCGCCTTCCTGCCCCGCCATCTGCTGTCCACCTTCGCCGCCTTCAACCTGGCCCACACCGGACTCATCGCCTTCGGCCTCCTCGCCCTGCTCCGGCTGTACGAGCGCCCGACCAGAGGCCGGGCGGCGGCGGCGGGCGCCGTTCTCGGTGCCACGGTCCTAAGCGATTACACGTTGGCCATCTTCCTCATTCTCGCCGGTGTCGTCGTCGCCGCCGTCCGCTACCGGGCCACCGGCACCCGGATGATGGCCACCCGTCTGGCCCAGGCGGGGGCCACCGCCGCCCTGCTCTCGCTGCCCGTCATCGCCCCGGCGCTGGCCGCCGTCCGCCACCACGAGCTCAGCCCCATTCCGGGGTTCGGGGGGGCGGACACCTTCTCGGCCGACCTGCTGTCCTGGGTGGTGCCACCGGCCAGCCATCCGGTGTGGGGCGCCCCCCTCACGGCCCTGAACCGGTCGACCGGCGGCATCCACCTCGCCTACCCGGGGCTGGTGGTGCTCGGTCTGGCCGTCGCCGGCGTCGCCGTCGCCACCCGGGTGCAGCGACGGACGTGGGGACTGGTGGCCGTGCTCTTCGGACTTTTGGCCATGGGTCCGTTCACCCATGTGGCCGGCCACACCGGCCGAGGGTTCACCTACCTGGGCGACCACTTCGCCGTGCCCCTCCCTTATCTGCTGCTCCGCCTGGTGCCCGGCATGACCGAGCTGCGGGTGCCGGGGCGGTTCGCCGACGTCGCCGCTCTCGGCCTCGACGTCCTCGCCGCCGTGGCCTTGGCCCGCCTCCACGGCGCGGTCGCTGCCCGCCGCGGCCTGCGTTGGGCGGCGATGGTGCCCCTGGCCGCGGCCGCCCTGACCGTGTTCGAGTTCCAGACCGACTATCGGCCCCTGCAGCCCTCGGCGGTGCCCCGCCCCTACGAGGCGATCGCGGCCAGCGGTGATTCGGGGGCGGTGCTGGAGATTCCGCTGCAGTGGCGCGACGGCACCCACCGCATCGGCGACAATGCCGCCAACCGCGACGACACCCTTTTCCTCTGGTACGCGACGACCTATCGCCAGCCGTTGGTCAGCGGCATGGTCGCCCGGCTGCCCGATTGGCGGTGGCGGCGCCTGACGTCCATGCCCCTCTACCGCCAGCTGCTGAGCCTCGAGGCCGAACCGGGGTTCTCCTCCCCGGCGACCTTCACCGCCGACGATCTGCGCCGGGCCGGCATCGGCTTCGTCGTGCTGCACCGCGACCGGCCGGAGCCGGCCGCCGCCGCCTACTTGGCGCGGATCGGCCTGCGTCGGCTGTCCTCGGACGGGACCGTCACCGTTCTCGAGGTCCCCCTGCCGCTCCGCCGGCTCTGAGCCCCTAGCCGGCCCGGGCCGGCTTTGCCGTGGCCGTCCGCTCCAGCAGGCGGTCGTAGCGGTTGAGGACGTCGTCCCACTGGTAACGGCGCTCGACGTAGCGTCGGCCGGAGTCGGCCAGGCGCCGGCAAAGGACCGGCTCGGACGTGAGCAGGTCGACAGCCGCCTCGAACTGGGCGAAACCCCGGTACGGCAGCGCTCCCCCGCTGCGGCGGGCCTGGCCTACCAGCACCTCGGAGTGGGCCTGCACCAGGGCGGGACGGCGGTGGGCCCAGGCTTCGGTGAGCACCATGGAGAAGCTCTCGAAGTAGCTGGGCTGGACCAAGGCCAGGCAGCCCTCGATGGCGTCCCTGCGGGTGTCCTCGTCGACAAACCCGGTGACGAAGACGTCCGGGTGGGGCGACACCGGCTTAACCGGCTCGCCCAGGAAGACGAGGGCCAGGGGGCCGGGGTAACGGGCCTTGTAGGCGACGAACTGGTCGTACAGCTCGTCGGAGCCCTTGTGTGGGTCCACCCTCCCGATGAAGAGCAGGTAGGGCCGGTCCTCGAGGCCGTGGACCCGGCGGAAGCGGTCGGCGTCGCCCGAGACGTCGAGCTCGGCGCCGATGCCGAGCACGGACGATGGGCGGCGGAGGTGGAACCGTCGGTCCACCAGCTCGGCCTCCTCCTCCACCAGGAAGCCGAAGGCGTGGGGATGGCGGAACACCGGGTCGAAGATGCCCAGGTAGATGGGGGGCTCGTCGTGCGCCGTCGGGTGGAGCAGCGTCGGGGCGAGGCGGGCGGCGACCGGCACGCCCGACCACGTCGTGTAGTAGAGGTAGGTGAAGAACACGACCACGTCGAACGTCGGGGCTCTCTCCTCCAGCCACCCGGGCAGGTCGGGCACGTCCGGGCCCTGCTGGCGCATCCACTCGCGCTGCAGGTGATACGGCACCGGTTTGTGCCCGATGAGCACCCGGTGCTGCAGACCGCCGAAGACCACGTGGTCGCGGGGGCGGGCCACCGGCAGGCGATGAACCTCGACGCCGGCCAGGTCCTCGGTACCGGCCGGATAGGCGTTGGCCCAGTCCACGTAGCTGGCGGCGCAGCTGGTCAGCACCTCGACCTGGTGACCGCGGGCCGCCGAACGGGTGGCGAACTCGCGACAGGCCTGCTCGGCCCCCCCGGCGACTTCCATGCCGTAGCGCTGCACGACGAAGAGGAGCCTCATGACCCGAGCACGCTCATGAGGTGGGACAGGACCGTGGCCCGGGCGGCGTCTGGGTCGAACTCGGCCAGCCGGGCCCGCCCCCGCTCGGCCAGTCCGGCGTGAAGCCGCCGGTCGTCGACGAGGCGGCCCATGGCCTCGGCCGTCACCGTGGCGCCGGCGTCCGGGGGCAGCAGCAGCCCGGCGTCGCCCAGTGTCTCGGGCACGGCGGCGAAGTGGCGGGCGACGATCGGCACTCCGAACGCCATGGCCTCGAGCAGCGGTACGCAGAACCCTTCGTGCTCGCTGGCGGTGCAGAACAGGTCCGCCCGCCGGAACCAGGCGGCCAGCTCGTCGTCGGTCACCGGCCCCGTCAGCACCACCCGGCGCAAGTTGAGCTCGGACAGCAAGAAGCGCAGGGCTTGGGTGTAGCGGGGCAGCCGATGGGCCCCGACGAGAACGAGGTGGGCCTCCGGCAGCAGATACGTGGACAGGACGTGAAAGGCCTGGATGAGAAAGTCGGGCCGCTTGTGAGGCAGCAGCTGCCCCACGAAGAGCATCACCGGACCGTCGAGCGACTCGGGCAGCGCACCGTCGAGCTCCGGGGCGGCCGTCAGCGGCTCGACGTCGACGATCAGGGGGGCGACTCGCACGTCGGCGTAGCCCATCGCCGCGAGCTCGGCCGCGTTGTAGGCCGAGTCGGCCAGGGCGAGGGTGGCGCGCGACGCCAGGGCGGCGACCTCGCGACGCCCGGCCTCGAGCAGGCCGGCGAAGGCAGGGTCGTACGGGTAGAACGGCGCCGCCGGCGAGATGTTGTGGTAGTCGACGACCAGGCGCTCCGGGCGATCGCGCAGGAACGCGAACACGGCTGGCTCGCCGATGGAGGCGTGGAACACCAGGACGTCGTCTTCGAGCGTGGTCGAGGCGCGTTCGCCGTAGTGGTCGAGCTCCTCGACCTCGTCTTCGAGCTCGGGATGGATGTAGCGGGCGTACAGGTCCGACGGGCCCAAGCGGCGGAGCAGGCGGCGCAACTCGAAAGCGGCGTCGGTGACGGCGTCGCCCGGAGCGGCCGACACCAGGACCTGGTGGATCTGCATTATCGGGTGGCGATCAGGGCGTAGTCCTGGGGCGCGAAGAGGAGCTGGTTGAGCCGCTCGATGTTCGCATCGAGGTGCGGTTGGCCGACGAGCTGGAGGGTCTCCTCCTGCGGGGGCGGGGAGCGCCAGTCGATCTCAACGCCGGCGAAGCCGGCCTGGCGGAAGAGGAACGCCAGGTAGGCGGGATGGACCGGACGATCGTGGGTCGGATCGACATAGAAGGCCCGGGCGAAGACGTACAGCGACTGGGGGTTGACCGTCTCGATGATCACCCGCCCACCGGGTCGGACCTTGTCGAGAGCGATTCCCACCAGGTTCACGACCTGCTGGGGGGTCAGGTGCTCGACGACCTGGATCATGGCGATGCCGCCGAGGGAGCCGTCGGCCAGCGACGCCAGGTGGGCCAGCCCGTCGCCGGCGCCGACCGCCAGCCCTCGGCCGGCGGCGTCAGCAGCCAGCTCAGGGTCGAGCTCGACGCCGCTGGCCTCCACCCCGAGCTCGGCCAGCAGCTCCAGCAGCTCGCCCCGACCGCACCCGATGTCGAGCACGGGCGCGCAACCCTCGAACCGGGCGGCCAGGTCGCGGTAGCGCTCCTTCAGGGCGGCGGCGTCTCCCCGGAACTCGGCCTCGAAGTCGGCCGCCGAGAAGGGCGCCCGGAACTGACGCAGGGCCTCGGCGACCTCGAGGCGCTCGACCCGGCGGCCCAGCTCCGCCACCGCCGCCGGCGAGTCGAGGGGCTGGCGCTCGAGGGCGGCCATCCGCTCCTGGAGGGCGTCGACCTGGCCGACGAGGTCCGGGTGGACATGGGTGTTGGGCTGGCGGAGGGCCCGGGCCAGCTCGTCGGCCACCGAGCGCAGAGCCGAGGCCAGTTCCTCCACCTGCTCGAGGATGCCCTGAGCCTGGCGGGACACGACCTTGGCGACGGCCCGGTGGAGGGCGGCGCCCCCAGGCACCCCCGACTCGGCCGGTATCCGCGACGGGCTGAGACCAGGCAGGGAGCGCAGCCGCTGCAGGGAGGCGTCCAGCGCCGACGTGTCGGGCACCACCCGGTGGCTGACGATCCGGCGGAAGTGTGCCTCGAGGTCGTCCTCCAGCCCCGCGGGGTACAGCCCCTCGCTGCGACGCTGCTCGACGGTGAGCCGAAGCTGGTCGATCAGCGCGTCGACGTCGGGGGCGTCGTCGTCCTGGGGGCGCTCGGCCACAGTCGGCCGATCCTACCGGAGGCCATGTCGAGGACGGGCCGACCGGTCGGTCAGGACCCGGATCGGGCCACGATGGCGAGGGCGGTTCCCGGGTAGCCGGGAACCTCGTCGGGGACGCCGCCGAAGTTCGGGGCGTCGCCGAAGCTGTAGACCCGCCCGTCGGAGGTGACTACGAGATAGCCCTTTCCGGTGGCGGTGGGCTGGATGCC
>JAJPHE010000093.1 GCA_021325435.1 Actinomycetota bacterium | reverse complement strand
TGGAGGTGGACGGGGCCGGCCCGGGGCTGGGCCACGGTCACCCCGGTGGAGCTGGACGGCTTCCCCGACGACCGCTACGGACCGGACACCGCGGCCATGGTGGCCCGAGCCTGCCGGCGGATCGGCCTGCCTGAGCCTGTGGAGGTGGTGGTCGGACCGGTCTCGGTGGTGCCGGGGGTTCCACCGGCGGGCCGCTTCGTGGGTTGGAGGGTGCCCCGGCCCGGTCCGCGGCGGCCGCTGGTCCACGCCGTCATCCGGTTCTCGGACCCGGTCCTGGGGCCGGTGCTGCTGGGCGCGGGGCGCTACCGCGGCCTTGGCCTCTGCCGGCCCTCCAGGACCGACGGGAGGCGGAGCCGTGCTGAGCTCGGGTGACTTTCCCGCCTTCTTCGCCGAGGTCCACGGGGTCGAGCCCTTCCCCTGGCAGCGTCGCCTGCTGGAGCGGGTGGTCACGGATGGCTGGCCTGCCCGGCTCGACCTGCCCACCGCCTCGGGCAAGAGTGCCGTCGTCGACGTCGCCGTCTTCGCCCTCGCCCTCTCGGTCGGTAGCGGGCGGCGCGAACCCCGGCGAGTGTTCTTCGTCGTCGACCGGCGGATGGTGGTGGACGACGTCTCGACCCGGGCCAAGGCGATCGCGCGAGCCCTGGACGATTCCACCAGGCCCGTCTCGGCCGCGGTCGCCGAGCGCCTGCGGCGGCTCGGCGGCGAGGTGCCGCTGCGGGTGGCGACGCTGCGTGGGGGCATGTACCTCGACCACGGCTGGGCGCGCGACCCGGCCCAACCGCTGGTCTGCGTCTCCACCGTCGACCAGGTCGGCTCCCGCCTCCTCTTCCGCGGTTACGGGCTCCTCGGCGATGCCACCAACCAGCTCCCGATCCACGCCGGTATGGTCGCCAACGACGCCCTGATCGTGCTCGACGAGGTCCACTTGGCCGGCGCCTTCGCCCGTACCCTAGAGGCGATCGCGCGCTACCGCACCTGGGGCGAGGTTCCGTCCTCGCCATGGCAAGTGGTCGAGATGTCGGCCACCCCCATCGACGACGGCATCACCGCGAGCGACTTCGGGTTGACCGACGCCGACCGGGAGCACCCGATGCTGGGACCCCGGCTCCGCGCCTCCAAGCCGGCCCGGCTGGTCCAGGTCGAGGATGACGCCAATGATCCTCAGCCCCATCTGGCACGAGCACTGGCGGAGCAGGCCCTCGATCTTCGTGCCCGGAACCCGGAGCTGCGGGTGATCGGGGTCGTCGTCAACCGGGTGCGGACCGCCCGGCTGGTCTTCGAGCGGCTCCGGAAGCAGCCCGAGACCGACGCCGTCCTCCTGATCGGGCGGGTCCGGCCCTGGGACCGCGAGTCGCTGCTCCAGGGCTGGCTACCTCGCCTCCGACCCGACCGCCCGGAGGATGACACCTCGTCGCCGGTGTTCGTCGTCACCACCCAGTGCATCGAGACCGGCGCCGATCTCGACTTCGACGCGCTGGTCACCGAGTGCGCCTCCCTGGAGGCGCTGCGTCAGCGCTTCGGCCGGCTGAACCGCGCCGGGCGGCGGGAGCGCGCTCCCGCCGTCATCCTGGCCCGGCCGCGATCGCTCCGGGAGGCGAACGACCCGATCTACGGTCCGGCGCTGTCCCACACCTGGCGATGGCTGCTCGGCAAGGCCCAGCGAGTGGGCCGGGGACGGCACCGGGAGGCGATCGTGGACCTCGGCATCGAAGCCACGCGAGCGCTGCTCGCCGACCTCGACGAAGGCCAGGGGCTTGCGGTGCTCGGCGCCCCTACGTCGCGACCGCCGGTGCTGCTCCCCACCCATCTCGACCTCCTGGCTCAGACCAGCCCGCTCCCCGAGCCAGACATCGAGGTGAGCCTGTTCCTGCACGGCGTCGACCCCAGCCCGGCCGACGTCCAGGTGGTGTGGCGAGGCGATCTGCCCCCGCTATCGACGGAGGGATGGGCCGATATCATCGCCCTGGCTCCGCCTAGCTCCCGAGAGGCCATCGCTCTGCCCACGGCAGCGGTCCGGCGTTGGCTCTCGGGCGAGGCTCCTGTCGACGTGGCCGACGTGGAGCGAACCAGCGACCTGGATCGGGGAGTGGACGATCGTGCTCTTGTCTTCCGACCATGTCTGCGCTGGCGAGGGCCACGGCAGGGAGGGACGGCAGTGATCGAGCCAGCTCAGATCCGTCCAGGGGATACCATCGTGGTTCCCTGCGACTACGGCGGGGCAGACGTCTATGGATGGTACCCCGAGTCCCATCGGCCGGTGGTCGACATCGCCGAGGCGACGAGCGCCCGCCCGCTGCTCCGCCTCCACCCCAGCCTGCTGCGGTGGCAGCTCAAGGATCCGAGTGCCGCCGCGACGGCCCAGCTCCGCGATCTGATCTCTCAGCTCGTCCGGGCCCTGGCCGACGACGAGCCGGTCGAGGAGCTGGAGCGGCAAATCCTGGAGTCGCTCGCCGACGACACCCTGGCCGTGCCCTGGATCTGCCAGCGGGCAATGGCCTTGCTCCGAGATCCGCGACGTCGTCGGGTCCCCTACCCCGACGGCGCGGGGATCGTGCTGACCCAGTCCAGGCGGCCAGTACTCGGGATTGCTCCGTCCGAGACCATCACCGACGAAAGCGATGAGACCTCGCTGGTCGGGGAGGTGCCACTGGGCCGGCATCAGGAGGGCGTCGCCGAACGGGCGACGTGGTTCGCCACGGCCTGCGGGCTGCCACCAGAGCTGGTGGCGGACCTCCGGCTGGCCGCCCGCCATCACGACCTGGGGAAACGTGATCCCGCCTTCCAGCTGCTTCTGCAGGGTGGCGATCCACGCCGAGTTCAGCTCGCGCCCGAGCCCCTGGCCAAGGGAGTCGGCGAGCTGCGCTCACCTGCGGCCTGGCGGGAGGCGTGGCGGCGATCCGGGCTGCCCGTGGGGCACCGCCACGAGGCGGTCTCGCTCACCTTGCTCGGGGAGGAGGAGCTGGCCGGGGCCCACGACCCGGAGCTCGTACGCCATCTCGTCGCCAGCCACCATGGGTGCGCCCGCCCCTTCTTCCCCGTGCCCGAGGGATCGAGCCTGGCCGACCCGGTCGTTCGGCTGGACGGAGGCGTGGCTGAGCGCTTTTGGGCTCTGACTCGCCGCTACGGCTGGTACGGGCTCGCCTACCTGGAGGCGATCCTCCGCCTGGCCGATCACCGCCAGTCCGAATCGGAGGCGGCCGGGTGAGCCCCGTCAGCACGTTGCACGGCCGCGGGCCGGAGGGCGGCCACCTCCTCGGTTTCCTGTGCACCCTGGGCACGCTGGCCGTCCTCGATCGATCGGCACCGTGGGTCCGGCCCAGGCTGCACTGGAGCGAGGCCGGGGTCTGGCGGCCGGTTTGGACGCTCGACGGGGCGATCGATGAGGAGGGGCTGATCGACCTCCTCCACCAAGCGCTGAGGGAGGGATCAACCGGGCCCGAGTTCACCGACCTCGGCCCGAGCCTCAGCAAGCTCGACGTCGATCGCTTTCGAGCCTTCGCGGCAAAGGCCGCGGAGACGTCGACCCCGGCCCGACGGCGTTGGGCCGACTTCGCGGCCGCCTATGGGGTCGCCGTGGGCGACCGCTTCCACGAAACGCCGCTCCACATGCACAACCTGGGTCAGCTGCGGTTCTTCAAGGATGTCCTCGAGCTGGTCCAGGGGACCGGTCGTGATCACCTCAGAAAGGCCCTGTTCGAGCCCTGGCGTTACGATGACCCGCAGCCAACCATGCGTTGGGATCCGGTCGATGACCGGCGCTACGCCTACCGGGCCGACAACCCCTCGGACTCGAAGATCGCGCCCATCCGCACCGTCCGTGGGGCCAACCTGCTGGCCATCGAGGCGCTGCCCTCACTTCCCGTCGTGCCCCAGAGCCGTTCGTCGCCGGCGATCGGGTTCCGAAAGCAGGGATCGGAGTGGGTCGTGCGCTGGCCGA
>JAJPHE010000097.1 GCA_021325435.1 Actinomycetota bacterium | reverse complement strand
GTGGCCATCCTTCTCATCATCAGGCTCTTGGACGCCGGCCACCTGCCACACCCTGAGGACTGAGAGGACGTCAACCCGTGGCGCCTATCCGCTCATCCTCTAAGCCGTGCAGACGGCCGACCATGGCGCCGAGACGCACCACCGGGAAGGAGGGACGGTCGATCTTGGCGGCCGCCTTGACGAACTCGGTCACCAGCACGGCTTGGCCGCGGTGACGGGTGAGTGCGTCCTGGCCGAACGGTCGCTCAGCGGGGAAGCCGATCGCAGCCAGATACCGGAGGGCGGCGAGGTCGGCCTCGGCGGCCGAGTAGGGGCGGGCGGCGGGGAGCACCCGGGCCACCAGCGGCCGGCCCTTGTCACTACGGTCGATTCGGAACACGCCAACTTCGAGGGCGGACATCTTCGCCACCTTGAACCCGTAGGCGTCCTCCAGATGGGCCTGCAGCGTGTCCAGCCCCTCGCGTTGGTACATCCGGTTCAGCACCGAGTCGAAAGCGCCCCCGGGTGGCGACACCACGCCCATGACCTGAACCCTACGGGGCGGCCTGCGGGATCGGGCAGACTAGGCAGCGGTGAAACACGCCGGGCCTGAGGCGCTCGACCGGTTGGAGGGCCTGCTTTCGGCCCTCCGGGAGATTCCCTCCCTGCGAGAGAAGAGCCGGGGCACCTTCTACCGCGGCTCGCGGGCGTTCCTCCACTTTCATGAAGACCCTGACGGGCTCTTTGCCGATGTCCGCCTTAACTCGGATTTCGAGCGCATGGACGTCTCCGACGCCACGGGTCAGGCCGGGCTGCTCCGACTGGTCCGGACCGCCTTGCGGGAGGCGGGAGCACGGCCCCAGGCCCAACGGTAGGTTCCCCGGGTGGCCAGCTTCGAGGATGTCGCCGCTCTGATCAGCGGGCTGCCCGACACAACCGAAGGCGAGCGTCACGGCAACCGGACCTGGTTCGTCAACAAGCAGGGATTCGCGTGGGAGCGCCCGTTCACCAAGGCGGACGTGCGCCGCTTCGGTGAGCGAGGCGTGACTCCTCCCGCGGGTCCCATCCTGGCGGTCCGGGTCGCCGACATGATCGAGAAAGCCGCCGTCCTCGCCGCCGGCACCAAAGGAATCTTCGACATGGCCCATTTCGAGGGCTACCCCGCCGTCCTCATCCAACTGGACCGCATCGGCAAGCGGGCCCTGAAGGTGGCCATCGAGGACGCCTGGCTGGCCTGTGCGTCTACCAAGCAGGCCGACACCTACATGTCGCGCCCCGCGTCACGCCGATAATCCGAGTCGGGCGGGGCGCTACCCGGCCAGCGCCGGCGGGGGGAACGGTTCGCACCGACTACTTGATTACCGGAGCGCGGATCGACACAGTTGCCCAAGGACCGACCTTCGGGGGGCTGTGATGGCGCGAATTGTCGTATGCGGAGCCGGAGCGTCCGGCCTGACCACGGCCCTGCTCCTCGCCGGCGACGGTCACGAGGTAGCGGTGATCGAGCGCGACCCGATGGAGGCACCGGCCCCCTCGCACGCCTGGGACGCCTGGGAGCGGCGGGGGGTGAACCAGTTCCGCCTGCCCCACCTGCTCCTGCCCCGCTGGCGTCACGAGATGGACGCCGCCCTGCCCCAGGTCAGCGCCGGGCTGCGAGCGGCCGGCGCCTACTGCGCCAGCTTCTTGGGGCCCTTCCGGGAGATGGTGCCCGACCCCGAGCGCTTCGACATCGTCACCGCCCGCCGGCCGGTGCTGGACGCGGTGCTCGCCGCCTGTGTCGGGGACTGCGCGAATGTCACCATCCGCCGGGGAGTGGCCCTCGCCGGGCTCCAGGTGGGCACCAGCGCGGCGCCGGGGATCCCCAATGTGGTCGGCGTGGTCACCGAGGCCGGCGAGGCCATCCCCGCCGACCTGGTGGTCATCGCCACTGGCCGCCGATCGCCGTTCGGGCGGTGGCTGGCCGACATCGGGGCTCGCCCCCCTCACGAGGAAATCGAGGACTCCGGGTTCGTCTACTACGGGCGCCACTTCCGCTCGGGCGACGGGAGCCCGCTGGACAAGATCATCGGCATGAAGGACTACGGGTCGGTGTCTCTGCTGGCCCTGCCCGCCGACAACGGAGCTGTCGGCGTCGGGATCATCGGAACCTCGGCCGACAAAGCGCTCCTGCCGCTGCGTCAAGAGCCGGTGTGGGAGCGGGTCCTCGCCGCCCTTCCCGATGGTGACTACTACCTGGAGGCCGAGCCGATCTCACCTCTGGTCTTCATGGGCGGACTCGAGGACCGTTACCGCCGGTTCGTCGTCGACGACCAGCCGGTGGTCACCGGTGCGGTAGCGGTGGGCGACGCCTGGGCGGCCACCAACCCTTCGTTGGGGCGGGGAATCAGCTTCGCCACCATGCACTGTCTCCTGTTGCGCGACGCGATCAGGGATCACCTCGAGGACCCCTATCAGCTCGCCCTGGCCTTCGACGGGGCCACCGAGACCACCCTGACCCCCTGGTACCGGGCCACGCTGTGGCACGACCGCCACAAGCTCGCCGACGTCCAGGCCGAGGTCACCGACGGCACCACCGACATGTCCAGCCGGCAGGACGACCAGGGCTGGACGACTTTCAAGCAGCTGAGCCAGCTGGCGTTCTCCGATCTCGACCTGGCCACCCGCATGGTCGCCGGCGGCACCTGGTTCGCCGAGACCCCCGAGCAACTGCTCGCTGATCCCGACCTGACCGCCAAGGCCGCCGGCCACGAGCCGGGCGGCGGGCATGAGGGCCCGTCAAGGTCGGAGCTGTTGGACCTCATCAACGGCTGACGGAACGCCCTCACTGGAGCTTTCCGGCCGGGCCGGAGGGGGTGCTAACCGGCCAGCGCCATCTCCTGGTCGGCCAGGTCCTCGGCCGCCTCGGTCGCCATGTGCTGATCCAACTTCCGCTTGATAAAGACCCATATCTGTTCCTTAACTGCACGCCATTTCAGAGCCTGAGCCCCGCCGTGGCGCGTCTGGCTGACCGAACTGGACGAGAACATCGTGCCAGCTCGCTGTCACGGTCGGAGCCCCCACGAGTCAGGATGCTTTGGCGATCTGGGCGACACGCTGGTGGGACAGACCGAGAAGTTCGGCGATGTCCCTGTAGCTGACACCGGCGTTCATGAGAGCCCTGACCGCTTCGTCCCGGCGTTGGCGGTCTGCTTCGGCGTGGGCCATGGCGTTCCGAGCCTCCTTCACGTAGCTCCCGAGATCCCCAAGGCGAATGTCCCAGTCAATCTCGAACTGCTGAGGTTCGATCTCGAACCAGAGGGCCACGACCTCCACACCTCTGCGCTTGGCCTCCCCCAGTGACCTTCCGAACGTGTGGGCTCCCGGAGTGCCGGCGACGTTCACCAGCCAGAAGCTCGGATCCTCGGGATCTCTCTTGACGACCAGCTTGAAGCGCCTCTGGCTCATTCCCACCACCTGTCCCCTAGACACGGTGTCCGCGTCGACCGCAACAGGGCTCGGGGCCGTTGCCCGTCTAGTATACTAGACGGAAGGGCGGGTAGCGGGCAGTCCCCCCTCGAATCCCCCATCAGAGATCGAACCAGGGCGCGAATATGGGGCACCCTGGAGCTTTGAGAGAGCGTTATGTATCGGCATCTCTGAC
>JAJPHE010000098.1 GCA_021325435.1 Actinomycetota bacterium | reverse complement strand
GGAAGCCAGGCCGCGAACAGCCGGCAGACGGTTCGTGAGCCGTGCCGTCAGGATCTCTCGACGGTAGGAACAAGCCCTACCGAACAGGTGGATACTCAATCAGACGGGTCGGTGCGAGCGGCAAGAACAACGCGGCGTGCGCCCCGAGTCCCTGCTAGCGAGTGCCGGTTCTGTGCGAGTAAGGCGTCCCTCAGAGTCCGGGACTCGATCGTCCCGGCAGTTCGGGATTCGGAGTTAGCGGGCTGGCTTGGGGAGGTCGAGGACCTCGGTGATGGAGTCGTAGGGCAGGCCCGCAATGTCGTTGACCTCGGCAACGACGGATTCGTCGGAGCCCTCGAAGAGGCACTGGCAGTGTCCGGTGGTGGGCTCGAAGATGGAGCGCAGGTAACTGACGTCGCGACCCGAGGAGCGGAACTCGTCCGCGGTCCGGATGGCGGCCCCTTGGGCCTTGCCGAGGTCGTCCATGGTGATCCCGGCGAGCTGGCGGTCGACAAGGTAAGTGGCCATTGGTGCCTCCGTGGTGGGTGGTGGTGCCGTCACCGTGCGGGCAGGGGCTGCTTGTGACATCGGTGTACGCGCGTAATTCGGTGCGGTCCCGGCGAGCCGGGATCCGGGTGATGCCAGCGCGGTTCGAGCGGCTTCCTCATGCGGGTAGATGCCCGACACGGATAGTTGCAAAGGTCACGAATAGGACCATCGTCCTCCCCGGGGGGTAGGCCTCCTCGGCGGGATGGTCCTGGCACACTGGCCGAATGAGCAGGGTCCCGCTGACCCGGTACGCGAGAAGCGGCGAGGTCCACGTCGCCTACCAGGTGCTCGGCTCGGGCCCGGCCGACCTGGTCTTCGTCCCCGGCGCGGCCTCACATCTAGAGACTCTGTGGGAGCACCCGGCGGTGGCGCGCTGGTTCCGGCGCCTGGCCTGGATGTCACGTCTGATCACCTTCGACAAGCGGGGCACGGGCATGTCTGACCGGGTGGTGGGTGTGCCCACCCTCGAGGAGCGCATGGATGACGTGCGCGCCGTGATGGACGCTGTGGGGTCGGAGCGGGCGGTGGTGGCGGGTGCCTCGGAGGGCGGCGCCATCGCCGTGCTGTTCGCCGCCACGTACCCCGACCGGGTCTCCGGGGTCATCGCCATCGGCTCTGGAGCGTTTGGCTGGCGGCCGGATCCGGAGTCCCAGCGCCGGATCGACGAGTACATCGCACAGAACTGGGGCACGGGGCTCTCGGCGGGGATGATGGCACCGAGCGCGGCCGATGACGAGACGGTGCGAGCCTGGTTCGGCGCCTGGGAGCGGCGCGCCGCCAGCCCGGGGGCGGCCGTAGCCCTGCTCCGCATGAACGCGGCGTTTGACATCTCCGCGGCGCTGTCCAGCGTCTCGGCGCCCACCCTGGTTATCCACCGGCAAGGCGATCTCACCTACCGCCTGGAGCAGGGACGCCAGCTGGCCGAGGGGATCCCGGGAGCTCGCTTCGTGGAGCTGACCGGAACCGACCACGCCCCCTGGTTCCAGGATCCGGACTCGATCCTGGACCTGGTGGAAGAGTTCGTGGCCGCCGAGCGCACCGTAGGTGAGCCAGAGCGCCAGCTCGCCACCCTCCTGTTCGCTGACCTCGACCTATCGGTGAAGGCCCCTAGCGGGGATCCGCGCGTGCGGGAGGAGAAGCTCCAGCACTACGAGGCGCTCGCTCGCGGCCAGATCGATGAGCAGGGCGGCCGTCTCATGCGCCGATCCGAGCTGGGGATGCTGGCCAGCTTCGACGGACCGGTGCGGGCCGTCCACTGCGCCGTCGCCCTGGCGGAGACGGCCGAGGAGCTCGGAGTGGATCTTCGGGTGGGGCTCCACAGCGGCGAGGTATGGCTGCGCTCCGACGACATAACCGGGCCAGCGGTGAGCGCCGTGCAGCTAGTGGCCGAAATGGCACCGCCCGGCGGTGTCGTCATAACGGACCCGGTACGGGACCTGATCGTCGGCTCCGACGTCGAGGTCCTCCCGCTCGACACCCCGGACATGCCGAGGACCGGTACTCCGTGTCTGGGGAGCCTCTTCACGGCGTCGCGCCGGACAGGAGTCGGGCCGCTGAGCAGGCGCGAGGCCGAGGTTGTCGGCCTCGTTGCGGCAGGGCTCGACAACGCCGCCATAGCCGAGACACTTTCAGTTTCGCGCCGCACTGTCGACGCGCATCTGGTCCACATCCGCGACAAGCTGGGCCTATCAAGCCGGGTCGATCTGGCGAGATGGGGGATCGAACAGCACTTGGCTCACCTCGGAGCACCCTCCTCCTCCCGCTACGAGCCAACGGGAAGGTCGCGGTGAGAACCACCCCCACTGCAGCTGTCCGCTCTTGCCCGCTCTACACATAGCGGGGATTACGGAGCGGCCTCACACCGCTAATCAGGCCGGTCAACGAGGCACTCGAGAGCGAGTCCTCTTTGTTTGTCAAGACACTCTTCGGGTGGTCTTCCGGGTTGTCGGCTGCTTCTTCGTCTTCCTGTTGCGGCTGGTGCGGGTGGTTGCTTGGCGTGG
>JAJPHE010000046.1 GCA_021325435.1 Actinomycetota bacterium | reverse complement strand
GCCGAGTCCCGCCTCGGCGGCCCGGCGGAGGTGGTCGGCCACGGTGGTGTGGGGGATCCCCAGGGCGGCGCCCACCTGGCGGCGGGACAGGCCCTGGCCCACGGCCAGCCGGAGGATCTCTCGGACCTTGCGCATGGCGAGCCGGGGTCTGGGCACGGCCACCTCCTCGGAGCGGACTCCGAGGGAGGCTGACCAGCCCCCTCAGCTCAGCGGCGGACCCTCCCGGGGGCCCTCAAGGGTGTACGAAAACCCCCAGAATCGGTGTACGGAATCGGCCAGAACCGGTGTACGAAAACCTCCGGAATCCGCAGCCGAGCAACCCCACGTCCCCGCCCATGGACGAGATGGTGCGTATCGCTGCATCCCATGACCTGAGGCCCGTCGGCCCTCCCATAAGCGCGGAAGACAGCGAGAGTGTCCTGACCGGCGTGAACTGATCCGCAGGCGCATATCTCAGGAGGGTCGACGGCCGGGCCTCCCTGCGGCCTGGGACGTGTCATCCGGCCGGCGGACCGGGTGGCAGCTCCTCTCGCGGGACTCAGCGTGTCGTTGTGCCGTGACCAGAGGTTCGCACTAAATGACGCAAGTCCCGAAAGGAGTACCGGTGGCTGCTCGCACGCTGCAGGTGACCGGCATTAACCATGTCGTGCTTCACGTCACGGATCTGGAGCGATCGAAGCGGTTCTACCTGGATGTGCTCGGTTTCGAAGATCGCAACATCACCGACGGGCCACCAGGCATGAAGGCGAGCTTCCTGCTCTGCGGCATGCAGGGCCTCGACCTTTTCGAGGTCCCAGAAGATGCCCACGGAGGGCAGGAGATGAACCACATGGCGCTAAACGTGGCCGCCGACGACCTGGACGAGCTCGTGGGGCTGCTCTCCGATGCGGGTATCGAGGCACCGATGAGAACCCCGCGGAACTCGGTGTTCATCTCCGACCCCGACGGGCACCGCCTCGAGATCCTACCCGTTACCGCCAGCGAGAGAGCCCGCGAGCGCCAGAGGACCGGCCTGGCCAAATAGACGTCGGAACAAGGAGTCAGCCCATGACGACGAGAACCTGCACGAACCCTGGCTGACAGATCCAGCGGGCCGTCCACGGGCCGTCCGCCGAGACGCCTGCAGGCACGGCGTCGTCCTGGGAGGAGGTCAACACATCTCCGTCGAGGGGGGGTCCGTGCCTATTGGGACGCCACCGCCCAACTCGATACCCGGGTCGCATCGCGGCGGAACATGCCAAACCAAAGGAGGTCGTTGTGACTACAGCCATCGAACCATCGCCGTCATCCCGAGCCGTGCCGATCGTGACGGGCATCAGCCACGTCGGCCTCACGGTGCGTGACATCGTCGGGAGCGAGACCTGGTACAGCGAGGTCCTCGGTCTAGTTCGCGCCTTCGTCGAGCCCCACGCCACCGGCGACGGCTACGCCGTCGTAACGACCCGCCCCGGCACCGGTCTGTTCGTGGGCCTCGACCACCACCCCGACGCCAATAGCCAACCCTTCAGCCCCCGACGGACCGGGCTGGACCACCTGGCACTGCAGCTCGCGGCCGGGGGGACGTCGACAAGTGGATCGCCCATCTCGATGCCGTCGGTGTCGAACACGAAGAGCTGTTCGAGACCACGGAGCCGGTCCCCCACGCCCTGGTACTGGTCCGCGACCCGGACGGGATCCCGATCGAGCTGTTCTGGTTCGGAGGCGGAGATGGGCGGTGAGCTCAGTCGACGGTTCTGATCGAGCTGCAATGGCCACAAGTTGCGACACTGGATAACGCCTATCTCAGCCGGTACGCCCGGCCTGGGGCAGGCGGCCGATGCCATGATGGGCTGGTGTCAGACCTGGCTTCAAATTCCGGACTGGTTGCGACGCCGACTGGGGGTTGGTCGGCCCCGGACCAGGTGGAGTGGTACATCAACCGAGTCGGGAAGCTGGAGGCTCGGCAGGCAGGCGAGCGTGTCCTCACTGACCTCCTACCCCCGGCGCCGCGGCGTGTACTTGACCTTGGGTGCGGCGACGGCCGGCTGGCAGCACTCGTTCTCGATGCCCGACCGTCAGTGGAGTCGGTCTTGGCCCTCGACCGCTCTGCTCCGATGCTCGCTTTGGTCCGTCAGCGTTTCGAAACCGACACGAGGGTGACGGTGCGCCATCCACCACCTCGAGCACGTCCGGAAGCGAGAGCTATTCGAGGAGATGGCCAACCAGCTGAACGGAGGTGGTGTGTTCCTCAATCTCGAGGTTGTTGCATCGGCGACCCGGGAACGTCACGCAGAGTTCCTGGCTGCGATTGGGAGAACGGCTGACGATCCTGAAGACCGCCTCGCCGGCGTCGAGGAGCAGCTGGGATGGATGCGCGATGCAGGGATGGCGAACGTTGACTGCCTCTGGCGGTGGTGGGGATTCGCCCTGCTCGCCGGCGAGGTCGAATAGGGCTCCGGTTGGTCATAGTCAAGCGCCAAATCACTGCGCTAGTTAATGTCCGGGCCGGCAGCGGATGCGGAGGGTCGATGGGGAAGCAGGACAGCAGGACTGAGGGAAGCTCCACCTCCGACGTCACGGTGGAGGAGGTCATCGCTGCACCGGCCCAGGTGCTGTACGACCTGGTGAGCGACGTGACACGCATGGGCGACTGGAGCCCGGAGACCAGGTCGTGTCGCTGGGTCGGCGGCGCTACCGGGCCCCGGGTCGGGGCCCGCTTCCGCGGCAGCAATCGGAACGGGTGGCGCCGGTGGTCGACGTCGTGCACGGTGGTGGCCGCCGACCCCGGGGCCCGGTTCAGCTTCGACGTTGACCTGCCGGGACTGCCGGTATCTCGGTGGACCTACGAGTTCGTTTCTGAGGGGCCGGGCACCCGGGTCCGGGAGAGCTGGACCGACCGCCGCCCGGGTTGGATGGACCGGTTCGGGAAGGTGGTGAGGGGGGTTAGCGACACTAAGGCACACAACCGAGCGGGCATGGAGGCGACCCTCGCCGCCCTGCGCCGCCATGCCGAGTCAAGGAGCAGCCCGGGGTAGCCGGCTTGCGCAGCAACTTCCGGCTCAGAGTGTGGCGACGCCGCCATGGTGGGCCAACACCCGGCCGAGGACCGCGACCTCGTACTTCTTGAGTGGTCGGGACCGGCGTCGATCCGGTGACCTCGCGCTTTTCAGCTCCATTTTGATGGCCCTCACGGACGAGCGTTTTGTCCCGCGCAGGGCGTGTCTTCCCCTGGTCAGGGCCACTTTCTCGTCCGAGCCCATCCTACGGGATCCTGCCCGATCCGGGATCGTTCGTGTCCTGAGCGCGTCCTGTCGTGACCACAAATCCGGTATTGTGGCCACATGAGGGAGATCGGGATACGGGAACTGAAGGCGTCGCTGTCCGACGTCCTGCGATCGGTCGGCCGGGGCGAGCACGTACGGGTGACGAGCCGGGGTAGGGCGGTGGCCGACATCGTCCCGGCGGGCGCCGTCGCCCCTGACGACCGGCTCCGCCAGCTGGTCGTGCAGGGCCGCCTCTCGCTGCCGTCGCGGGCCCGCCCACCGCGGGCGCCCCGGCTGGCCAAGGCGACCCGCTCCGCGTCCCAGGTGGTTCTGTCCGACCGGGACGCCGAGCGCTGAACCTGTATTTGGACGCCAGCGCCCTCGTCAAGCGCTACGTCGAGGAGGCGGGGAGCGACCTGGTACGCCAGGTGATGGACGCAGCCGACGCTTGGTTCATCTGCCGGATCGCCTTCGTGGAGGTGATTCGAGCCGTAGGGATCACCGCCGGCCACGCGGCCGCTCGAGCGGTACGCGAGGAGTGGGGGGCATTCGGCGTGGTGGAGGTCGACCAGGCTCTGGTCGAGAGGGCAGCGGAGCTGGCCCTGACCCGGGATCTCCGCAGCCTCGACGCCCTCCACTTGGCCGCCGCCCTGACCCTGCCTCCGGACGATCTCGTGCTGGCCACCTGGGACCGCAGGCTCCACGAGGCTGCCCGCGAGGAAGGGCTCTCGGTTACCCCAGAAGCCTTGACGTAGGGCACCCCCAGGTGACGTAGCGCCGGTGGCGGGCTCGTCGAGACTAAGCGCCGAACCGGCAGGGAGGTGACGCTCTCGCCTTCCACGGCAGTCGGGCTCTCGGGCAACTGGAACCTGCGGCGGGCCGGGACGCGATTTGGCCCCATGCTTGCCCCTTATTGGCCCGCACGTTCAGCTGCTTGCGTAGGCATCCAATTGGGGTGAAAGCGACAGAATCTCAAGGGTGGGCATCGTCAGATGGTTGCCCGGGCGGTGAGTGCCCGCCACCATGGGAACGCGTGACCACGGGCGTGACGGCATCCACGGTGAAGACACTGACGGTGCTGTTCACCGACCTGGTCGATTCGACAGGCGTTCGCTCCCGACTGGGAGAGGACGAAGCCGAGCGCCTCCGTCAACGCCACGACCGCTTGGTCCGCGCCGCCGTGCTCGGGGCCCGGGGAAGCGTCATAAAACACACCGGGGATGGGGTCATGGCCACCTTCGAAGGCGCCGCAGACGCTGTCTCTGCCGCAGTGGCTATAGAAGAAGAAGTCGACCTGGACAACCGCCAAGGACAACGGTCCGAACCGCTCTCGATCCGGATCGGCATCTCCGCCGGCGACGTGACCGTTGACGCCACGGACTGCTTCGGGCTCCCCGTCATCGAGGCTCAACGCCTGGAGTCGGCGGCGCGCCCTGGCCAGATCCTCGTCTCCTCGGTCGTGCGAGTGCTGGGCAAAGGTCGAGGGGGACACGAGTTCTCGGCCATCGGAGCCTTGCATCTCAAGGGCCTCGATTCACCCGTGGAGGCCGAGGAGGTCCGCTGGACGCCCCGTGCTCTGGCCGGCACTGACGATCAGCTTCCGCCGGCCCTGGTCGATCGGGGCTCCTTCCCGTTCGCAGGTCGCACCAAGGAGTCCGAGATCCTCACCGGCGCACTCGGCGCCGTCAGCATCGGTGCCACCCGGCTCGTACTCGTGGCGGGCGAGCCCGGCATCGGCAAGACCCGTCTGGCGGGGCAGGCGGCTGCCGGGGTGATCGAGAAGGGCGGGCTCGTCCTTGCCGGCCGCTGCGACGAAATGGTGGGGAGTGCTTATCAGCCCTTCGCCGAGTCCCTGCGTCACCGACTGCGCCGGCCCGGGGGTGCCGACGCCCTCGGGCCGGCGCCCGAGGAGCTGGCCCGTCTCGTACCGGAGCTGGCCGAGGTGGTACCCGGCCTGCCGGCACCGCTGTCGGCCGAGCCCGAGGCTGAACGCCTCCGCCTCTTCGACGCCGTACGCGCTTGGTTGGCCGAGCTGTCGGCGCAGGGACCGGTCTTGTTGGTCCTGGACGACCTGCACTGGGCTGATGCCGGCACGCTTCTGCTCTTGCGGCACCTGGTGGTGACCGACGCGGTCCCTGGGATGATGGTGGTCGCTACTTATCGGGACACCGAGCTCGACCGCACCCATCCCCTTTCTGCGATGCTCGGCGAACTGCGCCGGCGGGCCGAGGTGACCCGCATCGCCCTCGGCGGCCTCGATGCGGGAGAGGTCACCCAGCTCATGACCCAGACCGCCGGTCATGATTTGGCCGAGGACGGCATGGCTCTCGCCATGGCGGTGCAGGCTGAGACGGGCGGCAACCCTTTCTTCGTCGGCGAGGTACTCCGGCACCTAGCCGAGTCCGGGGCGATCGTGCACACCGAGGGACGCTGGACGGCCGGAGCCGCGGCGGATGAGAGGCTCCTGCCCGAGGGCATAAAGGAGGTGGTCGGCCGGCGGGTGAACCAGCTGGCAGACGGAACCCAGCAGGCGCTGTCCACCGCCGCGGTCATCGGCTCGGAGTTCGGGTTGGACGTTCTGGCGGTCGTGTCGGGGCGCGACGAGGACGAACTGATCGACGCCCTTGAGCCCGCTCTGGCGGCTCGATTGGTCACGGAGGCCGGCGTCGACCGCTATCGCTTCGCCCATGCCCTGGTGCGCCAGACCTTGCACGCCGAACTTTCGACGTCCCGACGGGCACGGCTGCATCGCTCTGTCGCTTCCGCGCTCGAGGCGCTGCACGCTGAGGATCTCGACGCCGTGGCCACCGAGCTCGCCTATCACTGGGGGGAAGCCGGTCCGGCCGCCGCCCAGGACCAGGCCGTGGCCTATGCCCGGCGCGCCGGGGAGCTGGCCGAGACGCGGGCGGCTCCGGAGGAAGCTGCACGTTGGTTCGCGCAGGCCCGAGACCTGCTCGACGGCACCGAGCCCCGTCTCGACGCCGAGCTGGCCGCCCGGGTGGCCCAGGCCACTGTGCTGGGCGGGTTGGCCGATTCGAGGGTTGCCGTCCACGAGGCGGCCCGGGCTGCCGAGGCGCTGGGGGATCCTGCTCTGATGGCCGAGTCGTTGTGCCTTCAGCGCCGCACAGTCCTCACCGAGGACAGCCCCGAGGGCGCCGATCTCGAGAAGATCGAGCTGTTGCAGCGAGCTCTGGCTCTCTGTCCGGGCGAGGATCGGATGCTCTGGGCCCGCCTCAGCTGTGCCCTGGGGTCCGAACTCCTGTTCACCGGGGACCTCGGACGCCGGGCGGAACTGGCCCAGGCTGTTCTGGACTACGCCTCCGGGCTCGATGACCCGCGTGAGCGGTTCCGGCTCGACGGTGCACTTATCTGGGCCAGATCGTGGAGGACCCTGAACCGGTCGGACATCGTCCGCGAGCTGTCTGATTCCCAATACGTGGCCGAGCTCTCCGCGGCGGAAGGTGACCTCGTAACCGAAATCGCGGCGCGGGGTCGCATCTGCTCACTCCAGTTGTGGCTCGGCAACGCCGAACACCGTGACGCGGCAGCCGACTACGCCGCGCTGCTCGAGCGGTATCCGCATCCGTGGTATCAGGACCGCCTGGTCAGCCACCGAATGGTCTGTGCCTCCATCGACGGACGGCCCGCCGACGTCGAGGTTCAGGCAGCGCAGCTCCTGCGACAGATGAGCGCTCACGGACACAGTGGCGAGGCACGGGTCTATTCCGACAGCGGCATGCTCCAGGCGGCCCGAGAGAAGACCGGGCTCACGCCGTTCATCGAAATCGCCAAGATGGCGCCGAGCTTCAAGGATGCCAAGCCCAACGCCATCCAGGCCATTGCCGCCCTGGCCCTGGCTGAGGCCGGCCGCCATGCCGAGGTCAGAGTGCTGATCGACGAGCATGGTGGTGCCGGCTTTGCTGACCTACCGGACGAGGCGGCGCTGCCGGTAGCACTGTGCTGCTGGGGCGAGGCCGCCTCCCGGGCCGGGCACCAAAGAGCGTGCGCGATCTTCTACGACCGGTTACTTCCGTGGTGTGATCTTCATCCGGCGACCGGTGGGTGGTATCTGGGGGCCGCGGCGCGCTACCTCGGCCTGCTCTGTGACGCCCTCGGCCACATACAGGAGGCCGATGACTGGTTTGCCAAGGCGGGGGCAGAACACACCCGGATCCAGAGCCCACCCTGGCTGGCCCGGGGGCTTCTCGACTGGGCCGAGTCACATCACCGGCGCGGTCAGCACGATCAAGCACGAGCCCTGGCCGCCAAGGCACTGGACGCCATCGGGGACCTCGAGCTGAACGTCACCCGGTCGCGGGCCGAGCGGATCCTCGCGTGAGGAGTTGGGTGACCCTGGCCGCCTCCGATGCCTGAGCTCCCGACCGGCACGGTCACCTTCTTGTTCACCGACATCGAGGGCTCGACGGCGCGCTGGGAGCAGCACCCCGACGAGATGCGGGTGGCCGTGGCCCGCCACGACAAGATCCTCGAGTCGGCCATCGACGCCACGGCGGAAGCGTATTCTCCCGCATGGGTGACGGCATGGCCGCCGCGTTCGCCTCGGCCAGGAGCGCCGTGGCGGCAGCCCTGGTCGCTCAGGGGGCCTGGCCGAGGAGACGTCGCCGGGCAGCTGGGAGACATGTGCGTCCGGATCGGCCTCCACATAGGCGAAGGGGAGCTGGTGGATAATCAGTACCTGAGCTAG
>JAJPHE010000036.1 GCA_021325435.1 Actinomycetota bacterium | reverse complement strand
TCTCCGGTGGCGTCGTCCACGTTGGTGTCGAGGAGCACCACCGGCTGACCGGAAAGCTCCTCGTCGGACCCGATCGCGTCGCCCACCACCACCTGGGTGCAGTTGGGCAGGTCGTCGATCTCGCGGCTGCCGGCGCCGAAGCCGGTGGCCCGCACCGTCATCGGCGGCAGGGGCCCGTAGCCGTCGGCCAGGGCGGCCAGCAGGGCGGCGCCGGTCGGCGTGGTGAGCTCCACCGACACTTCGCGCCCGTAGGTGGGCACGCCCCGCAGCAGCTCCACGACCGCCGGCGCCGGGTTCGGCAGCAGCCCGTGGGCGGTGCGCACCACCCCGACTCCCGTCGCCACCGGGCTGGCCCGAACCTCGTCGACGGCGAGGGACTCGAGGGCGGCGCAGGTGCCGACGATGTCGACGATGGCATCGAGGCCGCCTACCTCGTGGAAGTGCACCTGGGACGGCGGCCGCCGGTGGAGGCGCCCCTCGGCTTCGGCCAGGGCGGCGAAGGTGGCCTGGGCCCGGTCGCGGACCCGGTCGGGCAGGCGGGCCTCCTCGATCAGCCCGGCGATGTGGGCGTGGGTGCGCACGACCGTGTCCTCTTTGGTCTCGACCACCAGGCGGGTGGCGGCAATTCCGCCGCGCAGCACCGGTTCGGCGTCGATGCTCCAGCCGCCGATGGGCATCCGGTCGAGGAGGGAGCGCACGTGGTCGAGGTCGGCGCCGGCGTCGACCAGGCTGCCGAAGGCCATGTCGCCGGCGATGCCGGCGAAGCAGTGGAACCAGGCCGTGACCGGGCTCACCGGGGCCGCCCGAGGATGCGGGCGACGGCGCTGGCCGCACCGAACCCGTTGTCGATGCCGACCACGGTGATGCCCGCGGCGCACGACGAGAGCATGGCGAGCAGGGCGGTCACCCCCTCGAGGGCGGCCCCGTAGCCGGTGCTGGTCGGCACGGCCACCACCGGCGACCCGGTGAGGCCGCCAACGATGCTGGCCAGGGCGCCCTCCATGCCGGCCACGACGACCACCGCGTCGGCGGCGGCCACCTCGTCGGCCGAGGCGAAGAGCCGGTGGATGCCGGCGACCCCGCAGTCGGCGAGGAGGGTCGGGTCGAACCCGTGGGCGATCAGCGTCGCCCGGCACTCCTCGGCCACCGGCAGGTCGGACGTGCCCGCCGTCAGCACCAGGACGCTCTCCGAGCGACGGGGCGCCGGTCTCCACACCACGGTGGCCAGCTCGGATTCAGGCGGATAGGCGGTGCCGCCGGGGACGGCGGTGAGCGCCGCCTGCACCTGGCGGTGGTCGGCCCTGGTCAGCACGACCGGTCCGGGCATGGACGACAGCTCCGAGACGATCGCCGCCACCTGTGCCGGAGCCTTGCCCGGCCCGTACACCGCCTCGGGCTGACCCTGGCGCAGCGAACGGTGGTGGTCGATCCGCGCGAAGCCCAGGTCGGCGAAGGGAAGGCGGCGCAGCCGGGTGGCCGCCTCCTCGGCAGCCACCTCGCCGGCGGACACCTGCGCGAGCAACCGGCGGAGGGATTCCTCTTCCATGGCCTAACTATCCTGCCCCAAGTGACAGCCCGCTCCCCGGCCGGAAACCTGCTGTGAGCAAAGTCGGTTTCCTGGGCCCTCCCGGCACCTTCACCGAGGAGGCGCTGCTCAGCCAGGAGGACCTGGCTGCGGCCGAGCTGGTGTCGATGGACACGGTCCCCGACGTCCTCGCCGCCGTGCGCGACGGCGACGTGGACGTGGGCTTCGTGCCCATCGAGAACTCGATCGAAGGAACGGTCAACGTGACCCTCGACTCGCTGGTGTTCGAGCACTCGCTGCTCATCCAGCGCGAGGTGGTCCTGGCCGTGCACATGCAGCTGCTCGGCCTGCCCGGCGCCACCCTCGACGGGGTCCGGGTCGTCGTCTCCTTCCCTTTCGCCGCCGCCCAGTGCCGGGGCTTCCTCTCCAACCGGCTGCCGCAGGCCGACGTGGTGGCGGCCAACTCGACCGCCGACGCCGTGCGGCGGGTCGGCGAGGACAGGGTGGAGGGAACCGCGGCACTAGGGACCACCCTGGCCGGCCGCCTCTACGGGCTGGAGCCGATCGCCACCGAGGTGGAGGACCATCCTGACAACACCACCCGGTTCGTGGCGGTGGCCCGCGCGGGCATCCCGATGCCGACCGGGCATGACCGCACCAGCATCGCCTGCTTCCAGCACAGCGACCGCCCCGGCAGCCTGCACGCCATCCTCGGCCAGTTCTCCGCCCGCAACATCAACCTCACCAAGCTGGAGTCGCGCCCGACGAAGCGGGCGCTGGGGGACTACTGCTTCATCATCGACCTCGAAGGCCACATCGACGACGAGGTCGTGGCCGACTGCTTGCGAGACCTGCACGCCCAACTGAAGGACGTGAAGTTCCTCGGGTCGTACCCGGCGGCCGGCGAGCACGGGCCCGTCATCCGCCGCCGGGTGGAGGCGGCGTGGAAGGCCGCCGACGAATGGGTGGAGTCACTTCGTGCCCAGGTGGGCCCGGCCAGCCCGTAGGCTGACCGCCGGGAGGGATGGCAGAGCGGCCGAATGCGAGGCTCTTGAAAAGCCTTGGGGTGCAAGCCCCCGTGGGTTCAAATCCCACTCCCTCCGCCAACCGGGCCGGTCAGGTGCCCGTTTTGTAGGCGGTGAACACGTCGGACCCGAAGGTGGCCGGCACCGTCTGGGCCATGCCGAGGCGCGAGAGACCGAAGAGGTCCTCGACGGATCCGAGCAGGCCGTAGTGGTTGTAGCCGGTGGTCACCTGCGTTCCGGGGGCGATGAACGGTGAGAGGAGCAGTGCTCCGGTGCGCCCACCTCCGGGCCCGTTGATGCCGGGGGAGGGACTGTTCGGTCCGGGGGTCTCGTTGCAGCAGGCGGAGGAGTCCGAGCTCGACGCCTCGTCGAACACGATGGCGAGCAGCCCGTCTTCCTGGTAGGCGGGTGACGCCTGGATCTTCGGCACCCAGGTCTGAAGGAACGTGTCGATGTCAGCGAGGGCGCTGGCCCCGGACGGCTCGTTGGTGCACGGGTAGTCGTGGCCGTCGTCGCACGCGTCGGGGACGATGAAGCTGAGGTTGGGTGTCGTGGCGGCCGACGCCAGATCGGCAGCCAGGCCCGAGGTGGCGGTCGGCGAGCCCAGGGGCACGACATGGGCGGCGCAGCTGGCGGCGTCGTCGATGATGCCGTGGAAGTACACGAACGGGTCGTGGCGGGTCACGTAGCCGTCGCCCGGCACCGCGCTCTGGGTCTTGTCCTGGGTGTTGAGCGCCGGATGGGCGCATGCCGACGCCTCGCGGGAGGGGACGTTGCCCATGTCCTCCATGTAGCCCTTCCAGCTCCGGCCGGCCGAGGAGAGCTGGCTGGCGACGGTCTGGACCGAGCTCGGATACACGCAGCCTGAGCCCACCGCCTGCTGCGGGGCGACGGTGCCGGCCCCGACGAAGTCGGTGTAGTACTGGCAGTCACCCTGATTCTGGGGGTCAGGAGCCTGCCCGCTCACCATGGCCACGTAGTTGTCGTTGCTCTCGTGGCCGGTGCCGTAGTAGTTGGTGAGAAGGGCGCCCTCGGCCGGCAGCGTCTGGGCCAGGTAGGGGTCGGCCGACGGGTTGCCGAACGTGGCGGCGTAGCCTTGGTTCTCGAGCACGATGACAAACACGTGCTTGACCGGGGGCAGGGTCCGGCCGGCGGCCGCCGCCTGACCGGCTCCGCTCGTCGGTGCCCAGGCCAGGACCAGGCCGGCCGCGGCCGCCCCGACCGCTGTCATCCGCCACCGCATTCCGCCGAACATCGGACCTCCCCGACGAAGTCGCCCGGCGGCCTCCGCCGGGGGTGAGCCACCCAGAGGGCCGGCTCGTGTCGACAATCTTCGCCAAGGGGGCGCCGGATCCTGCTCTCAGCCCTCCTCGGGGACCATCTCGATGGCGTCCGCCGCTTCGACGATGTGGGTCTGCGGCGTGATCGGGTAGGCGCACGATTGGCCCGGGGAAGGGGGAGCTCAGGGCTGAAGGTCCCGACCCGACCGGGCGAGGGACCATGGCGGAGGCCGGGGCGATCAGGACGTCCGGCCCTAAAGAGGTCGCGGCCCCCGCGCCGGACGATCGGGTGGTGGCATCAGACGATGGCCACCTGCGCCTTTGGCGGTTGGTTACGGCCTTTGTCATCCTGCTCGGGCTCGCCGGCACGGGTTGCGGGTCGGTGCCGTCCCCCGAGAGCGCCCCTCCACTGGCTGCGCCGACTCAGCCCTCCAGCCCGCGGCCTTCGACCACCACGACCGGGGCGCCACCACCAGCCGCCGTATCGACTACCTCCTCAGCCCCCGCCACCACAACGTCGGCCCCGTGCCTCGACGTGTCTTCGTGGAGCGTCCCCCGCCTGGCAGCCGAGACGGTGATCGTCCCGGCTCCCGAGACCGATGTCGCCTACGTCGCTGACGAGGTGGCCGACGGCGCCGGTGGGGTCGTCCTCTTCGGCTCCGTCGCCCCGCCCGATCTCGCCGCCCAGCTGGCGGCGCTGCGGGCCAAGGCACCCGTCGGCGCCCGGCCGTTGGTGATGACCGACGAGGAAGGGGGCGGCGTGCAGCGGATGGCGAACCTGGTCGGCAACCTGCCGTGGGCGGCGTACATGGGGCGGAACTGGACCCCCGGCTACATCACGACCCAGGTGGCGGCCATGGCCCGAAAGATGGCCGCCACTGGAGTCACCATGGACCTGGCCCCGGTCGCCGACGTGGACGGGACGAATGTGGCGCCGGGCCCAGCCGACCCTGACGGGTGGCGCTCCTTCAGCGCAGACCCGGCAGTGGTCGCAGCCGACGCGGCGGCCTTCTCCCGTGGCCTCGAGCAAGCCGGTGTCACCCCGGTGGTCAAGCACTTCCCGGGGCTCGGTGGGGCGACGGGGAACACCGACAGTGGTGCGGCTACGACCCTGCCCTGGGCCACGTTGCAGCGGTCCGCCCTGGTTCCGTTCCAGCGCCAGATCGCCGAGGCCGTCCCCGCCGTGATGGTCTCGGACGCCGTCGTGCCCGGCCTGAGCAGCCTTCCCGCCAGCCTCTCACCGGAGGTCATCCAAACGGCCCTGGTCGGCGGCCTGGGCTTCCGGGGGCTGATCCTGACCGATTCCCTGTCGGCACCGGCCATCTCCGCGGCCGGCTATCCGGTGCCTGCGGCCGCGGTCCAGGCGTTGCGGGCCGGGGCCGACATGACCATGTTCACCACCATGGCGGGCTCCGCCGCCACCGACGCCCTGTTCGACTCGGTCGTGGCCAGCGTCACCGCTGCGGTCGGGCAGGGGTCGCTCAGTCGCGGCCGCCTGGTGGCGGCAGCCCGGGCTGTGCTGACTGCTACCGGCACCAGTGAGTGCGCGGGGTAGGCGCCGGGCTTGGGCGCCAGAGGGCCACGCCGCCAGTTCAGCTCGCCGCTTTGCGCCCCAACAGATGGAAGACCCGGCTGAGCTGTCGGTAGGGGTCGCGCCGGCTGGCCTCGAGCTCGACGGCGGCGGTGGCCGCCACCTGCTCGGAGTCGGTCGGGTCGAGCTGGGCTCCGCTGAACTCGAGCCAGTCGACGAACAGCCACACCCCGTACCAGGCCAGCGGCTCCACCCCCCGGTTCCGCAGGAGCTCGCTGATCTCCTCCACCGTGTCGGCCCGGCCCGCCACCCCCAGCACGCCGATCTCGGTGCGGGCGTCGAAGGACGCCAGGGCGTCCTCCCAGCGCCGCTCCAGGGCCGGGCGCACCGCCCCTGCCTTGGCGTTGCCCGTCATGATCGAGACGGTGCCGCCGTCCGCCGCGCACCGGCACAGCTGGTCGACCATCGGCTCGGGGTCGGCCAGGTAGCCGAGGACGCCATGGCACAGCACGGCGGCGAAGCGGCGGCCGCCCGCCGCCTCCTCGGCCTGTTCCCCGTCGCCCTCCAGGAGGGTCACCCGCTTCCGGGCCTCCTCCGGCAGGCGTTCGAGCCGCTGGCGGGCCTTGTCGAGCATGGCCGGCGACGAGTCGAGCACGGTGACCTCGTAGCCGGCGTGCGCCAACGGGAACGACTGATGGCCGGCGCCGCCGCCGACGTCGAGGACCGACGCCGGAGGGGGAGGCAGGTGCTCGATGAGATGGTGGTGCATCACGTAGGTGCGCACGTAACCCTTGACCGACGCGTACGCCTCAGCGGCGAACTTGTCGGCCAGTCCGGCCCAGGTGTCATCGCCCCCGAAGTCAACCTACGCCCGCCGGCCCACCGGTCGGCCGGGGAGGCGCCTTGGATAGGGTCGGATCACGCCGGTCCGGCCAGGAGACCCTTGTGCCCCCTCAACACGACGACCCGTCCACCGACGTCGATGTGCGTGACTACCGCGACGGCGACTACCAAGCCTGTCGCCACCTGTGGGTCGAGCTGACCGAGCATCACCGGCGCCTCTTCGACGACCCCACCATCGGGGGCGAGGATCCGGGGGCGGGCCTGGACCGGTACCTGGCCGACCCCGAACGGGCGGCGTCGTGGGTCGCCGAGGTCGCCGGGGAGGTCGTGGGTCTCACCGGCTTGTTGCATCACGGCTCGAGCGGTGAGGTGGAGCCCGTCGTGGTGGCCGAGGCCAGGAGAGGCGGCGGCATCGGCCGTGCCCTCATCGCCCGGGTCGTCGATGAAGCGGTGAGCCGGGGCTACGAGTACCTGGCCATCCGCCCGGTAGCCCGCAATGCCTCTGCGATCCGGGCCTTCCACAGCACCGGCTTCCGCACCCTCGGCGGCCACGTCGACCTCACCATGGACCTCAAACCCCGCCGCCATCGGCCCCTCGGCTCCGTCGGCCTCCACGGCGTCGAGCTCCAGTACTGACCCGCCATGACGGGATGAGCGCCTCCGGAGCGGAGGATGGCCGGGGCCGCCTCTGGGGCGGATACCTGCTCCGCCATCGCGACTTCCGTCTCCTGTGGGGCGGCGAGACGGTGAGCGAGATCGGTTCGCAGGTGAGCCTGCTTGCCATCCCCCTGATCGCGGTGCGGGCCCTCGACGCCACCACGTTCCAGGTCGGCGCTCTGACTGCCGCCTCCACCGCCGCCTTCCTGGTCATCGGGCTCCCCGCCGGGGCCTGGGTGGACCGGCTGCGACGAAGCCGGGTGATGATCGTCGCCGACGTCGGCCGCATGCTGGCGCTGGGGTCGATACCGGCTGCCTACGCCGCCGGCGTGCTCGGCCTGGCCCAGCTCTACGCGGTCACCTTCACCGTCGGGGTCCTGACCGTGTTCTTCGACGTTGCCTACCAGTCCTACCTGCCGTCGCTGGTGGGGCTGGACCACATCGTGGAGGGCAACGCCAAGCTCACCGGCACCGCCCAGCTCTCCCAGGTGGCCGGGCCCAGCGCGGCGGGAGGGCTGGTGCAGGCGATCGGAGGTTCCTACGCGGTGGCGGTCGATGCGGTGAGCTTCCTGGCGTCGGCGGCGGCGATCTCCGCCATCCGTGCCAGCGAGCCCCCACCCGGGGTGGCGGCGGCGCAGAGACGCCTCGTCTCCGAGGTGGGGGAGGGTCTGCGCTTCGTCTTCGGGCATCCCCTGCTGCGGGCCATCGCCGCCACCACCGCCACCTCCAACCTGTTCTCCGGGATCATGGCCGCGGTCGAGATCGTGTTCCTCGTCCGGGTGGTGCACGCCCCACCCGGGATCATCGGCCTGCTCTTCGCCGCCGCCAGCGTCGGCGGCGTCATGGCGGCGTTGATCGCCTCGCCGGTAGCCCGCCGGATCGGCGGCGCCCGGGCCACCGTGGTCGGAATCTTCTGCGGGGCCGGCGTGCTGCTCGTCCCCCTGACCACGAAGGGGGTGGGACTGCTTCTCTTCGCCGCCGGCTTCTTCGCCAGCTCGTTCTCGGCCGTCCTCTACAACATCAATCAGGTCAGCTTCCGCCAGCGACTGTGCCCTGAGCGGCTTCTCGGTCGCATGAACGCCACCATGCGCTTCGTGGTGTGGGGCGTGCTGCCCGTCGGCGCCCTCGCCGGTGGGGCCATCGGCGCCAGCATCGGCCTGCGCCCCACCCTGTGGCTGGCGGCGGCCGGGGAAGCGCTGGCCGGCGTCTGGCTGCTGGCCTCCCCGATGCGACGGTTGCGGGACTTCCCCGAGGGACCCGGCTGATCCGAGCTCCCCAGCTCGGTCGGCTCAGGTGGCGACGGTCACCACCGATTCGAAAATCGGGCCCCGGGCCCATACCCCGGAGCTGGCCGTCCAGGTCCAGCCCTGAAAGGCCACCGCCCGGAGGTGGTAGGCCTCGGCGTGGGCGACCGCCCAGGTGGCCACGGCCCAGCCTCGCTTCTGATCCACGGTCACCCCGAGCGACGGCGCGCCGAACTCGGAGGCGGCGGCGGCCACCAGCTCTCCGGGGGGCGGGGCCGCTCCGGTGAACCCGGTCAACCGGCACGTCAGCCCGGCCGCCACCTCGCCGCTGAGGGCGATGGCCAGCGTGCGGGCTTCCGGCTCCCATCGGGCGTAGGCGTCGGGAGCGGCGCTGTGCTGGATGGCCTGGGCCGCTTCGGTGACGGCCATGCTCTGCCAGCCGGGCAGCTGCTCCAACCGGTTATAGAAGGCGGTCGACGCGTAGTTGGGATCCTGCAGCTGGGCGGGGGTGCCCCAACCCTGCGAAGGTCGCTGCTGGAACAGGCCGACGGAGTCGCGGTCGCCGCTGGCCAGGTCGGTGAGGCGCGACTCCTGCAGTGCCGCCGCCAAGGCGACAGTCACCGCGTGATCGGGCAGGCCCTTGCGGGCGGCCACGGCGGCGATGATCGACGCGTTCTGGGCCTGGGCCGGAGAGAGGGTGTAGCGCTGGGACCCGGTGCCGGTCGAACATCCGGCTGTGATGCCGGGGTTGCCGACCCGGAGGGCGATGAGAACCACCGCGACGGCGGCGACCACAACGAGGACGCCGCCGACCCTCCTGTGCCGGCGTGCAGACTGGGCCCGCCCTGTCAAGGAATCAGCAGCACCCTGCCGAACGACTGACGGCTTTCGATGTAGGCATGAGCGGCGGCCGCTTCGGCCAGCGGATACTCACGGTCGACGACGACCCGGAGCCCACCCCGGGTGATGTCCTCTAGCAACTGGCCGATCATCGGATGAGCCCGGTCGGACAGCAGCAGCTCGGCCCCGAGGAAGTAGCCGCTGAGCGTCTGGTTGTTTCCCCTCATGTTGGAGATGTCGAGCGTCTCCGCCGGAGCGCGCCCGGCGTCGCCGACACTGATGCATCGTCCCCGGTACGACAGGGCGGCGAGGCTCTTCTGCAGGGTCGAGCCGCCCACCGAGTCGACGATCACGTCGGCGCCCCTCCCGTCGGTCAACCGACGCACCTCGGCCACGAAGTCGGAGGTGGTGTAGTTGATCCCCTCGTCGAGGCCGAGCTCGCCGAGCCGACTGAGCTTCTCGTCGCTCGAGGCGGTGGCGAAGACCCGGGCCCCGGCCCCCTTGGCCAGCTGGATGGCGGCGATGCCGACGCCCCCGGCCCCGGCGTGGACGAGCACCGTCTCGCCGGAACGCAGGCGCCCGAACTCGAACAGGCAGTCGTGGGCGGTGCCGAACGGCACGGGGACGCAGGCCGCTTCGGGGGTGGACAGACCGTCGGGGATCCTCCAGGCGAACCCGGCGGGGACGGCCCGGAGGGCGGCGTGGGACCCGTCCACGCCCACCGTCACCACCCGGTCGCCGGGGGCGAACCCTTGGACGGCGCTGCCGACCTCGGCCACCGTGCCGGCGCACTGGTAGCCGACTATGTGGGGTACCCGGCTCAGCTCCCCCCCGAGACGGTTGAGGGTGTCACCACCCTCGATGCTGACCGCCTCGACCTGGACCAGCAGGTCACCGGGGCCGGCGACGGGGTCGGGAACGTCCTCGTAGCGGAAGACATCCGGCCCGCCTGTCTCGTAGTAGACGGCGGCTTTCATGACCGGGTTCTAGCAGCAACAGCCGGTGCTCGACGGCGCGACATCTCACGATCGGTCGCCGGCGGGCCGACAGGCAGCCAAGAGCGGTGCGAACCGGGTCCTATTCAGGATCGGGGTCGGGCTCGGTCACTCTCCGACGCTGGAGAGGCCGGGCCACCCACAGGCCGAGGAAGACGGCGGCGGTGACGGCGGCGGTGACCTCCCCGTGGAGGTCGCCGAACAGGTACGAGGTCACCAGCAGCACCGATCCGGTCAGCGCCGCCCCCAGGCAGACCAGACCGGCGACGGCGTACCGGTTGAACCGGAAGAGCATGGGCTCTTTGTCGTGCCGGCGGAACAGCAGTCGATGCTGAGCAGCCGGGCTGATCAGCAGGATGACGGCCAGAGCCGAAGCCAGCAGGGTGGCCTGGTAGACGTTGCGGAGAAAGGAGGTGATGTGCTGGAAGTGCTGCTGGAACGGGACGGTCAGCAGAAAGGCGAACAGGACCTGGACCCCCGGGAGCGCCACCCTCAGCTCGTTGAGGAGCTCGCCCAGCTCGCGGTCCACCCGCTGCTGCTTGGTCTCGTTCTCCTCCATCCGCCGCCGCCTCCAGTTGTCTCAGTGGTCCGGTTGGGCGGCGGCTCTAGGCGAAGCCGGCGACCTGGTGGGGAACGTAGGGCTCCTCCAGGCTCTTCACCTCTTCGTCGGAAAGCTCGAGGTCCACGGCGGCGACGGCATCGTCGATGTGATGGAGCTTGGTGGCGCCGACGATCGGGGCGGTGACGACCTTCTTGGACAGCAGCCAGGCCAGGGCGACCTGGGCCCGGGGCACGTCGCGCTGGCGGGCGATCTCGGCCACCCGGTCGATGACAGCCCGGTCGGAGCCCTCCACGTCGTAGAGGCGCCGGCCGAACTCGTCTGATCTCGATCGCTCGGTCGCCTCCTCCGGATCGCGGGTCAGGCGGCCCCGGGCCAGCGGGCTCCAGGGGATGACCCCGATGCCCTGGTCGGCGCAGAGCGGAAGCATCTCCCGCTCCTCCTCGCGGTTGAGGAGGTTGTAGTGGTTCTGCATGCTGACGAACCGTGTCCAGCCCCGCAGGTCGGCGGTGTAGAGCGCCTTGGTGAACTGCCAGGCCCACATCGACGAGGCGCCGATGTAGCGCACCTTCCCCGACTTGACCACATCGTGCAGGGCCTCGAGCGTCTCTTCGATCGGCGTGCGGCGGTCCCACCGGTGGATCTGGTAGAGGTCGATGTAGTCGGTGCCCAGGCGGCGCAGGCTGCCGTCCACCTCGGTCATGATCGCCTTGCGCGACAGGCCGGCCGAGTTGGGTCCCTCTCGCATCGGCCCGTGCACCTTGGTGGCCAGGACGATCTCGTCGCGGTTGACCATGTCGTTGAGGGCCCGGCCGACGATCTCCTCGCTCGAGCCGAGGGAGTACACGTTGGCCGTGTCGAAGAAGTTGATGCCCTTCTCCAGGGCCCGCTCGATGAACGGACGGCTGGCCTCCTCGTCCAGGGACCACGGGTGCCCGCCCCGGTCCGGCTCGCCGTAGCTCATGCAGCCCAGGCAGATGGCGGACACTTCCAGTCCGGTGCGCCCGAGTTTCCGGTACTTCATGGTGTCCTCCTGGTCAGGCCGTCGGGACGGCGTCCGCCTGGTCGAGTCCGAGTTCCCGCACCGAGATCTCGCGCATCTCGACCTTGCGGATCTTCCCCGTGACGGTCATGGGGAACTCGTCCACGAACTTCCAGTACCGGGGGATCTTGTAGGTGGCGATGCGTCCCCGGCAGAACTCGGCCAGATCGTCGCCGGTCGCCTGAGCGCCGTCGCGCAGCTTCACCCAGACCATCACCTCCTCGCCGTAGCGCTCGCTGGGGACGCCGATCACCTGGGCGTCGGCCACGGCCGGATGGGTGTACAGGTACTCCTCGACCTCACGGGGGTAGATGTTCTCCCCGCCCCGGATGATCATGTCCTTCAGCCGGCCCACGATCTTGACGTAGCCGTCGGCGTCCATCTCGGCCAGGTCGCCCGTGTGCATCCAGTGGGCGGAGTCGATGGCTTCGCTGGTGGCATCAGGATTGTTCCAGTAGCCGAGCATGACGCTGTAGCCCCTGGTGCAGAACTCGCCGGGCGTCCCCCGGGGGACGATGGCGCCGGTAGCGGGGTCGACGATCTTGATCTCCACGTGCGGGTAGACCCGACCGACCGTGCCGGTCTGCTTCTCGATGGGATCGCCGATCAGGGACTGGGTCGACACCGGCGACGTCTCCGTCATGCCGTACATGATCGTTATCTCCGGCATGTGCATGGTGGTGAGGACCTTGCGCATCACCTCGACCGGGCACGGAGCCCCGGCCATGACCCCGGTGCGCAGGCTGCTGAAGTCGAACTCGCCGAAGCTGGGGCTGTCGAGTTCGCCGATGAACATGGTGGGGGTGCCGTAGAGCGACGTGCACCGCTCTTCCTGAACGCACCTCATGGTGGCCACGGGGTCGTAGGACTCCGCCGGGATCACCATGGTCGAGCCGTGGCTGGTGACGGCCAGGTTCCCGAGCACCATGCCGAAGCAATGGTAGAAGGGCACGGGGATGCAGACCCGATCATCCGGTGTGTAGTGCAGTCCCTCGCCGATGAAGAACCCGTTGTTGAGGATATTGTGGTGGGAGAGGGTGGCGCCCTTGGGGAAGCCGGTGGTACCCGACGTGTACTGGATGTTGATCGGGTCGTCGAACTGGAGCGTCGCCTCGATCGCCGCCAGCTCGCCTTCGTCGACGGTGTCGCCCTGGGCGAGCAGTTCGTCCCAGCCGTCCTCCAACACCACCGCTTCCCGGAGCTCGGGACATTTGCCCCGCACCTCGCCGAGCATGGCGACGTAGTCGTTGGCCCGGAACGCCCGCGCCAGCAGCAGGAAGCTGGTGCCGGACTGTCGGAGGGCGTATTGCAGCTCGGCGGTCTTGTAGGCCGGGTTGATGTTGACGAGGATGGCTCCGATCCGTGCCGTGGCGTACTGGGTGACGACCCATTCGTAACGGTTGGGCGCCCAGATGCCGACCCGGTCGCCCTTGCTCACGCTCCGGGCCAACAAGCCCCGGGCGCAACGGGACGTCAGGTCCCAGAAGTCGCGGTAGCTGGCCCGGAAACCCTGGTGAGCTACGACGAGAGCCTCGTTGTCGGGCCAGCGCTCGACCGTGCGGCGGGTGTTCTCCCCGATGGTCTCCCCGAGCAGAGGGACAGCGCTGACACCGTGGTCATATGAGGACGCCGTCACCCTCACCCCCTCGTTCGCCGACTGACCGCACACTACGGCGGCAGACCCGGGCGGCGTCCCGACGCGGAGGCGCGACGCCGTCATCAGTCGGACGAGACATGGCGGTCGCCGCCACGGCGCGACATCGCTAGGTTTGACTATTCTTACCCGCTGTGGCGGTAACCGTCCTCCTCGTCGACGACCTCGCTGAGCTACGGGTGGTCGTCCGACAGGCGCTGCGGTTGCGGGGCGGGTTCGAGGTCGTCGCCGAGGCCGACGGGGGAGCCGCTGCCATCGAGGCCGCTCGCCAGCATCAGCCCGATGTCGTCGTGCTCGATCTCGGCCTACCGGACCTCGCCGGCCGTGAGGTGCTCACCGGTCTCCGACGCGTCGCCCCCAACGCCCAGGTCGTCGTGTACACCGGGTCGGCGGTTCACGACAGCGAGTATGTGATGGAGAGGGTCGAGGGCTACGTTCACAAGGACCAGAACCTCGGCTACCTCATCGACCTCATCTCCGATCTGGGTCGCCGGCGCCACCAGACCGCCAGCATCGAGGTCGGCCCCGACCGACGGGGTGTCGCCGAGGCCCGACGCTTCATCGCCGACCAGTGCCGGCGGTGGGGGTGTATCGACGCCATCGACAACGCCCAGGTGGTGGTCAGTGAGCTGGTGACCAACGCCCTGGTTCACGCCGGAACCCGCTGCGAGGTCAGCGCCCGTCTGGCCCAGGGGATCCTTCGCCTCGAGGTGACCGACCGTGGATCCGGCATGCCCGACCCGCAGGCGGCCACCACCCGCGACGAGCACGGCCGAGGGCTTCTCCTCGTGTCCATGCTGTGCCTGGCCTGGGGCGTCGACGCCCTGCCGGGCGGCACCGGGAAGGTGGTGTGGGCCGAGATGCTCGCCCTGTCGGATCCGGCGGCCGGACCTCCGGTGAGCGGTAAGGCGAGCGCCCCGTCGGGCGGCGGGGCCGACACCAGGGGCGACGGCGGAGATTCCGAAGAAAACGGCTCTGCCACCCGGGCGTCGGCGGACAGGAACCCTGGGCGCCACCGCAGGACTCTGCGCCCGACGGCCCGGCGCCTCGTGTCAGTGGCTCAGTGATTCTCTGGGATGATCTGACGGGCGGAACGTCCGCTCAGTAGCACCCGAGGAGCTCCAGCATGTCGCGGCGGGGTTGGCTGCTGTTCGCGGTCATGAGCCTGATCTGGGGCATCCCGTACCTGCTAATCCGGGTGGCCGTCCGCCAGCTGTCACCGGCGGACCTGGTGTTCATGCGGACCGCTCCGGCCGCCCTCATCCTCCTGCCGCTCGCCGCCGCCCGGGGCGAGCTCCGGCCGGTCGTCAAGCGGTGGGCCCTGGTCGTCGTCTACACCGCGGTCGAGATCGCCGTCCCCTGGTTGCTGCTGACGAGAGCCGAAAAGACGCTTACCAGCTCGCTTTCCTCCTTGCTGGTGGCGACCGTGCCTCTGATCGGAGCGGCGGTCGCCCGGGTGACCGGCGCCACCGAACGCCTCGGACTTCGCCGCCTGGCCGGGCTAGGTGTTGGCTTGGCCGGTGTGGCCGCCCTGGTTGGCATCGACGTCCACGGGGCCAATCTGGGCGCCATCGGCGAGGTGCTGCTGGTGGCCGCCGGCTACGCCATCGGGCCGCTGCTGATCAGCCGGACCCTGTCGGATCTGCCGCCCCTTGGGGTGGTGGCCGCCTCGGTGACGATCACCGCGGCCGCCTACGCGCCGGTGATGGCGATCGCTCCGCCCACGCGGATCTCCGGAGAGACGGTCGCCGCCGTCGCCGGCCTCGCCCTGATCTGCACCGCCCTGGCCTTCGTGTTGTTCTTCATCCTGATCGCCGAAGTGGGACCGGTGCGGGCGACGGTGATCACCTACGTCAACCCGGCCGTGGCCGTGGTGCTCGGGGTCATCCTGCTGGGCGAGCCGTTCACCTTGGGAATCGGCGTCGGCTTTTCGCTGGTGGTAGTCGGCTCGGTCCTCGCCACCCGCCGGGGTCAGCCGCCGGGGGCACCGGTCGTGTCCCCGCGTGATCCGCGGTCGGCCGAGGCGGCGGCGTCGGCGACGTCGCGCTGACGATCAGCGCGATCAGACCAGGCGGGCGTTGAGGGTGATCTCGGTGGCGGCCAGCGCCTTGGACACCGGGCAGCCGGACTTGGCCTTCTCCGCCTCTTCGAGGAAGGCCTTCTCGTCGATGCCGGGGACCTCGGCTTCGGTGTCGAGCTCGATCCGGGTGATGGAGAAGCCGGCGTCGCCCCGCTCGATGTGGACGCGGGCGGTGGTGTGCACCCGGTTGGGCGGGTGCCCGGCCCGACCCAGGCCGGCCGACAGGGCCATCGAGAAGCACCCGGCATGGGCGGCGCCGATGAGTTCCTCGGGGTTGGTCCCCGGTCCCTCCTCGAAACGGGATCCGAACGAGTAGGAGCCCTCGAACGCACCGCTGCCGGTGCGCATCGTGCCCTTGCCGTCCTGGAGGGAACCCTCCCACTGAGCTTCGGCGGTGCGGACCGGCATGTGCTTCTCCTCGTCGGGGGATTTGTCGGCTTCACCCTAGTGACGCCCGCCCTCCGCCACGCTCCGTTCCGGTTCTCCTACCATGCCGGCCCGCCGGCGCCCACGTCACCGGGTGCTCGCGATGGTTGCCAGTGGGTAAACGGGGGGATAGACAGTCGTGATGCGGAAGTCAGTGTCGGAGCGGCCCCGGTCGAGGGTGGCTCGGGCAGCCCGCCGGTTCTTCGACGGCCTGGCCGACGACGCTCCCCTGATGTGCGGGTGCGCCGACGGGAACTGCGCCTGCGACGGGATGCTGCTCCTGCGCTAAGCGGCTCCGTCGCCGCCCGGCCTCCCCGCCCGGTTCAGCATCATGGCCACGATCGGGCTGGGCTCAGCCGGCTGCCACGCCTTGTACGCCTCCCCCCGGGGCTGGGGCCACTCGATGTCGACGTCGACCCGGGTGCCCGGGCGGGACGCCCCGGCCAGGACGTCGAGGGCGGTGGCCAGCACCCGGCGTTGGGTGTGGCGGTCCGCCGGCATGCCGAACGGATGACCGAAGGGGAACTCGACGCCGACGACTCTCGGGGTGAGTAGGGCGTCGGCCACGTCGGGCATCATCGTGACGGTTACGGTGGGGATGCCGGCGGCTTCGATGCGGCGTGCCAGCACGGGCACGTTGCGGCAGCAGTCCGGTCAGACCGGCGCCAGCACCACCCCGTCGGTCCCCTGCCGGCGCAGCAGCTCGACGATGGCCGGCGCCGTCTCGTTCCGCCACACCTCCAGCCCGGCTTGCTGATATCCCATCACCGAAACGTGGTCGGGCCCGGCCGCCCCCACCCGACCGTCGGCCACCAGTTCCGCCAGCACGGCGGACGGTAAAACGACGTTGTTGTCGGCCAGGGCGTCGGTGGGGTTCACGTGCAGGTGGGTCATGCCGAGGCGCCGTTCCCCCAGCTCCGCCGGGATCACCCGGTGAGTCGGATCTCCCCAGGTCGGCTGGCGCCGCTCGCCCTCAGCGTCGAACGGCTCCTGCTTGCCTTCGACGTGGAGGCCGGCCGAGGTGATCAGGGCGACCGACGCCTCGGCCAGCCGCGCGGGGAACGGCGCCCACACTGGCTCCTCCTCGCCGGGCAGGGGAGCAGGCGACTGATAGAGGGGAACGAAGCTGCGGGGCAAGAAGCGGAAACTGTCGACCAGCACGGACTCGACGGTAGCCCGCGGCGCGCCGACAGAGCTCAGTCCTTGGTGGCCACCTGGTTGGGCACCACGTTCATCTTGGGCTCGTAGCGGGCGACCTCCACCTGGCGTCCATCGCCCTCGAAGCGGGCCCGCAGCTGGTGGCGGCAGTCGGCGCACGGTCCGTAGGTGGCCTGTGACGCCGGCCGGGCGCAGCGGGGGCATTCGAAGTCGAGCGGCTGGGAGCTCACCCGCTGATGATGGCCCGGACGGTCGCGCGCCGGGCGGATGCGGCCGATGGTAGACAGCCCCGATATGACGACCGTCGCCGACCTGGCCGAACGTTTCCACACCAGCTGGCTGGAGGCCCATCCGTTCACCGCCACCACCTACGGGGTCCCCGGCTACGACCATCTGATGCCCGACGACAGCGAGGAGGGCGACGACCGCCGCCGGCGGGCGCTGCGCTCGTTCCTGTCCGAGGCGGAGGGATTGGGCCAGTCGGACTCGTCAGCCGATGACTCGGTGACCCTTGGCTGTCTGCGCAGCCAGGCCGAACAGGAGCTGGCCGGCCTGGAGTCGGCGCCGCTCGAGCACACCGTCACGCCCATGCCGTTCACCGGACCGGCCTCCTTCCTGGGCTTAGCGGCCCGCACGGTGATCGCCAACGCCGAGGACGCCCACAACTACGTCACCCGCCTGCGCAGCAGCGGTGATTGGCTGGATCAGCTCACTGGGCGGCTGAAGATCGGCGCCGGCAAGGACCGTCTGCCGGTGGCCCCCCTGGTGGAGCTGACCATCGCCTGGGCCGATGAGGTCCTGGGCCAGGAGGTGCCGGCGGCCCTGTCGACGCCGGAGCCGCCTGCCGGCTGGGACGGGGAGGCGGCGTGGCGCGAGGAGCGCGACGAGGCGGTGCGCACGACGTTCAGACCCGCCCTGGGCCGGTGGGTGCAGACCCTGCGCCAGCTGCTTCCGCGCTGCCGGCCTATGGAGCACGCCGGGCTGCGTTACCTGCCGGGCGGCGAGGACGATTACCTCCGGTCGATTCTCGTGCACACCACCCTGCCGCTGACGGCGGAGGAGCTGCACCGCACCGGTCTCGAGCAGATCGAGATCCTCGAGGAGCGGGCCCGGCAGTTGGGTGCCGAGCTGGGCCTGGGCACGCTCGAGGACATCCACCGTGAAGCCAGGACGGCGGCGGCCGAGCTGGCACCGGAGGCGGCCATCGAGCAGGCCGTGCAGGCGGTGCGGCGAGCGGAGGCGAGGGCGCCCGAGGTCTTCCCCGAGCCCCTGCCGCCGCCGTGCGCCGTCACCCCGATGCCGCCGGTCGTGGGCGACTCCGGCATGGCGCCGCACTACACCCCGCCCCGGCTGGACGGCAGCCGGCCCGGCACCTACTGGTTCAACACCCGGATGCCGACGGCCGGCACCGGCTGGGACCTGGAGGCCGTCGCCTTCCACGAGACCGTCCCCGGCCACCATCTGCAGCTGTCGCGGATCCAACAGCTGAGCCACCTGCCCTCCCTGCAACGCCAGCGCAGCCTGACCGTCTTCTCCGAGGGCTGGGGGCTCTACGCCGAGCAGCTGTCGGAGGAGATCGGGCTCTACACCGACGCTCGCAGCGTCATCGGGGCGATAACCGCGTCACTTATGCGGGCGGCCCGCCTGGTGCTCGACACCGGCATCCACCATCTGGGCTGGAGTCGGCAGGAGGCGCTGTCCTTCTACGCCGCCCACGTGCCCATGCCGGCCGAGTTCCTGGCCGCCGAGATCGACCGCTACATCATTATCCCCGGCCAGGCCCTGGCCTACATGACCGGTCGCCTGGAGCTGCTGCGTCTCCGAGACGTGGCCCGCCGGCGACTCGGGGACCGCTTCACCCTGCCTGGCTTCCACGCCGCCGTGCTCGACCAGGGGTCGCTCCCCCTTCCCGTCTTGCGCGACAGCATCGACCGGTGGCTGGCCACCCAGGCCGGGTGAGCCGAGGCCTCAGGTCTCAGGCGCTTTTCGGGGCGGGGCCGGCCCGGCCTGGCGGCGGGGGGGATGCCCTAGAGTGGCCCCACGGAGAGGTGCGAGAGCGGCCGAATCGGACTCACTGCTAATGAGTTGACCTGGGAGACCGGGTCCGAGGGTTCAAATCCCTCCCTCTCCGCTCAGACTCGGGAGGTACCGCGATGAGGTTGCGCCAGCTGGCCCTGGTGGCCTCCGACCTCGAGCCGGTGGTCAAGGAGATGTGTGACCGGCTCGGCCTGGAGGTCTGCTACCACGACCCCGGCGTCGGGCACTTCGGCCTCCACAACGCGCTGATGGCGGTGGGTGACCAGTTCCTCGAGGTCGTGGCGCCGATCAAGGAGGGCACCACCGCCGGCCGCTACCTCGAGCGGCGGCGGGGGGACGGCGGCTACATGGTCATCCTGCAGGTGCCCGACCTCAACTCGGCCCGCCAGCGGGTCGAGCGGCTCGGGGTTCGCATCGTCTGGGAGGGATCGGTGCCCGGCATAGCCGGCATGCACCTGCACCCCAAGGACGTCGGCGGCGCCATCCTCTCCCTCGACTGTGCCGAGCCCCCCGACGGTTGGCCCTGGGCCGGCCCGGAGTGGCGTCAACACGTGCGATCCGACGTCGTGTCGGGCATCGCCGCCGCCGAGATCCAGTCGGACGACCCCCGCGCCCTGGCGCGGCGGTGGTCGGAGATCCTCGACATCGAAGGAGTGGACGGGCCCGAGGGCTCGGCGGTCATCGCCCTCGACTCCGGTCTGCTGCGCTTCGTCCATCCCCGCGACGACCGCGGGGAGGGGCTGGTCGGAATTCAGCTGTCCGCCTCCGACCGGTCCCGGGCCGGGGAGGACCACGAGATCGGCGGGGTGACCTTCCGGCTCGTCTGAGCCCGACGATCAGGACGGCGGCGTCAGCTCAATATCCGCCACCCGGGGCAGGACCTTGGTGGCGAAGTCCTCGATGGTCCGCATCAGCGCCGGGTGCGGGGTGAGCCCGTTGTACATCCAGGCGAACAGCCACGACACCGGAAGCCGGCGAAGGAGCGACTCCAACTGGCGGGTGACCGAGTCGACGGTGCCGACGAGCAGCAAGCCCGACTCCGTCATCGACGGGGACTCCCCAGTGTCGGGATGGGCCAAGCCCCGGTCGAACCCGAACGGGGCGAACCAGCTCTGCCCGCAGAAGTAGGGCCCCTCGGACCACAGCGCCCACGCCTCTTCGTCGGTGTCGGCGATGATCACGTCGCGGAGCACGCCCATGCCGTCACCGGGAGGGCGCCCCGACACCTCGGCGTACAGCTGGGTGAGGCGTGACTCGGTGACCGGATGCAGGGGAGGCAGGATGGCGGTAACCCCCTCCTCGGCGCACCACCGGATCGACCGCTCCGAAGAGGCGAAGGGCTGGAAGATCGGGGGGTGCGGCTGCTGCAGCGGCTTGGGCACCACTGCCACCGAACGGACCTCGCCGTCCTCCACTCCGGCGCCGTAGAGGCGGGTCGACTCGATGTCCCACGGCGTGCCGCCCACCGGCACCCGCCAGTAGCGGCCGTCGACGTGGATGAGGTCCTCGGCCCACGCTGCCTTGATGATGCGGAAGCACTCCTCGAACGCCTCGCGGTTGGCGGCGTCGATCTCGTCGTGCTGGTGGGGGAGGGCGCCGCGGATGCCGTGGACCTGCTGGGCCAGGGTGTCGACCCAGCGGCGCTGGTAGCCGCGGGCGAAGCCGGCGTTGGCCCGCCCGCCGGTCATCCGGTCGAGCATGGCGATGTTCTCCGCCACCCGTACGGGGTTCTCCGCCGGCAGGACGATGCCCAGCTGGCCCACCCGCAGCCGGGTGGTCTGCATGCCTATATAGAGGTCGAGCAGCACCGGGTTGTTCGACAGCTCGAACCCCTCCACGTGGAAGTGGTGCTCGGTGAAGCTGATTGAGTCGTAGCCGAGCTCGTCGGCCAGCTTCGCCTGCTCGGACACCTCGACCAGCATCTGGTCGTAGAGGTCGCCCCGCAGCCCCGCCCGGCCGGCCTCGATGTCGCTCCGGGCGCCCACCGAGGGCAGGTAGAAGAGGGAGACCTTCACGGCGGGCGAGTATCGCGCCGGCAGGGCTGGGCCGCCTCGGCGTCGAACCCCGTTCCGAGCCGTCCCGGAGAGAACCCTTGCGCCACCTCAGCCGAATCCGCTCTGCCCGCCCGGGCTGGAGACGCGCCGCCACTTTGCTGGCGGCGGCAGCCACGCTGCTGCCGCTGGGCGCCCTGGTGCCCGCGGCCCGGGCCACGTCGGGCGCCAGCTGCTCCGGGTGCCCGACCATGCCCTGGTTGCACGTCGAGCAGCCGGCTGGAGGCCGAGCTCAGATCGTCGACCAGGCCGGGCGCACCGTCCTGCTGCGGGGGGTGAACCTGACCGGGGCCGAGGACGACTTCTACAGCACCGGCGACCCCGCCGTGCCCGAGCCCGGCCCCACCCCCATGTGGCCGACCGACCCCTCCACCTACGTGGGCGCCTGCCCGACCAACTCCAACCTCAATCCCGAACCCCCCGTGTGCGAGGTGCAGGCCGGCCTGCCCGAGTACCAGCAATCGTCGGCCGACGGGTCGGAGAACGACCTGGCCCAGATCCGGGCCCTCGGCTTCGACGTCGTCCGCCTCACCGTCAGCTGGAGCCAGCTGGAGCCGACACCGGGCACCTACAACGCCACTTACATCTCGCGCATCGCCCAGATCGTCGACTGGGCCCACCAGCAGGGTGTCTACGTCCTGTTGGACATGCACCAGGACAACTACTCGCGCTACACGCCCGAGACGGCCCCGGTGGACGCCATGCCCCTGGTCGGGCCCACCCAGGAGGGAGGGAACCACGCCGACGGCGCCCCGGCCTGGGCGGTGGTGACGGACGGTGTGCCGGCCGAGGCGGCCAACGGCCAGGCGCCGTTCAACACTTACGTCGAGGCCGCCTTCACCAACTTCTGGCTCAACCGGGTGCCGACCGACCCGACGACCGGCCAGCCCGTCCCTCAGGGGAGCGCCCCCGGCAACGGTCTCCAGGACCACTACATCGGGGCGGTCGCCGCCCTGGCGTCACGCTTTGTCGGCGACTCCACGGTCGTGGGCTACGAGATCATGAACGAGCCGCTGCCCGGCTTCCTGGCCGCCCCGGGAGGCTTCGACCAGGGCTACCTCTACCCGTTCTATCGCCGGGTCATCGACGCCGTCACCGGCGCGGGCGACGGCATCACCTGCCCACCGTCGGTCCCGTATACGGCGGCCTGCGGCTACCCGACCCTCCTCAACCCGCCGGACCGCAGGCACCTCTTCTTCTTCGAGCCGCTGGTGACCCGCAACCTGACTGATTTCGCCACCGGGGCGTCGGTGCCGTTCTCCACCTACCCGAACCTGGTTTACGCGCCTCACGCCTACACCCACGTCTTCACCGCCGACGCCGAGCTGCCGGTCCCCGGACTGTCGACCGTCTATCCGCCGTCGTACGACTTCGCCATGCAGACCGCCGACACCGAGGCCCGGGCCCTGCACGCCGCTCTGTTCATCGGGGAGTACGGCAACTCGAGCACGGACGACGCCACGATCCTGGCCTCTGAGACCGCCGCCCAGGACCGGGCCATGGTCGGATCCACGCTGTGGGACTGGAAGGGGAACTGCCCCTCCTGCCAGGGGGTCTGGAACGTCTACTACTCGAGCAACTCGGCACCGCTGGCCCAGAACGGGCCCTTGATCCCCAGCCGGGTCGAGTACCTGTCGCGGATCCGGCCTCAGGCGACCGAGGGCACCCTGGTGTCCTACTCCTACGACCCCGTGAAGCAGACGTTCACCATGTCCGCCGCCTACTCGGGGCACCGGATCAGGCCGGGAGACGCCGGCCGCGAGACGCTCGTCTACATCCCCGCCGGCCGGGCCGGCGCGGTCTCGGTCAGCGGCGCCGCCGTGCTCGACCAGGTGGTCGCCAACCCCGACGGGAGCCGGCTGGCCGAGGTGGCGCCCACCGGCGGTGGGACCTACGGGGTGGCCGTCGGCCCCTGATCGGGCCCCTGACCTGGCGTCCGACCCCGCTGAGGGCAGGTTCGGGCCTCCGTTAGACTGCCTGTTCCAACCCGGCGCTCGTAGCTCAACGGATTAGAGCATCTGACTACGGATCAGAAGGTTGGGGGTTCGAATCCCTCCGAGCGCGCCGAACTTCCAGGTCAGGCCCATACGGTGCCTCAACCGACCTCTCCTTCGGTGTGCTGGGGGGCCACAGCCCAACTGTCGCGGCTTGACACCAATTCTCGCGGGTCCTGGCCCGAGCGGTTCTTCAACTCGACGTTGGCGAGTTGCCTCATCAACCAAGGATCCGGTCGATCAGGGCACGGATCCGAGTGAACCGAGCGTCGGCGGCTCCGGGTGCCAGTCGCTGTTCGCCGATGAGTGTGGTCATGCCTCTCCCGTCTCGGCGTCGGAACAGGTCCCGCACTATGGCGGCGGCCTCCGCCGGGGCTCCTTCGGTGAAGTCAGCTGGGCTCACCCCCGCCGCGAGCCCAACCTCGAGGCAGCGCCAAACATCGATGATATCCGTACCCTGGTTGCGGACTCGACAGGCGAATCCTTTCAGAACCAGGGCAGCAACCTCGTCGGGAAAGGCGATCTCCACGCTGAGTCGAGTCCCGTTCAGCCGATGAAGTTCCAGTCGCAGCCGGACCGGCGGGCGCATGAGCGCCGTGGGCAAGCCGAGCACCTCGGTCGTCACCAGCTGATCGGTGACCCGTCGGTCTTGCCGCGGCCGGCTCGTGTACGCAGGTACGAGCACGTCGATCATCGCCTGCGGTGTGGATTCCTCTGGGGCAGTCAGTGTAATCGGTATGTCGATCACGGGACGTGCGAACCGGTTCCCGGCGATCGGTTCATAGCCAACCCCCCTGAGTCGCTCGATCAGGGAGCGATCCTTGACGACGATGGGCGGCACGCCCAGATCCGTATCACCAGTTTCCCGGTACAGCTCGGCGCCCAAGCCCCACCGCGCGACCAGGGCGGTGACCATATGGCCGCCGATCACCCGGTAGCTGAGATCCTCCTTCTGGCTCAGAATCTGCGACAGGTCAGCGAGCGCGACATAGCCGATGTCGTCGGCGACCGAACCCGCCCGCAGGACGAGTCGGTTCAAGGGCGGCTCAGCAGCCATTCCCTGAGCAGGCCGGCGGCCTCGAGGCGATCGGCCCCACCGAGGAAGTGAAGGTCCCAGATCTGCTGTGACAGGTCCGCGAGTGGGACCTCAACTCCCTGGAAGTCAGCGACGAACTCGGGCACGGCGAAGACCGAGGTGTCCCGAGGGATGCGCAGGATCACGTTGGCGTCGTGGGTGCCCTGTGCCTCCACAACGCCCAGTTCCGACAGGGGGATGTCCTGGGCGGCGTAGAGGATGAGGATGCTCGGGCGGCGCCATGGGGTGATGAGGTCAGGGCCCACGTCGGCCGATACGGCGATGGGTCCTGTCGTGGGCGCCGAGCGCGCCGCCCGCAGCGCCACATCGGATGGCATGTCAAGGGTGTAGAGGTACTTCTCCCAGGCTTGCGGCCCACGGTATTCGGCGAGGAAGCGATCGAGCAGGGCCGCGCGATCTGGGATCCACCTTCCACTGTCGCTGCGGCGGACGAGATCGAGTGCCTGCAATCGGTGCAGCACCTGAGACGCGCGCGGCTGGGATACCCGCGCCTGGGCGGCCAGAGAGCTGCCAGTGTGCTCTTCGGTCTCCGACCTCCCGAAGCGGATCAGGGTCCGGATGATGGCCAGGCTCCCCGGGCCCTGGGGCAGCGCCGTCCGGCTCGGCTTCGGCGGTGCCGTCGTTCGCCGCTGACGCAGCACCATCCCCGGTGCGCGTAAATCGAAGTTGCACTGGGTGTCGGCCCACGACCAACCCGCCTCGGTGAGCGCCCGACCAAGTGCCTCGCCGACGAACGGGACAACCAGGCAAGGCACTCCGACGGGGGCTAAGGCGTGGCGAACCCGATCGAGATTCCGGAGCTCGTTCGGGTACGGGGCACGACCCTTCTCCTCGGCGGCGAATCGGGCCCGTGCCTCGCCCGCCACCAGTTCGAACACGGCGTCGACGCGAGAGTCACCCGGCCGTTCCTGGGAGAGCCGCTCAACCCGGACGCCGGCCTCGGGCAGGCAGGACAACGCCGCATCCATAAGCACGAGGAGAAGTATAAGCCCAGTGCTTATACAGTTCTAAGGACTTATGGCGGGCCTGAGCGGGTTCCGGCCATCCGCCTGGCTGTCACAGCCTCTTTCTACCTTCTTCACGATGGAGGGCGAGCAGCTGGACTTTGTGGGCAAACGGCACCGGCGGGGTGGTGCCGCCCGCCGACTGGGCGCCATGGCCGCGCCAGTGGCCGCTCACGGCGGAGCTGTGGTCGACGACCCCTCCCTGCTCCGGTACGCCGAGCTCGTGATCGGCGCCTTTGGCCAGGGCGACATCGAACACGGACTCAGCCGGGCCCAGATCGTCGAGCGGGCCAGCCGTACCGGCGAAGTCGACCTGGCGGAACTCAACCGTCGCATCGACACCTTCGTCGACCTGGCGATGCTGCTGCCCTACCGCGACAAGGCCCACCAGCAGCGCTACGTCGTCAGCACGGACGGAGTGGCCGGGAGTCTCTTCTTCCGCAAGGGCCTATCTGAAGGCGGAATCGAGGAGCTGCTGCAGCTCCTCGGCGCCACGGCGGATGCCATCGAGGCTGGACGGCACGACACCGGCAAGGTTGCTGAGGCCCTGGTGGAACAGAGGGGCTACGTAGAGATGTGGACGGCCGCGGTCAACCGGCTGACTGATACGTCCACTCTTGGCGAGCTCCTCGCCGAACGGGCCCATCATGACGGGGACCGCATGCTCTCCCAGGTTGAGCGGGTAGTCGACACGGTAAGCAGACACCACCCGTCCCTGCGCACCTCGGCGGCCGCCCTGCTGACGGCGGCTCAGAGTTACCTGGAGGCAACCCAGCGGCTGCTCGAGAGGATCGTCGACGAGGGCGCGTCCACCCGAGACTTCTCCCTCCTAGACCCGGCGGACTACGCACGGCTGGCGACTACAGGAACGGTCGAGGAACTCGCTGCCGTGTTCGACGGGGTCGTCTGGGATCCTGCGCGACCGGCGATTTCGCCGACTGACGTGGTCGCCGCGCTGCGAACGTACAGTCCCCGCCGCCGACATCCGCGCCGTCCTCCGGTCGAATCACCATCGGATGACACAACGGACGATCCCTTGGACGGCGTCGCAGAAAGGATTGACCTCCTTCGACGCCAGCGGGAGCACGCAGCCGAGCTGCTCCTGCAGGGTGATGCTTCGGTTGAGCTGTCCTCGACGCTGCGGGCTTCTCCTTGGCCCGCGGCCCTCAGAGTGATCGTGGATCTTTCATCACTCGACGTCGACCGGATCTCCACCTATCAGCTTCAGCTGGCGGACAGCATCGTGGTCGATACCGACGCCCATACCACCTGGACTTCGGATGCCCGTCTGAGTGTGGAACGACCGCGCGTCGCCGAGGAGGCAACACGCGACGACCTGATCCAGGGTCAGCACAGATGAGCGCCTTCGATTTGGCGCGTCTGCGGGCCCTGTCGGCGGCAACGATCGGGAACCCGACGGCTCTGGAGCGTCCGGCTGCCCTGGTCGGCAGAGCGCTCCAGCGGGCGGGAAGCGATGTGGTCCTAGCGCGCCATATCGAGGCCCCCAGCGCCACCGATCTGGAGGTCGCTACCTCTGAGCTACCGGACTCTGCTCTGGTCGCGCTAGGCCTTTGCGTCGGCCTGGCGTGGGCGGACCGTGACCACCATCCCTACCCCGGCAGTCCGATCAGCTTGACCGCAGTCACCGCGGCCGCGCGGGCGATGAAGATCACCGACGCCGCCAGCCGCCACATCATCGGCGCGATCCGCCACGTGCTTGCCCAGTCCCGGCTGCTCGACGTGGACGGCGATGTCGTGCGGCTCGGTCCGGTGATCGCCGCATGGTCCGAGGCCGACCTCGAGGCCTTCCGCCGGAACCTCGACGCCCTTCCCGCACCAACCGGGGCTTCCTCGTGACGGTGACCCTCGCCGCCCTGTCCGGCCGCGACCGTGCCGCCGTCCTCAACGCGGTGGTCGCCGTCGAGGAGGCCGTCGATCCCGTGGCGGCCGAGCAGTTCCAGGCTCTGGCCGATCCTGCCCTCCGCCACCTCGTCGAGGAGTCCCTGCTCGGCGCCGGGCGGACCCTGGTTCGGGTCGGCAAAGCGCATTGGACTTCCGGTTATGACGACAAGATTGCCGACCGGCTGGCGAAGGAGGGTATAGGCGTCCTGGCCCCGGTGGACGCGGCCGTTCTCACCCTCGTCCTTATCCACAGCGTCGCCATTCCAGCGGCGCGCGGGATGGTGGACTCGAACGATTGGTCGAGCGAGCAGCTGCCTGCTCCGGACGTCGTAACCCTTGCTGCCAACCGCGATCGGCGGCTCAACGAATCGGCGATCCGGGCCTCCTTGCGCCGACTGCGCGACGCCGGGATCCTGCGCAGCGGTCTGCGCTCGAAGCTGCGACCCGGCCCACAGTTCCGTCGCCTGACCGAAGCGCGCAGCCGAATGGTCTGGGAGAACCTCGTCGTGGCGACAGCGCCCCAATCGAACCTGGCCCGGGCCATCCACCGGCGACGAGGAGATGTTCATGAGTGAACCCACTCTGTTCGGTGTGGGACCTGGAGGTATTGTTGGCCGCCGCCAGCTGATCGCGGTCCAGACGATCGACCTGGGCCGGTTGACCCACCACCCGGTGCCTCTCGTGCCGTCCGCGCTGGTGGCCGTGTCCGGTGCCGGCCCGGATCGTGACTCCAATGGCAGCGGCAAGACGACTTTTCTGGCCTCCGTGTCGTTATTGCTTGGTGACCCCGAGTGGCGAGTGGCGACGACGGGAGGCGCTGACGCCATCGGCCTCCTGTTCGACCCCGATCTCTCGGGTGACGCCGCCGGGCTCTACGACGCCGCGCGGGTCGGCTTCGTCGCTGGCGTCTTCGCCCAGGCGACCGCGGACGGCAACTACGACGAGCTCACCGTGTGGGTGCGCATCTCGGCCGAGGATTCACCTCGGCTTGCTGCCCGCTGGGCTCCGGGCGTCCACCTGGTCACCGAACGCGATGAGGCGCCAACCATGTGGAACCGCCTGGGGCGCGACCGCCAGATCGGCCCCACGGCCTTCGTCGAGCAGCTCTACGGCGGTACCGGACGCTGCCTGGCCTACGTAACCAGCAGGGGCCACCGAGACACCGACTCGTCCCTCATGCAGCTCCAGGCGCGTCTGAGTCCGGCCCGGATCGGCAGCGAACTCATCGTTCTACTCGGCATGGAGCATCTCATCGACGGGGAACGAGACCTGCGTGCCAAGCTCGCCGACGCCCAGCAGCTCCTAGCTAGCCGAATCGAGGAGAACGACCACCGCGAGCGGGAGTGGGCATCGGCCCTCCACGAGATCGAGGCCCGCAACGGGGCGCGCGCGGCCGTAGCCGAGGGCCGGCGGCAGTGGCAGCTTCGGCTAGCGCGCAAGCTCCTGGACGGGTTGTCCGAGGTCCAACGGTTGCAGAGTGAGGCGACTGCGCTCGAGGGCGAGATGGCCGCAGCGTCCGCCGTGGTCGCTGACCTCGAAGCTCGGATAGCAGATGCCGTCGATCCCACATCACTTGACGAGGCGTTATCCGCAGCTCGGGACGCCGATGGTGAGGCGGGAGAGCACTACCGCGAGGCGACTGAAACGGTCGCGCGGCTCGTCGTGGAGCTGGGGATGTTGACGGACCGGATCCGAAAGTTGACATCCCACGCCCTGGCTGCTCCCGCAGGGCTGAGCCTAGAGGAGGCCGACGCCCGCGTTATCGACGCTGCCGGGATGCTCGACGCCACCACCAGGGCGCTCGGCGCCACCGAGGCCGATCTCGAGCGGGCTCGTACAGCTCTGGGGGCCATCGTCGAGCATGGTGACGCGGATCCCGAAGCGCGCGCCGCGTTGGATGCCGCTCGAGTGCCAGCGGCCCCACTGCTCGATCGCATCGTGCTGGCCGAACAGTCACGAGCAACGTGGGAGCCCATCCTGGCGCCATGGCTAGGCGCCCTTACGATCCCGCGCGGCCACCGCGATGTTGCTCTGGCGGCCTCTCCTGCGGGCACCGTCCTCGTCGTACTCGACGAGGACGCCACCTCCGAATTGCCGGACGGAGTGGTGGAGGCACCCACGGGAGCGGCGCGATTCCTTCAATCACTTGCCCGACGGGCCCAGCCGCCCTATGCCGATGTTGATGCCGGCGTAGTGGTCGCCGGGGACTTCGAGCACGAGCTATGCGGCCGCGATGCCGCTGTGGCCCTGGCCCGGGCCCGGTTGGAGAAGGCCGAGCGGGCTCTTCAGGAGGCTGCCGCTCGGCGCGACACCGCCGCGCGGGGCCATGAGCTGGCGACCGACGCCGCTAGCCGGATCCGAGCGGCCGCGGAGCTGGAGGAGCTCCGGTCGCAGGAGTCGGAGAGGTCCCAGAAGCTGGCGGCCGCACGGCAGGAGAGTGCCGCCCGAGAAGAGGCTCTCCGGCGCGCCCGCCAGGACCTGGTCGATGTCGAAGTGCGCCACCGCACCGCCGTGCAGGAGCGAGACCGGCTCGCCGCCGCGCTCAGCGCGGCCCAGGAGGAGCTCGAGCGCATCGAGCGGGACCACAGGACTACGCGGGAGGCGATCACCCGGATCGACGTCGCCGGCTGGCGACAATCCTGGGGTGATTCCGACGAGGCGGCGGCGGCCGCCCTGGAGGGGGACGATCGCAAGGAGGAGAGCATCCGCAAGCGAGCGACGGAGCAACTGGTGACGGCTCTTGAGCGGGTAGGGGTCGATTCCATCTCTGGCCACGGCGCGCCTACGGCGACGATCGCCGGAGTGATCCAGGCCCGCAATGGTCTGGACGAGGAGGTCCCGGCCGCCAACGAGATCCGACGCTTTGACACTGTGGTCCGGCCTCTTGCCGACTGGTTAGACGACCTCGCCGAGCAGGACGAGACCTTCCTCGAGGATGTCGAGATGGAGCGAGCTCGATGGGAGGAAGTGATCGGTGCTGCCCGCCGCGAGTGCGACACCCAGTCTGACCTTCTCGAGCGACAGCGGGATATGGTTGAACAACAAATCGAGGCAGCGCTCGGTCAGGTCAGCGCCCGCTACGGCGAACTCGATGCCGCTGCCGGCGGGTATGGAGCCCAGCTCCGGTGCGAGTCCATCCGCCCCCAGCAGGCCACCGACCTCTGGGTCTGGGAGGTTCGTCCGGAGTGGCGCCGCGGCCACGGAGCGAAGTGGTTGCCCTACACGCGGCAGGCGAATTCGGCGATGCAGAAGCAGCATCGTACGCATCTTGTGCTGGCGGCCCTCCTCGCTGCCCAGGACCCGGCGGGTCGAGTGCTCATCGTCGACGAGGCTGGGAACGACTTCGGCCGCGAGCATCTCCGCCAGGTGCTGACCGCCTTCGCCCACGTCGCCGAGAGCCATGGCGTGACTGTCATCGCTGCGTGCCAGGACAAGGTGCTTGAGGAGGTGGCCGCCCTGGGCGCCGCCCGGCTGCTCCTCTGGTTTGAGCGACTGAGCGATGCGGCCGCGCTCTGCCGGCCGACGCGGGTCTGGGGCTTCGACTCCGACGGTGGGAGAGTGGAGCGCACCCGGCCGGCGGTCGAAGCTGGACGCCTGCTGTGAAGCGGTGGGACCCCGCCGGGCCGCCGGCGCCGGTGCGAGGAGTCCCGCCCGGCTGTCGCGCCGTCCCGCTGGTCGATGTCGTGGAGCGCGCTGGCGAGTTCGTAGAGATCCGCGATCGACGCCGCAGGCGTAAGACGGCGCAGGTCGTTCTCACCCGGGACCCTGCCCACGTACCGGACGTTGTCCCTGATGCCGATCGCGCGTTCGCGATCGGAGCTGGACGGCGGCGGTGGAGCACCGTCGTCGGCCGCTACGGGGGCCGATCTGTGGATGTCGCACTTACTTTGGTGCGTGGGGACGTCGTTCATCTCGCCTGCGAAGTCGACGAACGGGGGCATATTGGCGATCCGCTCTGGTGGCAGCCCACCGACCATGCAGCTGCTACCGCTGCCCGCGAGCGTGCCAGCGCTGCCGAGGCTCGCCGTCGCCGCAGTAGTGAGCATGAGATGCTGGCGGAAGAGGTCGAGATCTCATATCCCGAGGTCGCCGCCGCCCTGCGGTCCGCCGCGACTACCGCAGCCTCGGCCGTCCTCAGCGCCGCCGCCCGGGACCTCGTGGGTGGCGTCTCCCATGCTGGGCCCCGTGCCTTCGCCCAGGCCCACTTCGGAGCGACCAAGGTCCACGATGTCCGTGCGGTACTGACGGCCGCAGGTGTTCCAGGCGCTGTCCTCGATCAGCTGGGCCTCCGGCGGGGAGACCGGATCGGGATCGGGGGCCCGATCGTCCTGACGACATCGGATGGGGACGTGGACCTCGGACCGCTACGGGGACCCGTATCCCTACGGCTCGACCAGTCCGGCCTGGCTGTCTCGACTTCGAAGGGGACCGTGGTCGTAATCGAGAACCTTCAGCCGGCCGAAGCGGTGTGCGCGCGGCATAGGGAGCTTCCGGTGATCTACACAGCCGGGCAGTTCGGAGACGATGCCGCCGCGCTGCTCGGGCAGTTGGCCGCGGCCGGCAAGCGGTTGGTCGCCGTGGTCGACTCCGACCTCGGCGGTGTCCGGATCGCCAGACGAGTGCTCCAGGCGGCGCCCGCGGCCGAGATTGTGGACGTTGGGACCTGGGGCCACCCGCCGCGTCCTTCATTCCCATCGGACGGCACGACGATCAGAGATCTGCACGCGCTGGCCGACGACCCCTTGGTCGGGTGGTTCGCCTCAGGAGTCCTCGATCGTGGTTACCCGGTGGAGCAGGAGCTGGCAACCCTTGAGATCGTTCAGGACCTGGTGGGGGAGATCGGTGGGGAGAGGCATGCAGCAACCGCAGTCGTTTCTTGAATCAAGTCCGAACGCAGGAGACAGAAGGTGTGACCACCGCCCGACAAGGACCCCCTTGCTGGAGCTCCCCACCGACCCAACAGCCCTCTCGGTCGGCCAACAACGGTCCGCCTCTGCCGCCCCACCCACCCAACACTGTTGGGTCGGCTCAGTGGCTCAACAACCTTCTGACGGAGCTTCTAATCAGTCAGCTGATTTTGTTGGGTCGGTCGGCCGAGGACTATCTGGCGCGTCTGCGGGCCCTTGTCGGCCGGCGCCCGGGGGGCCTTGTGCACCCAATCACAACCCAACAACGTAGTCACGAATCGTCACATTAGCGAACATCAATGTAACAATGTAGTTCGAAATTTGTGTGTTGACCTGCGGATCCGGTGAGGGTCTGTGACGCCATGAACCACCCTGGATCCACCGGAGGCTCTGATCTCGCAAGGAGACTGAGCCATGCCTGCACCGAGGAAGTACGACCAGGAGACGCGTGAGCGGGCGGTCCGCTTCTA
>JAJPHE010000120.1 GCA_021325435.1 Actinomycetota bacterium | reverse complement strand
TCCTCCTGCGTTCTCGAAGCCCTCAAGAAGCTCGAAAACGTAGGCAGGAGGCGGGGTGCGGCCGAGGATGGGCTCCTCAGGCACCCACGGATAGGTCAGGAGAGCCACTTTTGTCAGTGATGGCGGCGGGAAGTGCGTTTCCCACCATCGCGCCCCCGAAAGCTTTCGACCGTCGGTGCCGATGTAGTACCAGCGCGGCGGACTTTGGTTCCTACGTGTCATGATCGGGTGGCGATGCGTGAGAAGCGTGACAAGTTCCTGAAGGCGGTCATGGGTGGTGTCTGCGCCTACGAGCTGACGGCGCTGATCGCTGAGGAGGCCAACTTTGGCCACCCCAAGACCATCTCCGTGCTCACATCACGGTCGAAGGTGCTGCGGGGCGCCATGGCCGTCGGGTACGTCATCCTCGGCGTGCACGTCGGACACATGGTCAAGGGCCACTGAGCCAGCTCCGCCCTCTGCGGCTCGGACGTAGCTCGGCCCGGGTGGCCCGGACGGCCCCCGGATAGCTTTCGGTAGGTGGCAGCCCGCCGACCCGGTCAACCCGACGACCTGTTCGAATCCGCCCTGCAGGAGCGCCTCGCCCGGCAGGCCCCGCTGGCGGCCCGCATGCGGCCCCGCACCGTGGACGACATCATCGGCCAGAGCCACCTGCTCGGGCCGGACGCCCCGCTGCGAGCTCTCATCGATGCGGACCGCCTGTCATCGATCATCCTCTGGGGCCCGCCCGGCACGGGCAAGACGACGATCGCCCAGGTCATCGCGAGCAAGACCGACCGCGAGTTCGTGTCGCTGTCGGCGGTGACCGCCGGGGTCAAGGACGTGCGAGAGGTGATCGAGGGGGCCCGACGCCGGCTGGCCGAGGACGGCCGAGGCACCATCCTCTTCCTCGACGAGGTGCACCGCTTCAACAAGAGCCAGCAGGACGCCCTGCTGCCTGCCGTCGAGGCCGGCATCATCACCCTGATCGGAGCCACGACCGAGAACCCCTTCTTCGAGGTGAACGCTCCGCTCATCAGCCGGTCCACCATCTTCCGCCTTCAGCCACTGACCGACGACGAGCTCCGCCTCATCGCCGGGCGGGCCGTCGAGGCGGAGGGCGCCGGCTGCGACGACGACGCCCTCGACCACCTGGTCGACATGGCCGGCGGTGACGGGCGGGCGGCCCTCAACACCCTGGAGGTGGCCCTGGCCCTGGCGGCGGCGGCGGGTCGCGACCGGGTGTCCCTCGCCGATGTGGAGGGGGCCCGTCAGACCCGGGTGCTGCGCTACGGGGAGGACGAGCACTACGACGTCGTCTCGGCCTTCATCAAGTCGATCCGGGGATCGGATCCAGATGCCGGTCTCTACTGGCTGGCCCGAATGCTCGAGGCGGGCGAGGACGCTCGCTTCATCGCCCGGCGGCTGGTGATCCTGGCCTCCGAGGACGTGGGCATGGCCGACCCCATGGGCCTCGTCCTGGCCGACGCCGCCGCCCGGGCCGTCGAGTTCGTCGGGCTGCCCGAAGCCGGCCTCAACCTGGCCCACACCGTCATCTACCTGGCCAGCGCGCCCAAGTCGAACACCGCCATGGCCGGTCTGGCCCGGGCGTTCAGCGATGTCAGGGACCGTCCAGCCGGCGCCGTGCCCCCCTACCTGCGCAGCGTCCACCCCTACCAAGCCAGAAAGCTGAAGGAGGGCGGCGGCTACCGCTACCCCCACAACGAGGCCGCCGGCTTCGTGGCCCAGGAGTACCGACCGCCGGAGATCGCCGGCCCGATCGGAACCGCCGAGCGACGGCTGTACTACCGGCCCTCGCCCCACGGCGCCGAGGCCGAGGCGGGTCGCCGCCTGCGACAGCTCTGGGGCGACGCCCCCTACGACGCCGAGGAGTGGTGGGAGTTCGAGAAGTTCCGCGATCCTTCCCGTTGACCAGAGCCGGGCTCGCCCAGCCGTCGTAACATGGCGTCACGGCAGGAGGGTCTGCCGGGGGAGGAGGTCCGGATGCGGATCGACGCTCTGCTGGAGCGCAAGAGCGGCAAGGTCGCCACGGTGCGGCCGGAGGCCTCGGTGACAGAGGCCCTCGGGCTCCTCGCCGAGCACAACATCGGCGCCTTGGTCGTCTCCACCGACGGCTCCAAGGTGGACGGGATCGTCTCTGAGCGAGATGTCGTCCGCCGCCTGCAGGACACCGGGCCGCAGATCCTCTCCGGCCAGGTGTCGGCGATCATGTCCTCCGAGGTCCACACCTGTGCCCCCAGCGCCGAGGTGGACTCCCTGGTCGAGCTGATGACCACCCGGCGGATCCGCCACGTGCCGGTCGTGGAGGACGACCGTCTGGTCGGCATCGTCAGCATCGGCGACGTGGTCAAGAGCCGGATGGACGAGCTGGAGGCCGACCGCAAGGCGCTCGAGGACTACATCTACTCCCGCTAAGGGTTAGCCCTCTCTCACCCCCGAAGCCGCCGCCTGGAAGGTGCTGGCACCCGCCGTGGGGGTGCCTTGACCCCAGATTGTTCGGCCCGCTAACAGTATGACGCTTGTCACAGGAGGGGCAGGAGCGGCCGGGGCCGGCGTCGAAGCCTAAGGCGACGGGCCCTGGGCGCTTTCCCCGTTCAGGGGCCGAAGACATCTGGGGGATGCATGGCGTCGTCTCGGGAACAGCGTGAGACCCTCGAGCAGGTCCACGATCCGTTCGCTCGGAACACCCTCCGGGCCGCCTACCACGTCCGGCGCTACCTGCTGCTGTACGTCTGCGGCGCGCTGGGAGCACTGGCCCTGGCCATATTTCCGACCGTCACCGGCGGCGGCGGGCCGGGCGGCTCGGTGGCGGCCGGAGGCGCCGGTGGGTCCTACAACGGTGGTGCCGGGGGAGGCAGTCAGGCCGCCGGGGCCGCCGGCGGGGCCGGGGGGGCCAGCGGCGGCGCCGTGAACGGCGGGGCCGGCGGCGGAGGCGGATCCATCGCCGGCGGCGGAGCGGCGGGGGGAGCCGCCAACCCCGGCCCGACCGGGGGCGCCCTGGGCAGCCCCGCCAGCGCCGGCCCGGCCGGCCCGCAGTGGGGCAAGGGCACGACACGGGGCGGCTTCGGCTGCGCCCCGGGGCTGCGCCAGCTGCCCTTCTCCGCCTACGCCGTCCCCTGCGAAGGGGCCTTCACCGGCAGCAACGGCGGGAGCACCTGGCAGGGCGTCACCGGCGACACCATCCTCATCGGCGACCGGCACACCTCCGACTCCCAGGGCGCCAACGCCCAGGAGGCCAACGCCTTCAACCAGGAGGCGGGCGGGGTCACCTACCAGCAGGCCGAGGGCTACGACCAGAAGATCATCGCCTACTTCAACAAGACCTTCGAGCTGTACGGCCGCCAGGTGAAGCTCGTCGACTACAACGGGCAGGGCAACTACACCAACGAGGAACTCGACACCGGCCAGGCGGCGGCCTGTGCCGACGCCGACACCGTGGCCCACTCGGTCAAGGCCTTCGGCGACGTCGACTTCGAGGGGCTGTTCGAGTGGGCCCCGTTCACCGACTGCGCCGCTCGCTACGGCGTGTACGTGCCCCAGGGGGCGCCCTACTTCCCCGAGTGGTACTACGCCCAGAAGAACATCCACCCCTACGTCTGGGCCACCACCATGAACTGCCAGCTGATCGCCCAGGAGGTGGGCGAGTTCATCGGCAAGCAGGTGGCTCCCTACCCGGCCAAGTTCGCCGGCTTCGACGGGGCCAAGGTGATGACCAACACCACCCGCAAGTTCGGCACCTGGGTGCCGAGCAACGCCGAGTACCAGAGCTGCGTTCAGGACACCCTGAACCTCGACGAGAACACCTACCACATCCCCAAGGGCCGCGAGGACCAGTACAACTACAGCCTCGACATCTCCACCTTCCCCAACGACGCCCAGCGGGCCATCACCCAGTTCTCGGCCAACACCGACACCACCGTGGTCCTGGCCTGCGACCCGATCTCGCCCATCTTCCTGACCCAGGACGCCAAGAACCAGAACTACAACCCCGAATGGCTGATCATCGGCGTGGCCTTCACCGACACCGACAACTGGGGTCAGCTCTGGGACCAGACCGAGGTGAGGGGGCGCCTGTTCGGCCTCTCCCAGGCCGCCTCGACCAACCAGCTGCTCGATCCTCACGGTGAGGCGGCCAAGGGGCTGGCGGCCGCCGGCATCACGGGCAGCGACTTCAACATCAGCTCGGTCACCGACTACTTCCTGCTGATGTCGATGTTCAACCAGCTGCAGGCGGCCGGGCCCGACCTGACGCCGGCCAACATCGCCTTGGGCACCGAGGCGCTGCCGCCGTCGTCCACCTCCCCCGCCCAGAGCCAGAACGGGGTGAACCCCGAGCTGCCCTCGGGGACGTGGCACTTCGGCACCACCCACACCGCCATCACCGACTCCCGTGAGGTGTACTGGAACTCGACCGGTCAATCGACCGTCGGCTCCCACGTCGGCACCTACGTCGAGATGTACGGAGGCAAGCGCTTCGGCGCCGGCCAGTTCCCGACCGGGGCAGTTCCGGCCTACTCATGAGCAATCCACTGGCTCCAGTCGGGCAGCGCCTCGCGGCGGTGCTGCCCGTCGAGCCCCTCGGCCGCTACTCACGCAAGGTCCTCGGGTCGCGGGCCGGCCGCGGCCCCGTCCTGGCCGTCACGGTCGTGCTCGTCTGGCTGCTGCTGGCCAACGCCCTTCCCAACGGGGCACCGGCCGGCATCATCCTGTCGGGCGCCGTCTTCGGGGCGATCAACGGCCTGTTGGCCATCTCCATCGTGCTCGTCTACCGGGCCAACCGGGTGATCAACTTCGCCGCCGCCGAGTTCGGCTCGGTGGCGGCGGTGAGCGCCATCGAGTTCCACGTCCAGCTGGGGATGAACTACTTCCTCTGCGTCGGCGTCGGAGTGCTGATCGCCCTCATCCTCGGCGCCGCCCTGGAGATGACGATCCTCCGGCGCTTCACCAAGGCCCCCCGACTCATCGTGGCGGTGGTGACGATCGGCGTGGCCCAGATCCTCAACATCGGCAGCGTCATCATCCCCATCGAGTGGCAGGGACACAGCACGGCGAAGTTCACCACGCCGTTCAACGTCCACTTCATGATCTTCCCGGTCCTGTTCAACGGGAACTACATCGCCGCCATCGTGGTCGTGCCCATAGTCCTGCTCGGCCTCGTGTGGTTCCTCAACTACACCAACTACGGCACCGCCATCCGCGCCGCCGCCGACAACGGCGACCGGGCCCGGCTCCTGGGTGTTCCGGTCAACCGGCTCTCGACGGTGGTGTGGGCCCTGACGGGCGTCCTGTCCGCCCTGGCCGCCATCCTGCGGGTCCCCATCCTCGGGTTCAGCTCGTTCACCAGCGTCTCCCAGTCGGGTCCCCAGATCCTGCTGGTCACCCTGGCCGCCGCGGTCATGGCCGGCATGACGAGCCTGCCCGGCGCGGTGATCGGCTCGGTCGGCATCGGCATCGCCGAGCAGCTGGGCGCCTGGACCTTCCACGACAGCAGCTACGTCGACGCCATGCTGGTACTGGTCATCCTGGCGGCCCTGCTCATCCGGCGCGACCACATCACCCGCTCGGCCGAGACCGGCATCTCCACCTGGCAGGCCATCCGCCCCGTGCGCGCCGTGCCGCCCGAGCTGACCCGCTTCCGCCAGGTCCGTCTGACCAGCGCCGGGGTGAGGCTGGCCGTGCTCGCCTTCGCCCTGGTGCTGCCGTTCATCCTGACCCCGGCCCACACCCAGCTCACCGCCATCATCTTCCTGTACGCCATGGTGGCCGCCGCCCTGGTCATCCTCACCGGCTGGTCGGGCCACATCTCCCTCGGGCACATCGCCTTCATGGGAGTGGGGGCGGCGACGACCGGCATCCTCGTCGGCAGCCACCACTGGGATCTCTTCGCCGCCCTCGCCGTGGGGGTGGTGGTGGCGGCGGCGGTCGCCGTCATCCTCGGCTTGCCGGCGTTGCGGATCACCGGCCAGTTCCTGGCCGTGGTGACCCTCGCCTTCGCCTACACCGCCCAGTACTTCTTCTTCGTCCAGCCCAGCAAGCTGTTCTCGTGGTGGATCCCGAGCCAGATGATCACCCGCCCGGCCCTGTTCGGCCGGATCGGCATCGACTCGGACCGCCAGATCTACTACGTGTGCCTGGTGGCCCTGGCCGTGGTGCTGGCCGCCACCCGGAGCCTGCGCAACAGCCACGCTGGTAGAGCTCTCATCGCCAGCAACGACAACCGCCTGGCCACCCAGTCCTTCGGCATGAGCACCACCCGGCTGCACCTGGTCGCCTTCGCCGTGTCGGGCGCCATCGCTGGACTGGCCGGGGGCTTGTTCGTGATCCAGCAGGAGGCGTTCAACGTCGGGTCGTTCCAGGCCATCGACGGGCTGACCTTCTTCACCATGGTGGTGATCGGTGGGCTCGGTTCGATACCGGGCGCCGTGCTCGGAGCGGTCTTCGTCTACGGCGCCCAGTACCTGCTGCCGGGAGGTTGGGGGGTCCTCTCCTCGGCGGCCTTCATGGTCGTGCTCCTGATGGTGCTGCCCGGCGGCCTCGGCGAGGCCATCTTCCGGGTCCGCGACGCCGCCCTGCGCAGGTTCGCCGCACGCAAGGGCGTGCTGGTCCCGAGCCTGCTGGCCGACCAGCGCCAGGAGGACGGGGCGGCCACGCCCGACTTCGGCGCCCCGACCATCTTCCTCGAAGAGGAGTCGGCCGCCCCTGAGACCGAGCCGGTGCCGGTCGGGGCGACCGCCTCGTCAGCGGAGGCCGAACGATGAGCACCGGCGCAGACCCCGTACTGACCCCCGTGCCCCGCCCTCCCAGCCGGTTCGACCAGCTGAAGTCGCTCCTGGCCGACCTCGGCCCGGCCACGGCCATCCCTCTGCTCCTGCTGGTCGGCCTGGCCGGCGTGCAGCAGTTCGACCTGGTGGCCTTCGGTGTCCTCTCGCCCGACATCCGCGACACCTTCCACCTGTCGAGCGGAGCCATCGACGCGGTGGCCTCGCTGAGCGGGGCGGTGCCGATCACCATGGCGGTGTTCCTCGGCTACTTCGGGGACAAGGGACACCGCGTCCGTCTCTCCGGCTACGCCGGAATCATCTGGGGTATCACCGCCATCTTCACCGGCCTGGCGCCGGTGCTGGCGGTGCTGATCATCGCCCGGATCATCGGCGGCGTGGGCAACCTGAGCACCGAGACGATCTATCCGAGCCTGCTGTCGGACTACTACCCGCCCCGGGTCTTCGGCCGGGTGTTCGGCGTCTACCGCTTCGGCGCCCAGGGGTTGGCGGTGGCCGGTGGCCCGCTGGCCGGCCTCATCGGGGCGCTGATGGGATGGCGCACCGCCTTCGTGGTGCTGGCCCTGCCCACCTTCTTCCTCGCCGCCGCCGTCATGCTGCGGATGCGCGAGCCGGGGCGGGGGGAGTCCCAGGGGCTGTCGTTCCCGGACGAGAACCTGCCCTCGCTCATGGAGGGCTACCGCCGGGTGCGGGCCATCCGCACCGCCCGGCGCACCTGGCTGGCCGCCTTCCTGTTCGGCGGAGGCACCCTGCCCTTCGCCACCGTGCTCAACACCTACTTCAAGGACGTCTACCACTACGGGGACAACGCCCGGGGCGAGATCAGCATCCTGTACGGCATCGGCGGCCTGGTGGGCATCATCCTCGGTGGGATCCTCACCCAGCGGGCGGTGGCCGCGGCCAAGGCCGCCCGCCTGCCCGTCATCAACGGGGCGATGATCGTCGAGTTCGCGGTGGGCACGGCCCTGATGGTCCTGGCCCCCAACGCCGCCATGGCCATCATCGCCTCGGGCATCCTGGCCATCGGCGTCATCGGCTTCCTGCCCGCCTACACGGCCCTGGTGGCGCTGGTGGCGCCGCCGCGGCTGCGGTCCCAGACCTACTCGTGGACCCTCCTGTGGTACGCGCTGGGGGCGATCCTGATCCAGGCCGTGGTCGTCGGGCCCCTGATCAACGCCCACGGCCAGAAGGTCGGCCTGATGGTGCTGGCCATCCTCACCGCGGCCGGCGGTGTCATCGGGGCCACCACCCGCACGTCGATCGACCGCGACATCGAGCAGGCCACCCGGCTGGAGGCGGCGGGCCGCTCCACCGCCCTGCTGTCGGTCAGCGGCCTGGACGTCGGCTACAGCGGGGTGCAGATCCTCTTCGGCGTCGACTTCGAGATCCAGCAGGGCGAGATGGTGGCGCTCCTCGGCACCAACGGGGCCGGGAAGTCCACCTTCCTCAAGGCCATTTCCGGGCTGCTCGACCCCACCGGCGGAGCGATCTTCTTCGACGGGCGAGACATCACCCACGCCGACGCCAACCAGACGGCCCGCCTCGGCATCATGCAGGTGCCCGGCGGACGGGGCGTCTTCCCGTCGCTGTCGGTGGCCGACAACCTCAAGGTGGCGGGGTGGATGTACCGCAAGGACCGCTCCTACATCAACCAGGCCATCGAGCAGGTCGTCGACTACTTCCCGATCCTGCGCACCCGCTGGAACACCCTTGCCGGTGACCTGTCCGGCGGTGAGCAGCAGATGCTCAGCCTGGCCCAGGCCTTCATCGCCCAGCCCAAGCTCCTCCTCATCGATGAGCTGTCGCTGGGCCTGGCGCCGGCAGTGGTCAGCCGGCTGCTCGAGATCGTTCGCCAGATCCACGCCGACGGGACGACCGTCATACTCGTGGAGCAGTCGGTGAACACCGCCCTCGAGCTGGCCGAGCGGGCCATCTTCATGGAGAAGGGCGAGGTTCGCTTCTCCGGCCCCACCGGCGAGCTGCTCGAGCGTCCCGACATCCTGCGGGCCGTCTTCCTCCAAGGAGCGGCGGTCGGCCAGCAGGTGGCCGAAGGCGGGTCTTCCTCCAACGGCAAGGCGGCCATCGCCAAGGCCGCCCGCCAGGCCGAGCGTCACGCCGCCGCCCTCCTCGACAACGCGGTCGTGCTGGAGACCAGGGGCATCACCAAGCGCTACGGCGGGGTGACCGCCGTCGACGACGTCTCCCTCCAGCTGCACCAGGGCGAGATCCTCGGGCTCATCGGCCCCAACGGCGCCGGCAAGACGACGCTGTTCGACCTCATCTCCGGTTTCGCGCCCATCAACGGCGGCCGGGTCATCCTCCACGGCGAGGACGTGACCGAGCTCAGCTCGTGGCAGCGGGCCATGAAGGGGATGGGCCGCTCGTTCCAGGACGCCCGCCTGTGGCCGACCCTGACCGTCGCCGAGGCGCTGGCCGTCGCCCTGCACGAGGAGGCCGAGATCCAGGCGACCCTGCCCGCCTTGCTTGGCATCCCCCGGGTGGCCGACTCCGAACACCAGCTGGCGCTCAAGGTCGACGAGCTCATCGAGATGATGGGCCTCGAGGCCTTCCGCAACAAGTTCATCTCCGAGCTGTCGACCGGCTCCCGGAGGATCGTGGAGCTCGGGTGCATGCTCGCCCACCGGCCCTCGGTGTTGCTGCTCGACGAGCCCTCGTCGGGCATCGCCCAGCGCGAGACCGAGGCTCTCGGGCCGCTGCTGCGCCGGATCCGCGAGCAGTTGAACTGCAGCATCCTGATCATCGAGCACGACATCCCGCTCATCAACGGGCTCGCCGACCACATGGTCGGCCTCGACCTCGGCCGGGTGATCGCCTACGGCCGGCCCAGCGAGGTGCTCGAGGACCCGAGGGTCGTGTCCTCCTATCTGGGCACGAGCGGCAAGCTCCATGTGGGTCAGGAGGACATCGACCTGCGTGAGTCGGAGGCGGCCAGCAACGGGGCAGCCAAGCGCCGCACCAGCTCGACCCGGCGGGGCAAGGCCGGCACGGGGAGCGCCCGGTGAGCGGGCGGCGCCGGCTGCTCGCCGTCGCTTGTGGCGCGCCGGCCGCCGTCGTCCTGCTGGCCGGCTGGGTCAGCCCGGCCGGCGCCGACGCCTCGGTGAAGGCCGGTTGGTGGAACGAGGCCAACATGGGCGTGGCCCAGCCGCCGCCCCCGCCCGGTGCCCCGAACGGCGGGCTGTACGTGCAGAACGGGCCCGGTGGCCCGGTGGCCATCTCGGCGGTGTCCTTCGCCGTGCCGTCGGGCGCCAACGTGCAGAAGCTGGTGCTCAGCATCGCCGGCAGCCCGGTGATCACCCAGCCGCCGGTCGCCTGCCCGGTCAGCGGGTCCTTCACGCCCGAGGAGAACGGCGCCTGGGCCGACCGGCCCACCTACGACTGCAGCAAGACCCAGGTGACCGGCACGGTCAACAGCGCCCAGACCTCGGTCAGCTTCGACGCCTCGCAGCTGCTGTCGGGCACCACGCTGGCGGCGGTCATCCTGGCGGGTGGCCCGGCCGACCAGATCGGCTTCACCGCTCCTGACAGCAACTCGCTTCAGGTGGCCCAGTCCTCTCCCACGACCCCGGCGGCGGACAGCCCGACCGCCCCCGACAGTGGTGGGGCCTTCCCGGCGCCAGCTCCGTCGGACTCGTCCTCGGGAGCGCCGGCCGCGGCCCCGCCGGTCGTGTCGGCCTTCGTGTCCGGTGGCGACAGCGGCGGATCCGCGGCGGTGGCCCTGCCGGCGCCGAGCACCCCGACCCCGCCCGCCAACGCACCGTCCCAACCGGCCACGTCGGCGGCCCGGCGACCGGCCTACCAGCCGTACTCGACCTCCTCGGGTGGGTCCGGCTTCCCCCGCAACCGGGTGGCGACCGGGCTGGGGCTGGCCTCGGTGGTGATCGCCCTGGCCGCCTTCTCCCAGGGCTACGGGCCTCTGGGGGGCCGCATCCAGCCGCTCTCCATTCGCGGCGGAAGCCACCGGCGGAGGTCGGTCAGCGGCTAGAGGTCAGAGCTTCAGGCTGTTGGCGTAGTCGACCAGGGCGGCCACTGGCACCGTCCCGTGGATCCGCACCCACTCTCCGTTGCCCAGATCCACCCGGATCTCGGCCCCGTCCGAGCGTAAGGCGGTGGTGCCCGCCCCCAGCCCGGCCAGCTGCACCGGACGGGTGACGGTGTCGCCCGTCTGCCACGGCAGCTGTCCGGGCGGTTCACGCCCGGCCTCCACTGACACCGTGGCCGGCCCGTCGGAGAAGGCCCACACCACCGTCTCGGCCATTAGGGCCTGGGGGTCCTGGGGCGACGGAATCAGCATCTGCACCGGCGGGCGGGCGGCGAAGCCCGGCGGGGGAGCGGGGGTCGACAGGAAGCTGCTCGGCGAGCTGGTGACGGTGGCGATCGGAGTGCCGCTGCCGGGAGTGGGGTGCGACGCCCCGTTGGTGGACGGCAGGGGCGGGGCGGACAGGCTGACCCGCAACGCCCGCCGGGTGAGGACCAGCTTGCCCTTGAGCGTCCACGCCTCGCCGAGCACGAGCCCGTCACCGTCGATGCAGATGTCGTCGTGGTCGGCCGCGTCGGAGAGCGGCTTCACCGGCCCCGACGGCGGCTCGAAGAACCGGTACACGTGGCAGCTCCGGCCCGCCACCACCTGTGAGACGCCCAGGTCGGAGGCCAACCCGCGCGACTCCATGTCCGGAAGCTGGGTGATGAGGTCCTGGTCCCCCGACGGCACGCCCGGCTGACGGCCGCCGACGAGCAGGAGGCTGTTGCCCTGCCTGACGTCGAACAGCCCGTCCTCGGTGGAGATGGTGCCTGACAGGGGCTGGGCGCCCGCCGTGGGAGGTGAGTCGTAGAGGAGGTCGGCGGCCTCGAACGGACGGCGGACCCGGAGGTCCTCCCAGCGGACGGTGTCGCCCGAGGTGGTGATGTCCTGGCGGTAGACGATTTGGTAGGCGTCGGGCCGCGAGGGGCCGGTGGAGAAACCGCCGCCGAGCGACTTCGAGAGGGGTACGCCGATGCCGAGCCCCACCAGCACCAACGCCACGGCGGCGATGATCATGCGTTGGCGCCGGTACAAGCGGTCATTATCGCCCAGCGCCTCGGCGGCGGGCGGTCACCCACCGCCGGCCGGTCAGGCGGCGCCGCCCCGGCCGGGCGTGAAAAGAATGGGCAGGCGCTCGAGGGTCCGGGTGAAGAACCCGGGCACGAAGCGGGGCTGGCTTCCGTCGGCCAGCTCGAAGACGGGGATGCGGCGGAGGAGCTCTTCGAACATGACCCGCAGCTCCAAGCGGGCGAGGTTGGCGCCGAGACAGAAGTGCGACCCGAAGCCGAACGCCACGTGCTGGTTGTGCGTCCGGGTGACGTCGAAGCGTTCCGGGTCGGTGAACACCCGCTCGTCGCGGTTGGCCGCGGCGTAGAGCAACAGGACGTGATCGCCCGGGCGCAGTCGCTGCCCGTGCAGCTCGTGCTCCTCGGTGACCGTCCTGCGCATGTTCAGGATGGGAGTGGCCCACCGGATGAACTCCTCGACCGCGGTCGTGCGCAGCAGCGACGGGTCCTCGAGCAGGGCGCCGCGCTGGGCCGGGTGGGTGGCGAGGGCCAGGACGGTCTGGCCGATCACCGAGCGGGTGGTCTCGGCCCCGCCGTCCAGCAGGAGGAGGGCCTCCTGGACTATCTCGCCGTCGTCGAGGGGCTGGTCGTCGACCCGGGCGTGGACCCACACCGACACCAGATCGTCGGCCGGTTCGGCCCGGCGGGCGGCGACGAGCTCCATGGCGGCGGCGGCGAACTCCATCACCGCGTCGATCGACCCGTCCGGGCGGCGAGGGTCGTCGGTGGCGTAACCGGCCGCCCCCATGGTCACCTCCGACCATCGTTTGCAGTCGGGCCAGCGGTCGTGGTCGAAGCCCAGCAGGTCGGCGATCACCATCGCCGGAAGCGGCGCGGCCAGGTCCTCGACCACCTCGGCCTCTCCGACCTCGACGATGTTGTCGATGAGGCCGTTGACGATGGCCCGGATCCTCTCCTCGTGCCGGCGTACGGCCCGGGGGGTGAAGCGATCCGACACCAGCCGGCGCTGCTGCAGGTGGCGAGGGTCGTCCTTGTTGATCATCGAATCTGTCATGTCGATGTGCGGGCGCGACCCCGACGCCGAGCTGTAACGCCGGGTGTTGCGCTCGACGGCCATCACGTCGCGGTGGCGCGAGATTCCCCACAGCCGGTTGGCCTCGTCCCAGTAGGCCGGGGCCTGATCGCGCAGCCACCGGTAGGTGGGTTCGGGGTCCCCGGCGTAGAGGTCGGGGTCGAGCAGGTCGACTTTCCCGCCCAGCTCGGCGATCGACACCGCTGCCCTCCTCCCCTCGGGGCTCGGGCGGCCCGAGGGAGCCCGAGAGTACGCGAGTAGGCTCGCCGGAGGGTCGGCGGATCAGCCGATGGTGGTCTGCCGGGCCCCGGCCGGCCTCGAGGGGGCCCCGTCGAAGCGGTGGTGGACGGCCTGGATCTCCGCCCACGCCTGATTCGGCAGCAGCTGGAGGGCGAAGGGGAAGACGTCGCTGTCCTCTCGCTCGGCGTGGCGCAGTAGTCGGTCGATGAGGCCCCCGGGGCCGATCCAGGTCCCGTCCACCGCTCCTCGCAACCCCGGACGGAGATCCCGATGGTCGCTCTCCAACTCGGCCACGGCGTCCTCGCCGAGGGCGGCCTCGAGCAGCTGGCTGAACAGCCCCCGCTCCTCTTTGGTGGCGTGGTGGTCAAAGCGCCCGGCTATCTCCTCGCCAAGGGCGTCGGCCAGCTGCCGGTCCCCTCGCTGGTAGGCGAGCAGGAGACGCCCGGCCAGCCAGCTGATCTGCTCGTGCTCGTCCATGAGCTCGGCGATGACGCGCTCAGCGTCGCAACCGCAGTAGCTGCACACGTCCCAGCCTCCTTCGCCGACGGCCTCTGAACCAGCAAACGCCGCCGGGCCGGTCGCATCCAGGGCCCTAGGGCCCTTCTGCCCGGAGGATGCCCGGATGCGTCGGCCGAGGCTCGGTCAGCCGGTCACAGCCAGCCCACCCGGGCCCGGGCCCCCGGTGTCGGCTGGTCGGTGGGGTGACCCAGGTCGCCGGCCCGGACCCGGTCGAGCAGCCTGCCCACCGCCTCAACGATCTCCGGGGCGGCCCGGCGCAGCTCCTCGGCGTCGTCGGCGCCCACCTCATCGGCCTTGACCCCCGCCTCGGCGAGGAGGCCGCCGAGGTCACCCAGCCGCTTGCCCAGCCAGGCCAGAGGATCGGCCGACAGTTCGTCGACGAAGTGGCGCCGGCCCGGTTCCCACCCCTTGAAGGCGGGATGGTGGTGGGTCCGGTCGAAGCTGCCGGGCTGACCGTTCACCGACTCGAGGAAATCGGCTCGCCAGATCGGCTGGCCGACCGAGATCGGCGTCGCCGAGTAGATCGATCCCTTCAGGTCTCCCCGCTCGAGCATGCGCAGCTCGAGGCGGACCCCGCGCTCGGGACCCTCCTGGCCCGGGGTGGGGCGCGGGTCCTGGAAGTAGAGGTCGCCCACCACCACGGCGACCCGGTCGAAGCCAAAGGCGTAGAGCATGTTCCTCCCCCGACGACGCCCTCTCAGCATAGGACGCGGGCTCAGGTGGTGGCGGCGAACGCCTCCACCACCCGACTGCGCCATCGCCGCAGGTCGGGCTTGTGCTCGGCCGGGGTGCGGCCGAGCCGGACGAACACCAGGTCCAGGCCGGGGCACACCGTCACGTACTGGCCCTCGTAGCCGCGGGCGCTGAACGTTCCGTGGGCGTCACCGTCCACCCACCAGTGGGCGCCGTAAGGGCCGTCCTCGGGGTCGACCGACCGGGGACGCCGACCGTGGTCGACCCACCCGGCCGGCAGGATCGGCCGTCCGTCCCACACACCGCCGCGCAGGTAGAGATAGCCGAACCGGGCGAAGTCGCGGGCGGTGGCGTACACGTAGGAAGAGGCGATCCACGTGCCGGCCTCGTCCAGCTTGGGTCGGGCCGACCGGGCCCCGATCGGGTGGAACAGTCGATCCTCGAGGAACCGGATGTAGGGGTCCCCCGGGCCTACCTCTCGGGCGACGACCCCGGAGATGATGTTGGAGGCGCCGCTCGAGTAGTAGAAGCGCTCGCCGGGCGGGGCGGCCAGGGGACGGTCGGCGGCGAAGGCGGCCACGTCGTCCTGCCCGGCGCCGAACAGCATCTCGATGACGTCGGAGCCGCCGGCCTCGACGTAGTCCTCGGCGAAGGCCAGCCCGTCGCGCATCTCGAGCAGCTGCTGAAGGGTGATGGCGGCCCGGGGGTCGCCCGGCCCGGCCCACTGCGGGACCGGAGCCGCCTCATCGAGGCGGAGCCGTCCTTCACCGACGAGGATGCCGACCGCGGCGTGCAGCATCGACTTGGCCGACGACCACGAGAGAAGCTCGGTGTCGGGACCGACCGGCTCCGCCGGCCGGTCCCAGTGCTCGATCTGACCCCCGTAGCGCTCGGCCACTAGGCGGCCCCGGTGGACGACGACCACCGCGTAGGTCGTGGCCAGCGGGCCGTGGTCGTCGAAGACGGCGTCGAGGAGCTCGTCGAGCCCTGCCGACGCGGGTGGCTGCCCGGTGGGCCACTCGTCAGTGGGCCAGCGGACCCCCTCCGGCTGGGCCGGCGCAGGTGTCAGCGGGGAGGGTTCCTGGTCCACGGCGCGAGCATCGCGCCGGGCTCGGTCAGGCGTGCCGGCGCCCGGAGCGGGCGATGGCTCCGGCCGCGGGGGCGATGCAGATCCACAGCCCGATGGTCGCCAGCAGCGACGTCACGTACCCGAAGGGCCGCAGGCCGACATCGGGACCGACGATTCCGGCGAAGACCATCAAGACCCAGGCGCTGAGGAAGAACAGCGGGCCGGCTGCCGGCAGCCCGAAGAATGCGGTCATGGCCACCTCCGATCATCGGCGACCGCGGCCGGGTCACTGGACGGGGCCCCGACCGGCGGTCACCGCCCTTCACAGTGGCCCTCGGGCGGACCGCCCGGATAGAGGCTTTAGTCGATAAATGTCAGCCGGTGGGCGCCGGCCCTTCCATGGCCCCGCTCTGCTCGGCCGCCTCCTCGGCTCGGCTCTCGTGCTCGGTCGGAGGCACGTCGGGCGTGTCGGGGGGCGGGGAGGGCACCCGGTCCGAGGCCGCCTCCTCCCCGCCGTACGCACCGGCCTGATACGTGTGTCGAGGGTCGGGCTCCTGTCGCTGCGCCGGGGTCATCTGAGGGACTTACCCGCCACCGGCCCGGCCGACCCGCCTACTGCACGGTGACCAGCGTGCCGTAGGTCAAGTAGGGCCAGGCGGTGGCGGCGGCCGTGTAAGGCGTCTCGATGCAACCCAGGCTCTGCGGGTACCCCCACGACGACCGGGGGATGTAGTGCACGGCGTCGCTGCCGTTGAAGTAGGCGACCCACTGGACCGGGTCGGCATACGCGCTCCCGTTCGGGTTCACCCCCCGCATCACCTGGTAGGCGAGCCGCTCGTACACCGAGTAGGTGCCCCGGGCGGTAGGCGACTGGGGGATACCGGTGTTCACCAGCGTGCTCACCACCACCGCCCCGTTGTGCCAGACGGTCATGTTCTCGGGCACGGCCGTGCTGGCCAGGGCATAGGAGTAGCCGACTTGGTTGGCGCCCACGGCCGGATCGGCGGCGGCCGAGAACAGCGCCGACCAGACGTCCTGGCTGGCCACCCCGTCGATGGGCAGGCCGGCGCGGGCCTCGAACGCCATCACCGCCCCCCGCACCATGGCGGTGTCCTGGCCGGGCGCCCACTGGGCGGCGAGAGAAGGCGGCGGGGACGTCCACCACCAGGGAAAGGCTCCCACCGGCGAGCTGTAGGCGGCCATGGGTCCGTCCACCAACGGGTTCGAGGGCGCCCCCGCCGGCCAGCTCACCGGCAGGTACCCCAGGGCGGCGAGCAACTGCTGGAGTCGCAGCCCCGACCCCGGGGCGATGTCCGCCGGCGCTAGGCCCCGGGCCAGCCAGTAACCCCCGGGTCGACCGGCGATGGCGTTGACCGGGGTGGCGCCGCCCGCCCCCGACCCGGCGAACGGGGCGTCCCCGTAGGTGAAGACCCCCCCGTCGCGGGCGGCCAGCCAGTAGCCGGCGCCGTCGAGGGTGGCGGCCATGCCGACTATGGGGGCGGCCAGGTGGAGGTTGCCGGCGGATCCGTAGAAGTGGGCGTCTCCGTAGGTGAAGACGCCTCCGTCGGCGGCGGTGAGC
>JAJPHE010000115.1 GCA_021325435.1 Actinomycetota bacterium | reverse complement strand
GGGTCTCCTCTCGCCGTGGCCTTCGACAGCAACGACGATGGCGAGGCCCCTGCCCCGCGTGGTGGATCCCGCCCCAGCCCTACCCCCTACTCAGGCGCGGAGAGCCGACATGGTGTAAGCCCATGAGGATGAGGTGTGAAGGGCCATTCTGAAGATGACGGCGAATGTCTAGCCTGACTAGCACGATTGGACCGCGCTCGGGCGACCTTGCGTATCAGAGGCTCAGCGGCGGCCCAGGGATTAGGGCTTGGAGCTGGTTCGCATTCCGGGAGGCCCGGACCACCAAAACCCCAGGTCAGACGCCATCTGGCGTTCTACCAGTTCAGTCACCGCCGGATGCCGCCGGGTCACAATGGGCTCACAGAATGTCGCGGCGCCGTCGTACGTGGGGAACGGCTGAAAAGCCTAGTGAGGTCACACGATCAGAGGTGACGCGGTGGCCCTGGGGCGACCCTTCCAGAAGGTGCCCGAGCGGGGGAAGCCGTGGAGCGTCGTCGTTGTCGTGCAGCGCCGGCTGTACGACGATGCGGTCCGCGGTGGATCGTGCCCACGCATCTGCGGTCGGAAGCTGCAGGAAGCTAGCCCCTCGACCTCCAGTGTCTAGAGGTCGATCTGGAGAGTCGGGACGCGCCGACAGCCAAGTCGTGCTGTATACTAGTGCTGTATGTCAGCCACCCGCACGCAGATCTACCTGACGGAGGCCCAGCGACGCCGAATAGACGAGATTGCCAAGGCCGACGGCGTCACCATGGCAGAAGTGATCCGCCGAGCCCTGAACTCCTACCTCGCGCGCGATAGCGACGCCACGGAGGCGCTCTCGGCGACTTTCGGAGCCGACCCCGGTGCTCGGGCCCCTGACCGGGCCGAGTGGGATCGTGGCTGACCTTCTCGTCGATACCGGCATCTTCATCGACCACCTTCGGGGCGTCGCGCCGCTGGCCCCCCGACGGCACCGGGTGCACTATTCGGTCATCACACGAGCCGAGCTCTTCGCGGGCACGACCGCCAGCGCCGCGGTTGCGAGGCTGCTCGCCCCGTTTCGTGAGCTACCCGTAGATCGGGCGATCGCCGAAAGGGGCGGCCGCATACGGCTGGAAGCTGGCATTCCCATGCCCGATGCTCTCATTGCTGCCACCGCCCTCGAACACCGCCTGGGTCTTGCTAGCAGAAACGTGCGTCACTTCGAAGCCGTACGCGGCTTGCGGCTTCGCTCTCTCGACTGACGGTCCGATGTGCCGGTCAGCAACAGGGTGGGGCCACCGGTGGCTCGCCCGGATGTCGGACCGGGGCGGGATTCGCCGGGGCGGCCCGATCGCATCGCCTTCAGTCAGAGCGAATGACTGTGGTACCCGCAACACTCTGGACGAGGGCCCGGACCCTGTTGGGCCCTCCAGCCCACTAGACCAGGGCGGTCGGGCGAGCCTCGCGTGAACTAGACCTTCATGGTGGTTCGGGTCCGACGTGCGCTGGCCGACGATGTTCCTGCCGCGGCGGACGTATACCTGCGCTCGCGGAAAGCGGCCGTTCCGGCCGTTCCTCCGCTAGTTCACGAGGAGGCCGACGTCCGCCGCTGGTTCTCCGACCAGGTGTTTCCAGAGCGCGAGCTCTGGGTGGCCGAGAGCGCCCACGGACGGATCGTGGGCGTCATGGTCCTGGCGGGCGACTGGGCGGAGCAGCTCTACGTGGACCCTTCGCACCTAGGGGCGGGAGTGGGATCGGCGTTACTTCGCCATGCCCAGTCGACCCGATCCCATGGCCTCCAGCTCTGGACCTTCGAGTCGAATCTTGGAGCTCAGCGGTTCTACGAGCGACACGGGTTCGTCGCCGCCGAGCGCACAGACGGCAGCCACAACGAGGAGCGGGCTCCCGACATCAGGTACGTCTGGTCGCCGGAGTAAATGGCAAACCGCTCGGAAGGTGCTGTCACCTTGCGATCTGAACGAGGCCCAAGACGATGAGCAAGAGGCCGACAAGGAGGCGTGGAGGTACAGCCCCCCATTACTACTTGTAGACGTCTCGCTGGCCGACGCTCGCCATCGGAAGGCAGCGACCTTCCGCCGTCAGGCGTCTTGAAGCGGACAACTGGCCTTGACGGCAACAAGGGTAAGGCGTAACTTACGGTAAGTGATTGCTGACGCTCTGGCCGCCCTGGCCGACCCCACCCGCCGGCAGGTGTTCGAACTAGTCGCCGAGCGACCGAGCCCGGTCGGCCAAGTGGCCGACCGCCTGCCGGTGAGCCGGCCCGCCGTGTCCCAGCATCTCAGGGTCCTGCGCCAAGCCGGGCTGGTTCAGGAAGAGCGAATAGGTACTCGCCACGTTTACCGACTCGACACCGCCGGCCTGGAGATACTGCGGGCTTACTTCGAGTCGTTCTGGGAGCGATCCCTGGCCGCCTTCAAGGGGGCCGTCGAGCAGGTCAACCGACCGGAACCATCCGATCCGCCAACCGCCGAGGAGGCACCATGACCACCGGAACCGACACCACGACCGTCCGCCGCTCAGTCGTAGTCGACGTGCCCGTCGAGCGAGCCTTCTTGTTCTTCACCCAGGACATCGGCAAATGGTGGGATCCCAACCACCACCTGCTTGGCGAGCCCTTGGCCGAGATGGTCTTTGAGCCGAGGGTCGGGGGCTCGATCATCGACCGGGGCGTCAACGGCACCGAGAGCCGGTGGTCCACCGTGCTGGCCTACGACCCTCCTACGCACGTGGCGTTCAGCTGGAGCATCAACCTGCAGTGGCAGATCGAATCCGACCTGACCAAGGCAAGCGAGGTGCACGTGACATTCACTGCGCAAGGTGAGTCCCGCACCCTGGTGGAGCTGGAGCACCGGCACCTGGACAGACACGGGCCCGGATGGGAATCCATGCGCGATGCGGTAGGAGCGCCCAACGGGTGGAACCTTGAGCCGTTCGCCCAGGCGGTGATAGCCGTCTGAGCGGCCTCCCGACCGTCGGTCTGGCCAAGCTGCACGACTAGCCCCAAGGAGAAATCAATGCCCCGACGGCGGTCAAGAGGCGAGACACCTTCGCACTCGGCAACGATCAGATGCGCCTGATCGTTCAGCACCTCGAACCTTCGTAGGGATACCGCAGGTCACTTGCTCGTAGCATGGGCGAACAGTGAATTGGGATCTGCGTCACCGAAGGTCGTCGCTGGTGATACGGCTGCTGCTGGCCGTTTGGATCGCCATCCTCATCGTTCTGCTCTCCGTCACGGGGCGCTGGTGGGGCTTGGTTTTCGTCATCCCCCTGGCGCTCGACTTGTACCTGGTCCGACGGATCTTGATCGCCCCATCCAAACCGTAGTCAAGGGGTACCTCCGGAGCTCTTCGAAGCCGCGGCAAGAGCGTCGGGAAGCCTCGCACGTCGCCGGCTACCGTGCGCCTCACTACGTAGCTTGGCGGAGCATGAGGCTTCCATGATCAATCAGCTGGTGACAGCCGATCGGCTGCCACAAAGGGGAGGTTGAGGATGCCGGCGACTCTCAAGCTCAGCCATAAGGCGATCGGAGTCGAGGTCCGTCGTGGTGCGTATGACGTTGTGATCGACGATCAGCCTTGTGGGTCACTCGATATGAACGACACCATCGAGATACCAATCGCAACTGGACATCACACCCTCCAAGTCCGCAGCGGTCGAAACCTGAGCAGGACGCTGAGTTTTGACGCGTCCGAGGGCCAGCTCGTCGCATTCCGGAGTACAGGAAAGAGGTTCTTGCCGATCTTTCTCCTGTCGTTCGTCGTGCCACGCTTGGCGCTTTCGCTCCGTCCGGAGTAGACCCTGACCCGGTGGTCAGGTTCCCGATGGGGACATTCGATCAGGGTTCCGTATCGATCTCGTAGACGATGCGCCGCGGACCTCGCCCCGTGGTCCGTCCACAGCCCGGTCTACTGACGTCGGAGAGTGTGACCGGCCCTCCCGGCCGTTTGGATCAGGGCTCCGGTCATGAACTCGACGACTGCCGCCGCCAGTGGAGCCGGGCACCCGGCAGCGCCTGCCTCGTCGGAGGGTGCGTATGGACTCTGCTCGATGGGCGTCTCGAGGTGATCAACAGCGGTAGTCTGGTTCTGGTGAATAGGGCTTTGGCTCTTGGCCTGTCCCCTTGGCTGGTGTTCGTCGTGGCGTCCCGGTCGGAGGGCCTGAGTCTGACCGGAGCGGCGGCCGCCGCTTTTGTGGTCTGCGGGGTGACCCTCCTGGTCCGTCGGGCCTGGCCAGCGGTAGGAGGGTTGGAAGTCGCGGCCGTTGGGCTCTTTGGGGGCTTGACGGTGTTCGGGGCGTTGCTCCCGTCCGGGTTGCTGGTCGAGATCCGACCCTATGACCGGTCGTTGGCGGCCGTGGGCTTGGCCCTAGCGGCGTTCGGATCGTTACTGCGGGCGCCTTTCACGAGCCAGTACACCCTCGAGATGGTCCCGCCCGACCAGGCCGAGTCGGAGGCGTTTAACCAGGTCAACCGGGTCCAGACCGCGGCATGGGGCGTGTGTTCGACCATTGCGGCGGCCTCCTTCGCGCTGGGGGCGCTCGTAGGTGGGAGGTTGCCGGCCACTGTTTTCAACTGGTTCGTGCCATTGGTCGGGGTGTGGTTGTGCATCTGGTTCTCCTCGTCGCGCTGGTACAGCACATTCGGCGAGGACGCCGCAGTGAGCCCGCTGTCGATGCCGGGTGTCGTCGAGGATCCGCCCCGCCCGGTGTCTACGGGCCCTGGCAGGCATCTGCGGGCGCTGGCGCCCGGCCAGGACTGAGCTTCGTACCAGCGGTCTGACCGTCCGCGCTATCTGGTCGGACGGCTTACGCGGTGTCGGCCGCCGCCCTGGCTCCGCTTAGCGAGCGCAGCCCCAGCTCGAGCGCCCCTTTCTGGGCTGGCGTCAGGTCGGAAAGCATCCGGGTGATCATGGCCCGTCGTGCGGCGGTGACGGCCTCCACCATGGCCTGACCGGCCGGGGTGAGAGCGATCTTGACCTCGCGCCGGTCGCCCGACTGGCGGTGGCGTCGAATCAGCCGTTTGTGGACTAGCCGGTCGGCCATGCGGGTGGCGTTAGACGGCGACACTCCCAAGGTCGTCGCCAGATCGGCCAGCCGGTGAGCGCCCCGGGCTGACAGGATCAGGAGCACTTGGTACTGGGATGGGCTGAGATCCCCGGCTTCTCGCATGGCCCCGGCCGACACCTCGAGGAGAACCTGGGCCCCCTGCAGGACCGCGTCGGCCAGGCGGTTCGAGTCCTCATTGTCGGCATCTGCGCTTCGGGGGTCGCCCACCGCCTATTTCTACCACCAGACGACGATCAGGGCGCAGTGTTTGCGCTGCGCAATTACTGAAGTATCCTACGCAGATGGTGGCGCTTGAACAGGATCCGGCCGAGGCCAGTGGTCGGCCCGTCTCCTTCCTTACCAACCAGGCGCGGGTCCTTCTGGCGGTGGCCCGGACGCCCGACGCCCGGGTCCGTGACATCGCCCGCGAAGTCGGTATCACTGAACGGGCCGTTCAACTGATCATCCGTGAATTGGCCGACGAGGGCCACGTCGAGATTCTTAAGGAAGGCCGGCGTAACCGCTACCGGCTCCCGCGACGCTCGCCGCATGTGGGGGAGCGTCGCTTGGCCGTAGAGCTGGCCCGCGTCTTCACCGACTAGGGGCCGGCAGACCCCGGGCGGCGCTCGTGGCCGCCACCGGGATGATCAGGCCCCTGCCCGCAACCGTCCTCCGGGCGGGGTGCGCCTCCCACCCGCCCGCGAATGGCATCCTGGCTCGATATGGGAGGAGCCGACCCCACCCGGTGGCCCGCGGCTGGCTGTGCGCTGGGTTTGGCCGTCGTGGCTCTGACGGCGGGGCTGGTCGCGGGCTGTGGGCTACTGAGGGGAGACGCGGTGGCGGCCCGCAGGACCCCTCGCCGCCGGGACCCAGTCCCCGGCCCGTTGGGCGCCGTTGTCGGCTACTGCGCCGACCACCCGCTGGCGATCTCCCCCGCGCCCCGCCCTTACCAGATCACCCAAATGCTGTCTCGAGTCGACGCCGCCGCAGGCGCCGTGCCGCCCGGTCAGCACCTGCGTTGGCTGGCCTCCGACCTGGCCGCTGCACGCCATGACGCCAGCCGAGGCCAGCCCCTGGGTGAGGCGGATGACCTCTATGCCGCCCTGGCCGCGGTGTCACGCTCCCCGTTCGCCCGCTGCGTGACCCTGGGGCCAGCGCCGCCGTAGCCGCGCCATCCGAGAGCGCGGTACCGACCAGACTGAGGGCGTGACCGACCGATCAATCCTTGCTGGGCTCACCCGGCGCGGCCCCCTCCGGGTTCCCGAGATCACCGTGTACTTCTGGGTCATCAAGGCCCTCTCCACGGCCATGGGCGAGTCGACGTCGGATTACATGGTGCACCGGTTCAACCCGTTCCTGGCAGTCGGAATGGGTTTTGTCGGGTTCCTGGTGGCCCTGGCTCTACAGCTTTCGATGCGGCGGTATGTCGCCTGGACCTATTGGTTGGCGGTGGTGATGGTCGGCGTGTTCGGCACCATGGCCGCCGATGCCTTGCACGTCGGAGCGGGGGTGCCCTATCCGGTCTCTACCGCCCTCTACGCCGTGGGACTGGGCACCGTGTTCCTCATCTGGGCCCGGACCGAGAGAACCCTTTCCATCCACAGCGTCGACACCCTGCGCCGCGAGGCCTTCTACTGGGCGGCGGTGGTGGCCACCTTCGCCATGGGCACCGCCTTGGGGGACCTGACCGCCTACACCTTCCATCTCGGCTACCTGGACTCCGGGCTCCTCTTCGCCGGGGTGATCGCGGTGCCCGCCATCGGCTATCGGTTCCTAGGCTGGAACCCCATCTTCTCGTTCTGGTTCGCCTATGTGGCCACCCGGCCGCTAGGGGCGTCCTTTGCCGATTGGATGGGCAAGCCCAGGGCGGTTAGCGGCCTCGGATGGGGCGACGCCCCGGTGGCCCTGGTGCTCACTCTGGCCATATTCGTGCTGGTCGCCGTGCTGGCCACGACCCGGCTTGACGTCCAGAAGCGGACGACAGCTCGGGGTCACGGGCCGGTCCCCGCTTACAGCGTTGTCCAAGAGTCACCGCCCGAGGTTCTCGAATAGGACAGCCTGGCGGCGGTGTTCGAGAAGATGGAACGAGCCTGGATCGTCTCAATCGGCTCCACGATGCTCCAAAAACACGCGGGCCTCACGTCAAGGCCAGTAAAGGAGCAAGGCCGGCAGGCGTACCGGCGGACCCGCCGCCGGTACGCCTGGTGCGCTTCTCACCCGCGTCAGGCGCGGCGGGCGATCTTGACCGCGGTTCCGTAGGCGCAGATCTCGGTCCAGTTGCCGCCCATCTCCGAGGTGTCGAATCGAAACGCCAGGACTGCGTCGGCGCCCTTCGCCGCCGCTTCCTCGACCATGCGCTGAATGACCTCTTCCCGACTGGCGGCCAGGTTCTTGGTCATGCCCTTCAGCTCTCCTCCGACGAGGGATTTGAGTCCGGCTCCTATCTGGGAGCCGACATTCCGCGAGCGGACGGTGAGGCCGAAGACTTCGCCGATGACCTCTGTGATCTCGTGGCCCGGGATGTCATTCATAGTGCTGATCAGCATCGGCCCTCCCTCTGAGGCGACGACGCCGTCGCCCGCCGCCGAGTGTTGACGAGGGAGTGGGTAGCGCGCAACCGTCAGTTGCCGCAGGACGGGTCCTACCGCGGCCGGGTGGCGGTCCTGGCAGGGCTCGGTGCGGAAGGACTCTCACTCCCAGGCGTCGAAGTTGATGCCACGGCGTGGCCGCCGACTGGCTGCCGCTCTGCTGGGGGGGCGGCGCCGAGCCGGCGGCCGGCCGGCCACGCTCTGGGTCAGATCAGATGGTGGCGACGACGTCCGTAGCGGGGGCCCACGAACAGCCACGCGACGGCGAGGACCAACAAGAAGAACAGCACCGGGTGGACGGTCAGGCCGAGGGCGACTGCCACGATGGTGATGAGTAGAGCGATGAGCACGTCGCGCAGCATGAGAAACCTCCAGTTGCGTTGACTATTGGTAGTGGACTAGCTGTTCCCTTTCTCGCCGGCCGGTACGCACCGCCAGTGTGCACTCGGAGGGCTCGGGCGGGACGGTCGAGTCCTCCCTGACCACAGGCCTGACCTGGGGCTCAGTTCCTGGTATCGCCAGCCGACGCAGATCTTGCGGTGGATGACTAGAGGCGCGGATGGACGTACTCCTCGTCGAGGACGTGAGTGACCTGCGGATGATGCTCCGCTGGTACATGGAGACCAAGCAGGACATGCGCGTGGTCGGTGAGGCAGATGCCGGTGATGTCGCTCTCCGCCTCGCTGAAGCGCTCCATCCCGATGTCATCGTGCTCGACCGCCGCCTCGAGACCATGAGCGGCGATGCCGCCCTACCTCTCTTGCGGGAGGTGGCACCCGAGGCGGCGATCGTCGTGTACTCCTCGTTCGTCGACGACCGCACCGTCAGCCGCCAACTGATCGGGCTCGGGGCCGACGCCGTGGTGGACAAGGCGGTATCGGTCACCAAGCTGGAGGCGGCGATCCGGTGGTCACTGACCCAGCATCATTCTGGCCGGGGTCGGTGACGGACAGGTCAGGGCGGCGGCCGATCGAGGGACTCCCGGGCGTGCCCCGCGCCGGCCTCGGACCGTTGGGCGGCACCTGAGACGAGCCGGCCGGGCCGGGCCGGAAATAGGATGGGACTGAGCGGACGCAAGGCCGGGTTCGGACCGGAAAGGTGGCCAATGAGTCAGTCCATGGTCGACAAGAGAGCCAAGTTCACCAGAATGGATGAGTCGACGGCCGAGGACTGGGCCATCATCTCCTCCCAACACGACGTGCAGGTCGAGGAGCTGCCGGACCGGCTCCTCCAGCAGCTTCGCCTCCTCGACGCCGACACCAGCGGCTTCGCCGTTGATCGTCTCACCCACAGCCTCCAGACCGCTCACCGGGCCGAGCTCGACGGACGGGACGAGGCGTACCTGATCTGCGCCCTGCTCCACGACATTGGTGACGTCCTCGGGCCCCGGAACCACGCTGACATCGCGGCCGCCATTCTGAGGCCCTGGGTGTCGGAGGCCTACCACTGGATGGTTCAGCAGCACGCAGTGTTCCAGGGGTACTACTTCTGGCACTACGTCGGCGGGGATCGCAACGCCCGTGACGCCCTCCGGGGCCATCAGTACTACCACCTGGCCGAGGAGTTCGTCAGGAACTACGACATGCCGGCCTTCGACCCCGGCTACCACACGCCTCCGCTCGAGCACTATGAGCCGTTAATCAGGTCCTTCTTCGTCCCGCCCAGCCAATCCTGAGCGAGGGATCAGCGGACCTCTCCCGTCATCGACGGATCCTCGATCGGATTCGTGCCATACCGGAGGGCTTCGTTCGCACTTACGGCGACATCGATCGCGGCGCTCCGCGACTTGTCGGAAGGGTCTTGGCCACGACCAACGAGAACGTGCCCTGGCACCGGGTGGTGAGATCGGATGGCACCGTCCCCAAGGGGGTCGCTCAGCTCAGGCTCCTGAGAGCCGAAGGCGTTCCCATCCGGGGTCACCGGGTCGATCTGGCCCAAGCGCGCCTGCCCGACCTGCAGGCCTGACCGGGGCGCCCGGGCTGCCTACCAGTACAGGCAGGTGGCCCGTAGCTCGATGCTCCAGCGAGGAGGATGGTCGAGAGGCACCCCCGGGTCGCGGAAGGCGGAGTGGGGGGTGAAGTACGTTCCCCCGGTCCGGACCAGGTCGGTGTCGTAAGTGCGGAAGGCCACGACCTCGTCCCTCTGCATAGCCGGAAAGGCATACCAGCGGTGGGCAGATCCGCCCTCGGGCGCGCGGATGCCGAGAGCGTCGAAATCGAAGCCCGTTCCGGCGTAGTCCGTCACCCGGAAGGCAACGCCGTCAGAGGGATCGACGGTGCGGACATCACAAAAGGCAATCGGGTGGTCCATCTTGGCTGGACCGAGATTCCTCCAGAACTGAAGGATTAACAGCCGGTCGGCTTCTGCCACCTCTTCCGATGAGATGCCGTTGCGTTCGAGGGCGGCGGCCGCCCGCTCGCTCGGATCGCGGTATGAGCTACGAATCAGGCTGTCATGACCAGCGGCGAAGTCGGAGTGCACGAAGGTGATCGGGGAGAGCTGGTGGTGTCGCCTGGCGTCTTGCGGGCTCCTCGTGATGTGGCCCGACACCAGCGCGACGTCGGCACCGGTCAGCTTGCAGGCCAGCTCTTCCATCTCGACGTAGTGAACGCCGGCGATCTGGTCGTCTGCCCATTCTGGGACGGACGACGCGTGGCGGAGGAGCTCGAATCCGCATTCCTCCCAGCCAGGAAGGTCGGCGGACCGACCGTCATGGATCTCGACCTCGCTGGGGCCGCCGCCCCCTGGTCCTTCCCGGGGTAGGTAGTTGAGGTTCGCCCGGCAGAACACCGTCAACCTGCCGCCTCCTTGGCCTCATCGGCCGCCGGGCCGCTTCTGGGCCCCTCCGGCTCCATCGCCACCCATGCTAGAGGCCGGATTCCTGTGGGATCGGGCCTGGGCGACGAGAATCAACTCGTGTACATCTCTGCTCGGACTGACTACGCCCTGCGGGCCCTCGTGGCTCTGGCGGTCGAAGGACGACCAATGACCGCCGAGGAGCTGGCGACGAGCCAGGGGTTGCCCGCCAACTACCTGGAGGCGATCCTGCTCACCCTCCGGCGGGCCGGCATCGTTCTCAGCCGCCGGGGGCCCGACGCCGGATACCGGTTCGTGACCCCTCCGGATCAGGTCACGGCGGCGGCGGTCATGCGAGCCGTCGACGGGCCCCTTGCTGAGGTGCAGGGCCTGCGTCCGGAGGCCACGACCTACCCCGAGACTGTCGCGTCGATCCAGGAGTTGTGGATTGCGGTGCGGGCCAACCTTCGTCGGGTGCTCGAGGTGGTGACGATCGCTCAACTGGCACGGGGCCAGCTGCCCCACGCCATCCGCAAGCTGGTGGAAGACCCCGACGCATGGGTGTCGAGATGATGCTCAATGCGAATTGCGCCGCCGCCGGGCGCCCCGCAGCAACCTGGTTCCCTTGACCGCCCTTCGGGCGTCGGCCCCGGGTTCGGTCTTCGCCAATGTCGGGGCGGCCATCTTGGCGGTTCCGTCGGGCGGAAGGGCGTGGGCGAACTCCTGGAGGATCCGGGCGATGGTCTCCTCGGCCAGCTTGGACACCACGTGCATCTGCAGCTGCTGCCCGGCCCGCCGAATGTTGGCGTCCTCATAAGCGGAGAGCAGCACCAGGGGGCCGTCGAAACCTTGCTCTCTGAGGGCTGTCGCCAGTTCGACCCCCGACAGGCCGGTCATCATGTAGTCGGTCACCACCACCCCGGGTCGGGTCTCCTCATAGCCCTTGAGGGCTTCCTCCCCCGACGTGAACCGGACGACGTCCCAGCCCCGGTTGCTGAGCCGGTAGGACATCAACCGCAGCCAGTTGACGTCGTCATCGACCAGCATGGCCGTCCTGCTGCGTACCGGTTGGCTGCGGAGAAGGTGGCGGCGCTCCGGTGGCGCCGACCGCGCCCGAGTCGCCTTGGGCGGCCTGCTGCCCCTGGTCTGGCCTTGGGCGCTTCGAGCCTCGACGGCCGCCGGGTCGATTCTGTACTGGCCTTTCACCTTGGTGGCCGACAGCTCGCCCTTGGCGATCATGGCGGTGATGGCCCGTTCGCTCACCCCCAGCCGGCGGGCGGCTTCCGCCCGGGTCAGGCCGTCCTCGGGTGGCGCGGCCGACGTGGGCGCCTCACTCGGCGCCAGACGAAGGCCGAGGGCGGCGGCGGCGGCGAAGAGCAGGCCGGTGGTGACAGCAGGGTGACCCGCTTCGAGACGGGTGATGTCCGGCGCCGTGACCTCGAGGCGCCTGGCCAGTTCCGGTCGTGACCACCCCAGGCTCTCGCGTTGGTGGCGCAGCGCCGCGCCCACCGCGGCCGCGTCGCCCCCGCCGACCGCCCGCCGTCTCGCCATCGGGGAACGTTACCGAAGGCTCGCTTATCCGTGGTCCGACGCCGGCTCCCCTCGGACTGGCCAGAATGCTGGGATGAAGCCGATGGATCGGCTCCGGCGCCTGTGCCTGTCCCTGCCGGAGGCGTACGAGGAGCGGACCTGGGGACGCGGCGACGTTTCGTGTCTCCAAGAAGATCTTCTGCATGGCGGGTGGCCACGACCCGTCCCGCCCGTCGGTCTCGCTCAAGACGACCCGAGAGGACCATCAGGCCCTCCTGGCTCAGGGTGAGCCCTATTTCCTTCCGGCCTACGTGGGCAGCAAGGGCTGGATCGGAGTGGAGCTCGTCCACCCCGCCCTCGACTGGACCGAGCTCGAGGAGCTGGTCAAGGACAGCTATCGGCTCATCGCCCCCAAAAAGCTGGCGGCCTGCCTCGACTGAGCCGCCCCAGAGTCAGACGGGAAGGGGGATGGCGAACAGCTCGGCGAAGTTGCCGCTGTAGAAGCGGTTGCGGGCGCCATCGCTGGTGCCGGCGGCGTCAAAAGAGCGCTCGAACCGACCGAGCGGGTTACGGCCTCCCTCGGTGTGGGGGTAGTCGGTACCGAAGAGCAGCAGCTCGGGTCCCACCTGGTCAGTTATCCAGCCACGTCCTCGAACGGGAACGGGGCGAACCTCAGGTGCCTCCGCACGTAATCCGACGCCCGGAGCTTCAGCGCCTCCAGGTCCGGCTCGTTGCGGGCGAAGGCGTCCTGGGCTTGATCGAGGCGGCGCAGCAGGGTCACCAGCCATTCGGCCCCCTGCTCGATCGAGGCCCCCTTGAGAGTGGGGAAGCGGTCGAACAACCCGTCGAGCACGAGCATGGACAGGAACATCTCCGGGTAGCGGTGCTGGCCCACGAAGTCCTTCGAGCGGATGTTCTCGCCTCCGCCGGTGAAGTCGGGAGGCACGGGACGGCCGTTGTTCCGGAACGCGGGCGGCAGCAGCACACCGCCGCCGCCGATGTGGACCGTGAAAGGGGCGCCGGCCTCGGCCAATGGCCCCCACACCCCGTCGTAGGCCGGATGGGTGGGGGAGTACTCCGGGGGCGCGCCGGTAGGGACCATCACGGCCGCGCATCCGAGCTCGAGGGCGTAGACCGTCTCCTGGGCCGCCCGCTGTGGGTCCACCAGGGGGACGTAGGCGACCGCCATCAACCGCGGGTCCTCGCCGCAGAAGGCGGCCATCGCTCGGTTCAGGGCCCGCACCGCCCCGTAGTAGAGGTCGAGGTCGTCATCGACCAGCACCGGGAAGAGGCCGGCGGTGGTGAACACCAGCTGACGCTCGAAGCCGAGGAGGTCGAGGGCCCGCGAGCGTTCAGCCGGGTCCCAAGCCCCCAGCGCCTCATAGCCCTTGTTGGCCATCAGGCCGTCCTCGAGCTTGGCCATCAGGTCCGGGTCAGATCCTCGCTTCTGGGCGGCGCGTCGGGCGGCGGCGGTGTCGAACCGTCCCGGGATGAGGGGCTTGAGCCGGGGGCGGAGATGGGGATCGGCGAACTCGGCGATCCAATCGGACGGCTCCATGACATGGCTGTCGGCGTCGTAATAGACGCGCCCCGACGCGTAGGGCATTTCGCCTCCCCAGAGTGTAACTGACTGTTACGTAAGCGTAATAACCTTGGCTGGGGATGGCAACCGCTGGTCACCCGTGGCGGATGACGCTGGGGCCGGCTGCCTCCGGGGCGAGCGGCGGAGGATCGACCGGACGCCCGCCCTCGAGCACCTGGTACTGGCGGGTTGGCTCGGCGCACACCAGACGCTCGAGGGGATCGCCCTTGTCCGGGTTGCCCCTGAGCATCGCCGCTCCGACCGGCGCGTACTGGAGGATGTAAGCCTTGCGGACCTCCCCGGTGGTGTTCGGTCCCGTCAGGTGGGGGGTTAGCGACGAGAACACGACGGCGCCTCCCGCGGGCACCTCGGCCACGGCAGGGTCGTCGTGCTCGGAGAAGCACTCGAAACCGAGCGGGTCGACGAAATAGTGCCGGAGCGTGCCCCGGCGGTGGAGTCCCCGAGCCACCTGCGGGCAGCCGTTTCGGAGGGTGGCGTCGGTGAGGGCCACCCACACCGTCAGGTAGGCCTGAGGCTCCACGAAGTTGTAGCCGTTGTCCTGGTGCCACGGGAAGCGGCGGGGCTTCTCCGGCTTTTTGTAGACCGCCTGGTCCCAGTAGAGACGGACATCTGGTCCGACCAGATCGGAGCAGATGGCGAGGATGCGGGCATGGGCCGACAGCTGGCGAAGCCATGGCGACCTTGTCACTACATGAGTCGTGAAGGTGATCGCCCCCGCCTCGGCGATGCTGAAGCGCTGGTTCGGAAGGGAGCGCAAATGGGCCTCCGCTTCCGCCTCCAGCCAGTCGATCTCGGCGACGGTGCGGGACCGCTCGTCGCTGTCAAGCAGCTGGGGTAGGACCACGAAGCCGTCGTGGTCGAACTGGTCCACCTGCGCCTGGGTGAGCAAGCCTGCGAGCGCCCGATGATCGGCCCAGGCGAACTCGCGGTTCCACGGGTGAAGGGCGGCCTTCGTCATCGGCTGAGCTCCTCGAGTCCGCCGTGGACCAGGCGGCGGAAGACCTGCTCCGCCTCGGGCTGGCCGATCTCCGCCGTGTCGGCCCACCGGCGGGCCAGCGATTCGAACGCCCCCAACAGGGCGGCGGCGGCCAGCGTGGCCCGGGGCGCCGAGATGTCGAACTCGCCGCGGATCACCTCGGCGATGAACTCGACGACTGTCGTGCGCCGCTCGGCCTGCCACCGCTCGAGCACCTCGTGGTTGGACTGGCGGATGACCAGCTCGTGGAAGAGCGAGCCCCGTTCGGCCAGGAGCCGGAAGTAAGGGCGGGTGAGGGCGGCCAGGCGTTCGTCGAAGGTCGTCGCGCTGGCCAGGCCGGTCAACACCTCGGCGTCGAGTCTTTCGTGCTCCTGGCGCATGAGAGCCAGCAGCACCTCGGGGGTGTTGGAGAAGTGCATGTAGACGAGCGGCTTGGAGACGCCGGCTTCGGCGGCGAGGGCGTCCATCGTCACGGCCGCCGCCCCCTTGCGCCGCACCAGCTCGCCGGCCGCCTCGAGCAGCTGCACGCGGCGGTCCTCCCCCCTCATCCGTCGGCGCTGCCGATCGTCGGCGCTCGGCGAGGTTGACGTGCTGACGGCCATGGCAAGCAAAGTTACTGCTACGTAAGGGTCATCAACAATCACCGCGCCGGCTGATCCGCCGGCGGGCCCTCCAGCAGGGCGCTCTCCAGCAGACGCCGGTGACGGACCATCCACGCCGCCGACCGGGTCCGCCAGGCGATGGCCCAGATGGCCCCGGCGTCCCCTCCACCGGGACTAACTCCGGCGTCGATCGCCTCGTGGGCCGCGTCGCGGATGGCATGTTCCACCATCCGGGTCACCAGCCCGGTCCGCGCCGGACGACTCAGGCCGTAGGCCGAGGAGAACAGGGCCAGCTGGCGGGCCCGGGCCTCTGGGGTGGGCAGTCGGTTGCGGGCGGCCACGTCGTCGTCGTGCAGCTGGCAGTTCAGCCAGGCCGCCTGGGCCACCTCGTCGAGCGGGTCGACCGGGCCGGCGAACTCCCAGTCAATAATCCCGACCGGAAGCCCGGCGCGGGCGACGATGTTCCAGGGTCCCAGGTCGCCGTGGCCGATGATCGAGCCCGGTCTCTCGCAGCGGGTGAACCACGGCTGCCAGGCGGCATCAGGCGGGGGGACGAAGCCGGCTACCGAGTCGTGCAGGCGGCGAAGCAGCCGACCGAGCTCGACGATGCCTTCGTCGCTCCACGCTCGGGGATGCACGAACTCGCCCTCGATGTAGGAGACCGTCTCGTTTCCGTGCCCGTCCTCGCCTTCGCCCACGACCCGAGGAGCGGCGGCGAAGCCGACCTTTTCCAGATGGCGCAGCAGGGCGTGGACTGCCGGTGTCCACGGGCCAGCTGGGCGAAGCACCACCCCTTCGGTGATCGTCACTCGGGAAGGCGCCGCGGTGACGCCGGCATGGGCTTCTTCCTGCGCGTGCTGCTGGTCGCCGCTGCTCATTCAGTCACCAAACGGACGCTATGGGGGGACCGGGCGAGCGGCCAAGCGAATTGCCGCGCTCAAGACCCGGGATTTGGAAGCTTCGAATCCGGGGACAAAGCCGCGGCAATGTCATGGCGACTTCCGGGTTTCCGTCGGCGAGGCCGCAGAGAGGCACCCCGTGGCCTGCCCCTGCCGGGCGGCCGGAGACTGCGGTGGCGGTGGGTGGCCGCCATCGTTGTCGGCGTGCCGGTCGCCGCTCTTGCTTTTCCGCCCACTCGCGGCATCGCCTCCACGTCGCTGAGTCGGCTCGTCCTGGTCGCGACCTCGCCTTTCGCTCCGAACATCGCCGGATTCGGGGACCTGTCCGCCACCAGCAAGGTGGTCGCCGCCGACGGCACCGTCCTGGCCCAGTTCGACGGGACTCAGTCGCTCGACAAGGTGCGGCTGAAGGACCTTCCGCCGCAGGTACCCCACGCCGTGTTGGCGGCGGAAGACGCCCGCTTCTACCAGGAGGCCGCAGTGGATCCCGCGGGCGTCGCCCGCGCCCTGTTCGCCGATGTGGGGGGCAACTCCACTCAGGGAGCCAGCACCATCACCCAGCAGTTAGCCAAGATCAACTACGTCGGCTCGCGCCGGACCATCCTGCGCAAGGTCGAGGAGCTGCTGTACGCGGACGAGCTGGCCCGTCACTACACCAAGGACCAGCTCCTTCAGCGTTACCTCAACCAGGTCTACTTCGGCGACGGCGCCTACGGGATCGCCGCCGCCGCCCACACCTTCTTCAACGAGTCTCCGGCGCAGCTCACCGCGCCGCAGGCGGCCATGCTGGCCGGCAAGATCCGCTCACCTGAGGGGCTCGACCCCGCCACCAATCCGAACAAGGTGATCGTCCGCCGCAACGAGGTCCTGCGGGCCATGGCCGCGCACGGCTGGCTGCGCCAGGATGAGCTGAAGGGCGATCTCGCCTCGCCCCTCGGCTTGTCGCTGCAGGCCCCCACCTCCGATCCGGGCCCCGCTCCTCAGTTCGTGGATGTGGTGCGCCGCGAGGCGGCCATGTTGCCGGCACTGGGCCCGACCGCAGACGCTCGACTGCGCGCCCTGGACACGGGGGGCTACACCGTCTACACCACGCTCAACACCGCCGCGGTGCGCTCCGCCCACGATGCGGTCCAGAAGATGCTGGGTGGGCCGGGCGACCCGGCGGCGGCGATGGTCTCGATCCAGCCCGGTGACGGTGCCATCCGCCTGGTGTTCGGAGGACTCGGTCAGGCGAGCACCGGGTTCAACCCGGCGGTGGACGGCCATCGCCAACCCGGTTCTGCCATGAAGCCGTTCGTCTACCTCGCCGCCTTGGACGCCGGCATCGACCCGCGGTCGGTTCTGCCGGCCGACTCACCGATGACCATCAACTACAAGGGAACTCCTTGGCAGGTGCACAACTACGAGCCCGGTCAGCCGACGGCCAGTATCGACGACGCCCTGGCCAAGTCGATCAACACGGTCTTCGCTCAGCTGGTGGCGGTGGTCGGACCGGACAAGGCGGTGCAGATGGCGGAGAACGCCGGCCTTCCGGCGACCCTCGACGCCGATCGCAACAACCCGTCGGTGGCCCTCGGCGCCGTCACCCATGGTGTGAGTCCGCTCGACATGGCGACCGCCTATGCGACCCTCGCCGCCCGTGGAGTGTGGGCCAGGCCCTATTCGATCACCCGCATAGTCGACCGCCACGGCGTGGAGATCTACCGCCACCAGACCGAAACCCACGCCGCCCTCGACCCCAAGGAGGTGGCCGTCCTCACCCGGGCCATGGAGGGGGTCGTGCAGAACGGAACGGGGACGGCGGCGGCCATCGGTCGCCCGCTGGCAGGCAAGACCGGCACGACCGATCAGTACCGCGACGCCTGGTTCGCCGGGTTCACCCCCCAGCTGGCCGCCGCCGTGTGGGTCGGCCAGTTGAACGGCGCCGTCCCCATGACCGACGTCCACGGCGTCAGCGTCACAGGCGGCACGTTCCCCGCCCGCATCTTCTCGTCGGTGATGACCACAGCACTCGCGGGCCAGAAGGTGGAGGGGCTGGTGACGGCGGGCCCCGAGTCGCTGGCGCTCCAACCGTACGCTCAGGTGGCCGGTCAGAACCCGCCGGTGCCGCTGCCGACCAGCTCCACCACCTCGAGCTCCACGACCGTCCCGTCGACCACGACCAGCCTCGGGGACACCACCACCACCGTGTACCCGACGACCACGACCTATCAGACGACGACCACCACCTACCCGACGACCACGACCGCCCCGGCCAACACCACCACTACGACGGCCTACTCGGGTAACGGGCGCAACAACACGACGACGACCAGCTCGCCGTCGGGATGACCGCCGGCCTTGGCAGGTGGGAGGACCGCTGGCGTCAGGAGGCGGCGACCGCCGGGGCCCGTCGGCCGGCCGGGTTGGAGAACACCATGGCCCTGTCCCTGATGTCAGCCCGTTTGAGGTCGCGATAGTCGCGTAGGTAGCTCTGGTGGACCTGCCAGGGGAACCGCGAGCCCTGCTTCGGAAACAGGTGCACCGATCGCTGGACGTACCCCGAGGAGAGCCCGAGAAGGGGCTCGGCGCTGACCGAGGCGTCCTGGTTCACCGGGGTGCACTGGCGCATGCCGGTCTGTTTCATGTGGTTGAGCAGCCGGGTGGCGTAGTTGCAGGTGAGCTCGCACTTGAGCGTCCACGAGGCGTTGGTGTAGCCGATGGCGATGGCCAGGTTCGGCACCCCTTCGAGCATCATCCCCTTGTAGCTGAGCTTGGAGCTCACCGGCACGGCCTCTCCGTCCACGCTGAGCTGGATGCCGCCCATGAAGATCAGTTCGAGGCCGGTGGCGGTGACCACGATGTCCGCCTCCAGCTCCTCTCCGGACTCGAGGAGCAACCCCTTCTCGGTGAAGGTGGCGATTTGGTCGGTCACCACCGATGCCCGTCCCTGCCGGATGGCTGCGAACAGGTCGCCGTCGGGGACCACGCAGAGTCGCTGGTCCCACGGGTTGTAGCGCGGAGTGAAGTGAGTGTCGATGTCGTATCCGGGCGGCAGCTCGCGCTCGAGACCTCGGCGCAGCATGCGCTTGACCATGGCCGGCCGGCGTCGGCTCAGCTGGTAGAAGGTCTGGGTCATGATGGCGTTCACCCACCTGATGGCGGGGGCCGCCAGCCGCTCGGGAAGCAGACGACGGAGGAAGGCGGCGACGGGGGCCCGCGCCGGCAGGGAGGCGATGTAGCTCGGTGAGCGCTGCAGCATCGTCACCTGCTCGGCCTTCTCGGCCAGGGCGGGTACCAGGGTGACGGCGGTGGCGCCGCTGCCGATGACGACGACCCGCTTGCCGGTGTAGTCCAGGTTGTCGGGCCAGTGCTGAGGATGGACCACCTCGCCCCGGTATCGCTCGAGGCCGATGAACTCGGGGAGGTAGCCGCGGTCGTAGCGGTAGTAGCCGGTACAAGACAGAAGGAACGAGCAGGTCAGCTCATGAATGGCCCCGCCATCGGTCTCGACGGTCACGTGCCAGCGCGCTTCCTCGGTCGACCAGGCGGCAGCCGCCACCCGGTGGCGGTAGCGGATGCGCTGATCGATGCCTTCCGACCGGGCCGTGTCCTTGATGTAGCTCAGGATCGAGGCACCGTCGGCGATCGACTTGTCCTCCGGCCACGGCCGGAACGAGTACCCGAGCGTGAACATGTCCGAGTCCGACCGCACGCCCGGGTAGCGGAACAGGTCCCAGGTCCCTCCGATGGAGTCTCCGGCTTCGAAGATGGCGTAGCTCGCCCACGGGCACTTGCTCTGCACGTAGTGACCGGCACAGACCCCGGAGAGGCCCGCCCCGACGATCAGTACGTCGAGGTGCTCACCACTCATGCCGTGGTGTCTCCCCGGGCGCCGACGAGCCGGTCGTTCAGCACTCCCTCCTCGCCGAAAAGCTCCGAGCGCCATTGCTCGATCAGGGCGGCGGTGTCGCGGTCCTCCGGGTGGAAGTCGGCACGGTCGTAGTCCTTCAGCTGCCGCCACAGCTCACGGCTGAGAAGTGGGGACCGCCTGAGCCGGCGCCAGCTGCGTCGGAGGTTGCCGCCCCGGTAGGTGTCGGAGTCACCGAGGAGCGAGACCGCCACCTGGGCGGCTAGGCCGGTAAGGAAGGCGAAGCGGATCACCTTCATGGTGACGATACGCGTACGCTCGCTTCCCCCAACCGCCTTGTACACGTCGAAGGCCACCGCCTTGTGCTCCGACTCCTCGAGGGCGTGCCACAGGAACACTTCCTTCACCCCGTCGTGACCGAACAGGGCCCGGACCTCCTCATGGGTGAGCAGCAGCTCGGCGAGGGTGGCGGTGAAGTGCTCGAGGGCAGCGGTGGCCGCCAGGTTCGAGGCCGGGGAGAGCAGCCGCTCGCGCAGGGCCAGGCCCCAACGGGTGAACCGCTCGATCTGCTTGGTCGGATAGCCCAGCTCGGCCAGCCGCTCGTTCAGGGCCCGGTGCTCGCGGCCGTGCATGGCCTCCTGGCCGATGAAGCCCGCCACCTGCCGCTTGAGGACCGGGTCCTGCACCTGGTCGCGGAAACGGCGCACCGAACGGACGAAGAAGTCCTCCCCGTCCGGGAACAGCCCCGACAGGGCGGCGGCCAGGTGGCTGAGAATCAGGTCACCGTCGGCGGCGAAATGCTTGGGGAGGTCGGTGAGCGCCTCCTCGAAGGAGATGCGCCGGGTCGGGACCTTCCGCTCTCTGGTCTTTGTCGGAGGGATCTCTGTCTGGGTGGTCACGGCCCCCATCCTAGACGATTTGACGAATTCAATCAATCAGTTAATTCTCGTCCCGGCCCGGGTATGTAGACGTTCCCTTTCGGGGCAGGAGATACCTGCCAGCACGCCGTACTGTTCCGGCGTGGAGGGGGCGGCAGAACCGGCAGTGGTGGCGGCGGAGGGCGCGGCGCCGGAGGGGGTGGAGGAGGCTCCGGCCGGCCCGGGTCTGTCTCCGTCAGCAGGGGCCAGGCGACGGGTGGCACCCCGAGTCCTGAAGGAATTCGCCGACCGCCTCGAACCGACCGGCTGGGTGCCCCTGGCCGTGCTGGTCGGCCTGGCGGGCGTGCAGAGCTTCGACCTCAACGCCTTCGGCATCTTGGCCCCCGACATCCGACACACGTTCCATCTGTCGGTGGCCAGCATCGACTCGATCGCCACCCTCACCGGAGCGGTGCCGGTCGTGTTCTCGGTCCACCTCGGCTACTGGGGCGACCGCACCAACCGGGTGCGACTCAGCGTCCTGGCCGGGATCCTGTGGGGGGTGACGGCCATCCTCACGGGGGTGGCGCCGGTCCTCGCCCTCCTGGTGCTCGCCCGCACGGTCGGTGGTGTCGGTCAGTTGACGACGGAGACCGTCTATCCCAGCTTGCTGGCGGACTACTACGGCTCCACCGCCCTCGGCTCCGTGTTCACCACTTACCGCTGGGTCAGTCAGGGCCTGGGTCTCATCGGGGGCCCCCTTGCCGGGCTGATCGCCGCCCTGCTCGGATGGCGGGTCGCCTTCGTGGCCCTGGCCGTGCCGACATTCGCCTTCGTGGTGCTGCTGCAACGGCTGGCCGAGCCGGCGCGAGGCGCCTCGATGGGCTTGTCCTTCGGCGAGCCGTTGCGTTCGGTGCGCGAAGGCTTCCGACGGGTACGCGCCATCCGGTCGTTGCGCCGTACCTGGATAGCCGCCTTCCTCTTCGGGGCGGGGACCCTCCCCCTTCAGACGGTGCTCAACAACTTCTTCCACGACGTGTACCACCTCGGGGACGCGGCGCGGGGCAACATCAGCCTCCTGTACGGACTCGGCGGTCTGTTCGGCATCATCTATGGGGGGCGCCTCACCAATCGGGCTCTGGCCGCGGGCCGGATCCCCCACTTGGCGAAGATCAGCGGCTATCTGGTGCTCAGCTGCGGCGTGGGCATCCTGGTGATGAGCGTGGTCCCGTTCCTCGGTCTGTCGGTGGCGGCCACCGCCGCCCTGACCGTCGGCGCCTTCGGCTTCCTGCCCGCCTACACCACCCTGGTGGCCTTCGTGGCTTCGCCGCGGCTGCGGGCGCAGGCATACGGATGGTCGTTGCTGTGGTACGCGCTGGGAGCGATCGTCCTCCAGGTGGCGGTGGTCGGACCGCTGATCAACGGGGCCGGCCAGCGGGTGGCCCTGGTCGTGCTCGGGGTGCTGGTCGGGGCGGGCGGTCTGGTCGGGGCCTCGGTTCAGCGTTTCGTCGAGGCCGACATGGCCCGGGCGTTCTCCGGGGCCGACGAAGTCTGACCGGCGGCGGCCGCTAGTCGAAGACGAACGCCTCGATCTCTCGGGCCAGCTCGACCGGCTTGTCTCCCTGGATGCTGTGGCCGGCGCCCACGAACCTCACGACGTGGGCGCCGGGATGGCGCCGCAACAGCTCGGCCTCGTCGTCGTCACGGATGACCGACTGAGCGGTCATGCCCCGGGCGAGCATCACCGGCACCTGTATGGCGCTCACCCACCCCCACATCTCGGCGTAGATGTCTTCGGCGGCCGATGTTGGCGTCTCGGGTCCGCTGGCGCCCTGTCGGCGCCACCTGGCCCAGCGCCACTCCCAGCTGCCGTCCTCCAGTTGAACGGCGTTGTGAAGGATCCCCCGGCGCAGCGAGGACACGCTTCTGGTCGGGTTGAACTGGATGGTTCTCTCCAGCAGTTGCTCGAAGCTGGGGAAGGTGGGCGGTCCGTTGACGAAGTCGGTGATGTGCCTGGCGCTCTCGCGGTTGATGCCCGGGGTTATGTCGACCAGGACCACCCGCCGCACCAGCTCGGGCGCCTGCCGGGCGAGGGCGATGAGGGTGAGGCCTCCGAGCGACATGCCCACCACCCCGCGAGCGTCAGGTGCCAGAGCCCGCACGGCCACCGCCACGTCGGCCGCGTTCGCCTCGACGTTCAGGGGGCCGCGGACCCGATCGGCGGGCCCGTCGGAATGCCCGTGGCCCGGTAGGTCCACGGCCACCAGAGGCCGTCCGAGGGCCATGGCGACGGTGTCCCAGGTGTGGGCGTTCTGCGACCCCCCGTGGAGCAGCACCAGCTCCGGCGCGCCCTCCCCCCACACCAGGGCGCTGATCCGGCGTCCGCCGCCCACCTCGACGAACTGGCGGCGAACGGTCGGCGGCCCGTCGTAGGGGAGTCCGTACTCGGCGGCGTTCTCGTGGAACATGCCGAACTCGTCGTAATCGATGCGCTCCGTCACCCCGCTCCATTCCTTCGACCGACCATCAAACCACCTGCTCGGCCGACGAAGCCGGTCCACAGCCGGCTCCCAGCCCTCTCGCAGGGCCGGAGGCCACCCTCGGAACGTTGCCGGCCCCGCCGGCGTTGTAGGAGGTAAGGAGGAACGATGATGAACGACGGGTTGACGCTGGGTCGGATCGGCACGATCCGGGTGGCGGCCAACTGGAGCCTGGCGCCCATCTTCGTCCTCGTGGCCTGGGGGTTGGCCTCGGGGCAGCTGCCGGTCGAGGCGGCCGGCTACAACCGGGCCGCCTACTGGGTCGCCGCCCTGGCGACCACCGTCGCCTTCTTCGCCAGCCTGCTGGTCCACGAGCTGGCCCATGCGGCGGTGGCTCGCCGCCACGGTGTCCAGGTGAGGGTCATCGTCCTCTGGCTGTTCGGGGGGGTCGCCCAGCTCGAAGGCGATGTCAGCGACCACCGGACCGAGCTGCGCACGGCGCTGGCCGGCCCCTTGGCCAGTTTGGGCATCGGAGTGACCACCGGCGCGGCCGCCTGGTTGCTTCACACCCAAGGCGTCAGCCACCTGGTGGTGGCGTCGATGGCGTGGCTCGCCGGAATCAACGTTGTGCTCGGCCTGTTCAACCTGCTGCCGGCCTTCCCGCTGGACGGTGGCCGGGTGCTGCGATCTCTGCTGTGGCGCCGGTGGGACGACCGGGCTCGGGCTACTTCGGCGGCGGCGGCCATGGGGCGGTTCGTCGGCTACGGGCTGATCGCCCTCGGCGGCGCCGAGTTCGTCTTCGGAGGGGCGGCCGGCGGCCTCTGGCTCGCCCTCATCGGCTGGTTCGTGGTCACCGCCGCCGGCCAGGAGCAGCGGCTGGCGGTCGCCGCCCAGCAGGGTGGTGAGCCACGCGTCGTCGACGCCATGAACATCGCACCGCTGGTGGTGCCGGCGTCAGCGACCGTCGCCGAGGTGGATCGGTTGGCCCGCGCTCACCTCGCCGAGGCCGTTCCGGTGGGCGACGAGAACGGCGCCATCGTGGGCCTCACCACAACCGAACGCATGAACGAGGTCCCCGGGCAGCGGTGGTGGCTGACGCCTATCACCGAAGCCGCCGCCGGCCCCGACGAGATCGTCGTGTGCGCTCCGGATGACGGCCTGGCCGAGGTGGCGGAGAAGGTCCGCTCGGGGCGTGACCATGCCGCCCTGGTGCTCGACCACGGGCGGCTGGTCGGACTCCTGTCCTCCGATGGCATCGCCGCTCGCCTCCCCGACGTCGGGGTTCGCCGACCGGCGGGCGCCCCCGCCTTCTAAGGGGCGGCCATCAGTGGCAAGCTGCAACCGGTGCGGGTCGCGGTGCTGGCGGATACCCATCTACGGCGGGGCATCGACGGGCTCTCGGCCAGAGCTCGTCAGCTGATCGAGGCCGCTGACGTTGTCCTCCACGCCGGTGACGTGACGAGCCGGTCGACTCTCGATTCCCTGGCCGAGGTGGCGCCACTTCACGCGGTGCTCGGCAACAACGACGTGGAGCTCGTCGGCCTGCTTCCTGTCGCTCGGGTGGTGGAGCTGGCCGACGTGCGCGTCGCCATGATCCATGACAGCGGGCCGCGAGCCGGACGTGCCGCCCGCCTGCGACGGCAGTTCCCCACGGCCGACGTCGTCGTGTTCGGCCACAGCCACATCCCTTGGAACGAGGAAGGTCTGGACGGACAGCTGCTCTTCAACCCCGGGTCACCGACGCAGCGGCGGGCCCAGCCGGTCCACACCGTCGGCGAGCTCGAATTGGTCGACGGCACCGTGGCCGCCAGCCGGATAGTGACGGTCTGATTACCGGTGTGGCACCGCTCGTATGCTGCGCCCCCGCGGAGCAACTAGGAGGACGATGAGCGAGGACTGGGCTCGGCCGGTGGTCCACTGGGAGATCGAAGCGCGCGACCCTGACCGGCTCAGGGCCTTCTATCGAGAGCTGTTCAACTGGCGAATCGGCGAGGGACCCGTCATGAACATCGAACCGGGCATCGGCGCCCCCGAGCCCGGTCCCGGCGGGCACATCCGCCAGGGCGAACAGAGCCGGGTGACCCTCTACGTCCAGGTGCGCGACCTGCACGCCTCCCTCGACAAGGCGGAAGCCCTCGGAGGCGCGGTCCTGGCTCAGCCCTTCGACATCCCCGGAGGACCGACGCTCGCCGGAGTGGCCGACCCTGAGGGCAATCCCGTCATGCTCGTCCAGCAGTAGGACGCCGATCACCCCAACAGCGAGTAGGTCTTTCGCTCCGTACTGTCGTCATCGATGAGGCTGAGGAAGTGTCGAGCTGCTGGATTCTCCTCGGCGGCACGCCACGCGGCTCGGGCCGCGTCGGGGGAGTCCCAGAGGGTGACGGTCAGCCACTCTCCGTCGTCTCCGCTGGCGACCGTTCTCCGTCTCAGGCCGGCCTGTTGGTAGAAGAAGTCCACCTGGGCCTGCGAGTCCGCGTCGACGAACGAATCGCGGCTGGTGCCCGAAGCCAATCGGAACCGGTGAGTCTCGATGATCATGCCTGACATCCTCCTGTGTTCAGCATTGTCTAATAGGACGCGGCTTCTTGCGTTCTTTCCGGTGGGTCGGTAAGGCCCGAAAAGCCCAGAAAACAACGGCGGTTTAGGAGAGTCTGACTTGTGTGGCCCGGTTGACGCTGACCTATTGCGGGTCGTTGCCGCCGACGCGATGGTCGCCTAGGTTCTCGTTCACGTAGCTGGGACCCCATGGGGAGAAAAATGCTGAAGAGAATCCTGTTCGGCGCGGTTGCCGCGCTCGTCTTCGCTGTCGTGCCTAGAGCGACGGCCGGAGCTTCACCGTCTCCGGCGTGGTATGTGGTGCAGAACATCAACGCTTACCGCGCCACCTACGGCTTGGCCCCGCTGGCCATTCAGACCGCCAATCTTCAGGCTGCGGCGGAGGCCTGGGACGAGAACCTGGTGCGCGCCAATGCGCTGGGGCACAACCCGGACCTGATGCTTCAAGCTCCGCCCGGCGCGACCACGGTCGGCGAGAACGTTGGCGTCGGGCCCACCGTGTCGTCGGTGGAGCTCGGGTTCGACCAGAGCGCCGAGCATCGCGCCAATCTGTTGAGCCCCTACTTCACCATGGTCGGCGTAGCCGTCATCCGCTCGCCGTACACCGGGCAGGTCTTCATCACCGAGGACTTCGCCAACTGAGCGGCGAGGCCGACGCCCTCAGGCGGCGAGCAGCTCCTCTTCCACCCGACGGGTGACCTTGCGCTCGATGTAGAAGGCGAGGAAGGGCAGCAGGCCGGCGCCCACCATGGCGACCATCTGGAACAACGTGAAGCGGGCCCGCCGGGCCATGTCCAGGGCGGCGGCCAGGTACACGATGTACAAGAACCCGTGGATGGGCCCGACCACGGCGACCACTGCCTTCTGGTGGGCGCCGTACTGCAGCGGCATGCCCACGAACACGAGGATGATCAGACCGACGCCGACGATGTAGGCCATCACCCGGTAGCGAAGGAGGGCGCCGGTCACGGGCTGCGCCACGATTTGCGCCGTCCACTGGCCGCCAGCGAGGCCAGGTAACGGTTGTAGGCGGCCAGCTCCGGATCGTCGACCTGCACGGCGCGGCGCTCAGGAGCGGGGTGGCTCCGGCGCTCCTCCTCTTGCCAGCGGCGCACCGCCCGGGTGCCCACGGAGTCGGGGTCGTCGTGGAGCAGGCCCCACCACACGGCGACACCGAAGACGGCCAGGGCGGGCCACTCGGTGGCGTACAACCAGCTCAGCCAGTTCCCGGACATGGCCCGGGTGGCCTGCCACCAGCAGGCGACCAGACAACCGGGGAACCAGATCAACAGAGCCACGTGGGCCAGGATCGCCCGACCGGAGAACCATTGGTTTGTCCTGGTGGCCACCGGCGAAGGCTACCGCTTGGGGTTAGCGGTCTCTGAAGCGCTGGTCGCCCGACACTCGCCCGACGATTTCGGCGCTGAGGGCCGCCGATCGGCCGGATTGACGTCCTGTCAGCCCCGGTAGAGGGCCGCCCGCCACTGGCCGGTCGGGGTGGGCAGGCACAAGGCCTCCCCGGCCCCGATCAGCCAGGAGAGCACCCGCTCCGGCGGTTCGTCGGCGTGCACCTCGACTACCAGGCCCCGCCGGGGATGATCCTGGGTCACCCTCCAACCCTCCGGCACGGGGTGGCCGGCCCCGGCCAGACGGGCTGCGGCCCGGGTGCCCGTGGCGTGCTGCACGCCCAGGGACTGGCGTCCGCGTCGCTCACGCCGACGCCGAGCCGGCACCCAGGTGCACAACGGCACCGCCGGACCGCGGGCCGAGAAGGCCCCGAACAGCCCGTCGCCGGGCAGCTCTGGATCCTCGTCGCCCACGTGGGGGGTGAGGTTGATCCAGCCGTCGCCCGTGACGGCCATCTCGCCCATCCGCTCCACCAGCGCCTGGGGACGATCCGGCCAGAACTCGAGCGTCTCGGTGGGCGCGGCCATGACCCATGCTATGGAGAGGCATGAACGTGACGGCGCGCGAGCGGCGACTGTCGGCCGTCTTGGCCGTGGCCGCTCTCGTCGCCGCCGCTGCCACCATCGGACTGGTCGGCCGGGCGTGGTTCTTCTTCTACGACGAGTGGGGCGTCATCCTCTACCGGCGCTCCGGCGGCGCCTCGGCCTTCCTCGCGCCTCACAACGGTCACCTGCAAGCGACGGTGATCGTCATCTACCGGGTGCTGTTCGCCGCCGTCGGCCTCCGCCACTACGGCGCCTACCGGGCGGTGGAGATCGGCCTGCACGTCGTCTGCGCCGGCCTTCTCTACCTCTACGCCAGTCGCCGGTGCCGGCCCGTCGTGGCCGCCCTGGCCGCAGTCCTGTTCGCCTTCCTCGGCGCCGGGTGGGAGGTGCTTCTGTGGCCGGTGAACGCCGGCTTCGTCCTGCCGCTGGTGGCACTGCTCGGCTGCCTACTTCTGTGGGACGCCGGCGTCAGATGGGAGCTGCCCCTGACCATCGTCCTGGGTGTCCTGGCGGTGGCCAGCTCCGGGCTGGGTCTCGCGGTCGTCGCCGGCCTGGCGGTGGAGGCGGCCCTCCTTCGCAAACCGGCCCGCTTGGTTGTGGTGGGCGCCGTCGGCGTGAGCTGGGTCGCGTGGTTCGTCCTGTACCGCCCTTCCGCCCTACCCCCGGCGGGGCTGCGGTCGCTGCCGGGTGCATCACCCCGAGGAGACGTGGGGTCGGTCGGTTACTCGTCGGCCAACGTGGGCCGCCTCCCCGGATGGATCCTCCGGTCGGCGCGGGCCACGGTTGAGGGATTGTGCGGTACGGCCAGACCGGAGGTGGCCTACGCCGTCGGGGCGGCGATGGCTTTGGGACTGGTTTGGGCCCTGTTGGCCCGGCGGGTCGGCATCCGCTTCCTCGCCGTCGGAGGTGCTCTGGGGGTGTTCTGGGTGTTGACAGGCCTGGCCCGGGCGGCCGCTCAATCACCAGAGGCCAGTCGATACGAGTACCCGGCCGCCCTCCTCGTCGTTCTCCTCCTCGTCGAGGTCGTGCCCCGGCGGCTCCCCGCCGCCGCCCTGGGAGTGGGCGCCCTTGCCGTCGCCCTGTCCCTCTTGGGGGGAATTCACACCCTCAACCGGGCCGGCGGCGGTGCAAAGGCCGCCTTTGGTGCCGAAAAGGCGGCCCTGGCCCGGGCCGAGCGGTGCCGTGGCCGCCTGCCCGCCGCCACTCCGCTCGACCCCGTCCGGGCGCCCGGGCTCACCGCCGGGCCCTTCTGGGTCGCGACATCACAGCTGGGATATCCCGTTCCTCCGGAACGGGTAGGGCCGAACGACTCGTGCGCTCCGGGCCGCCCTCCGGCACGCTGAGACCGGAACCGAAAGCGGGCCGGTAGGCCAGATTGGCTCGAAGAGGAATGACGGAGCGAGCGTCGAACAGTGATCCGATGAGCAACGGGCGGCCAGGGTTTGAACTGGCCTCAGCGGCGGGATGAGGACGGCAGTGACCGTAGCCCTCGCCCTGGTCGTGCCGACCGTGCTCGCCGTCCTGGCGGTGCTGGCCCGGCGTCGGCCGCGCACCACGATGGTCGTCGACCTGCGCCAGGGTGACGAGCTGGACCGGATCTTCAGCCCCGTCGAACGCCGCGAGCTCGAGGCCATGATGGCTAAGGCCCAAGAAGAGGAGATGGCGACGGGGCGTCCCCGGCTGGCCCGTTTCCTGCGTGCGCTCGAGGAGCGGCGGGTCCGGGTCCTGGGAGTGCACAACGAGAGTCGGGCCCACGTACTGTCCCTGTCGGACGGATCGACCCTGCTGTTGCCGGGTCAGAGCGACTCGCACCTGGTTCTCATCCTCGGCCGCCGGGCCGCCCGCGAGCAGGTCTTCCTCGTGGCCGCCACCCACGACTCGGAGGGCTACCGCCTGTACTTCGCCACCCAGGACGGTCTGATACCGGTGGACGTACCGGTCATGTCAGTCATCTGACCCCAACCGGATCTTTCTCGAAGAACCGGCGGTTGCCGTTAAAGATCTGGTCGTCCCGTTCCGAACCCTAGATGTGGATTCGTGGCGGGCAGCTGCTCCATGACGCTCACCGAGCGCGACCAGGCGACGGGGCCGGCGCGCGTCCTGACCAACGAGGTGGCCGGCCGCCTCGCCGCCGTCCTCTACCTGCTGTGCGGCGTCGTCACCGCCGCCAGCCCGCTCCTGCCTGCCCCCGCCGGCATGGAGGGCTGGCCGGTGGTGTGGATCGGCGTGGCCGCCACAGCCATCGGCGCCGCCGCCTGGTACGCCCCCTGGGCCAAGGTGTCGCGCCCCGGCATGCTCTGGATCCTCGCCCCTCCGGCGATGACGCTCATCTCGTTGCACAACCTCTACGGGGGGGTCGACCCCTACCGCTACGCCATCTTCTACATGGTGTTGTTCGTGTGGGTGGGCGTCACCCAGGAGCGTTGGACGGCATTGCGGGTGGCCCCGCTGGCGGTGGCGTCGTACCTGGCGCCCCTGTTCGTCGGCGGACACCATCCGGTGTGGGCGTACACGTCGGCCGTCTACGCCGTGCCCGTGTTCGTCCTCGTGGCCGAGGCCATCGCCTGGGTCAGCGCCCGGTTGGCCCGGGCGCAGGGCGAGCTGTCACGGCTGGCGTTCTCCGATCCGTTGACCGGTCTGCCCAACCGGGCCGCCTTCTACCGCGCCCTCGAGGCGTCGTGGGGCCGGGCGGTGCGGCGTCAGGCCGATCTAGCGGTGCTGTTCGTCGACCTGGACGGGTTCAAGTCGGTCAACGACCACTTCGGTCACCGTTTCGGCGACCAGGTGCTGGTCCGGGTGTCCGACGCCATCCGACAGGTGAGCCGGGCGGGCGACGAGCTCGCCCGACTGGGCGGTGACGAGTTCGCCGTCGTCGCTGAGGACGTCGGGGGCCCGGCAGGCGCCGCCGCCCTGGCCCAGCGGGTGGTGGAGGCCGTCAGGCAGCCCATCAGTCACGGGGACGACCAGGTGTTCCTTTCATGCAGCGTGGGCGTGGCCGTGGGTCCGGAAGGGGTGGACCTGGTCGACGATCTGGTCCGCTTCAGCGATCTGGCCATGTACCGGGCCAAGCGGGCCGGCGGTGACCGGGCCGAGTCCCACCTGGCCGCGCCGGTCGAGCTGCCTTCCCACAGCTGATCCCGCCTCCGTCGACCAGGTCTGAGGCCTGGGTCCAGCCGCTTGCGGCGCCGGGTCATCGGATCCAAGACTGTGGCGGCGGGGCGAGCTGGGGGGGAAGCGGGGTGGGCAGGAAGGCCGGAGCGCTGCTGGGGGCGGTGGTGGCCGTTCTCTTGGCCGTTCCGATGGCCCCCGGCTCGGCGGCCGCTTCGGGCTCCGGGACACCCGGCCAGCCGGGCTACTGGATGGTGAACGCCGCCGGCGAGGTGACCGCGTTCGGCGGAGCTGCCCGCTTCGCCGCGCTCGGCTCTTCGGCCCCGGTGGTGGCGGTGACGGCCACGCCGAGCCGGCGGGGATACTGGCTGGCCGCTGCGGACGGCTCCGTCCGAGGCTTCGGTGACGCCAGGTTCTTCGGTTCCATGGCCGGCCGACGCTTGCGCGCCCCCATCGTCTCCATGGCCTCCACCCGAGACGGTCGGGGCTACTGGCTGCTCGGGGCGGACGGCGGCGTCTTCACCTTCGGCGACGCCCGCTTCCTCGGTACGGCCACCCCGATGACGTCCACTCGCATGACCGCCATCGCCGCCGACCTCGCCACCGGCGGGTACTGGATCCTCGCCGACAGCGGCGCCCTGTTCGGGTTCGACGCGCCGTACCTCGGCTCGGTGGGCGCCCTTCGGCCCGGCGCCCGGATGGTGGCCCTGTCGACCACCCCTGACGGTCTCGGCTACCGGCTGGTCGCGGCCGACGGCGAGGTGTTCGCCTTCGGGACGGCCCGCTACTTCGGGTCGGAGCTGCTGGCCCCGCTGGCCGCCCCCATCACCGGCGTGGCCGACAGCCCCGACGAGGGTGGCTACTGGCTGGTCGCCGCGGACGGGGGCGTCTTCTCGTTCGGTGACGCGCCCTACCGGGGATCGGCTGCCGGTGGGCCCCCGGGGCCACCGGTGGTCGGTCTGGCGTGGGGGCCCGGAGTCGGCAGCGGGGTTGGGCCGATCGACCCGTACCCGCCCGGCGCCACCGGGTTCGACATCTCCTGGCCCCAGTGCGGCGGCTCTTACCCCAGCGGCGCCTTTCGGGTGGCGGTGGTGGGAGCCACCGGGGGTCACGCCTTTTCTGCCAACCCATGCCTGGGCTCGGAGGCGCAGTGGGCGTCTAGCCGGCTCAGCCTCTATCTCAACGTCAACTCGCCGTCGGGGTCGGATCCGTCGTCCTGGATGCGGGGGCCAGCCGGGCGGTGCGGCTCGGGCGACCTCAGCTGCCAGGGCTACAACTACGGCTACAACTCGGCCGCCTGGGCTCAGTCGACGGCGGCCGCCAACGGGGCCCGGGCCTTGACCTGGTGGCTCGACGTCGAGACCGGCAACTACTGGAGCTCCGACACCGCCGCCAATGCCGCGGTGATCCAGGGCGCCATCGACGCCTTGCACGCCGGGGGAGCCACCGCCGCCGTCTACTCCACCAGCTACCAGTGGCACGAGATCGCCGGGAACTTCGCCCCCCGGGTGCCGGCGTGGGTGGCGACCGGCGGCGCGTCGGACCCGGCGGCCTACTGCTCCGCCGGGTCGTTCACCGGTGGACCGGTGTGGTTGGTGCAGTACGGCCCGGGTCCCTACGACGACGACTACGCCTGCTGACCGCCGTACACTCGGTTTAGCGGGCCCTGGTCGGGCCCCGAGGAGGTGTCCGGTGGGCCTCGTGTGGCTGGTGGGGGCGGTGCTGGTCCTCCTGCTGGCCGGGGCGTCCCTGGCCGGCGCCCACGCCGGCGGCCACGCCCTGGTGGCGCCGTTCGTGTCTCTCTCCTTTCTGGGTGCCTGGCTGGCCGCGGCGGCCTCCCGGGGGCCGACCACCGCCCTGGCCTGGGCCATGGCCGGGGTCGCCGCCGGCACTTCCCTGGTCGGTGCGGCCCTGGCGCTCCCCGCCCTGCGCTACCGCAAGCTGGAGGTGCGAACCGGACCCACCCCGCCGCCGGGAGCCGCCGGGGTCGCCGTCACCTCGCTGTCACCGACGGGCGTGGTGCGGGTGGCGGGTGAGACATGGACGGCGGCATCGGTCAGCGGCGTCGTCCCCGAGGGCGCGCCGGTGCACGTGATCGGTGTGCGTGGGGTGGGCCTGACGGTCTGGTCGGAGCTCGGCTCGGTGCCGGGGCCGGAGAGCCTTCCTGGAGAGGAGAACAGATGGTCATCGGCGCAGTCATAGGTGTCGTCGTATTGGTTCTGCTGGTGCTCAGCCTGTTGGTGTCGGCCATCAAGATCGTCCGTGAGTACCAGCGCATCGTCCTTTTCCGTCTCGGGCGCTCGGTCGGGGCCCGGGGGCCGGGCTTCACCCTGATCAATCCCATTATCGACCGGGTCAATTGGGTGGATCTCCGCGAGCAGTACCTCGAGATCCCCCACCAGACGGCCATCACCCGCGACAACGCGGGCATCGCCATCGACTTCATCATTTTCTATAAGGTCATTGATCCGGTCGTCTCCGTGTTGCAGGTTCAGGACTTCCAGGGGGCTGCCCTCAACATCGCTTCGACGACGCTACGGAGCGTGGTCGGCGACATGCCCCTCGACGACGTGTTGTCCAAGCGCGAGGAGATGAACGGGGTCCTTCGGGTCAAGCTCGACGAGGTGACGGAGCGTTGGGGTGTGAAGGTCACCAACGTCGAGGTCCGCGAGATCAACCCGCCGCCGCAGATCCTGGAGGCGATGACCCGGCAGATGTCGGCCGAGCGGACTCGGCGAGCGGTGGTGACCGAGTCGGAGGGTCAGAAGCAGTCGTCGATCACCGTGGCCGAGGGCCAGAAGCAGTCGGCGATTCTTTCGGCCGAGGGTGACCGCCAGGCGGCGATCCTGCGGGCGGAGGGGTTCGCCCTGGCCCTCGGGAGGATATTCGAGGTGGCCCAGTCGGTGGACGCCAACACCATGACGCTGCAGTATCTCGACGCCCTCAAGCAGATCGGCGCGGCGCCGTCGACCAAGCTGGTGGTGCCGATGGAACTGTCGGGCCTGCTGTCCGGCCTGACCGGGCTGGCGCCGAGGGCCGTCCACGACGTCGCCGGCAACGGGGCCGCGGGCGCGCCGGCGGTGGCGCCCGACTGAGTCACCGCCGGGGGGGAACGGTCACGACGTCGAGGTCGCGGGCGGCGACCACGTCGCCGAACACCTCGGTCGCTTCGCGCAGGTGAGCGCTGTCGTCGCCGTAGCGCTGGGAGAAGTGGGTTAGAACCAGTCGGCGGGCCCCGGCCACGGCGGCGATCGACGCGGCCTGGCCGGCGGTGAGATGGCCGTAGGCCTGGGCGAGGTCGGCATCCGACGACAGGAAGGTCGCCTCGCAGACCACCAGGTCGGCGTCGGCGGCCAGCTCGAAGGCGGCGTCGCAGACCCGGGTGTCCATGATGAACGCCATTCGCTGTCCCCGCCGGGGGGCGCTCATCTCCTCGAGGGAGATGCGGCGGCCTTCGATCATCAACGATCCCTCACGCTGCAACCGCCCCACGTCGGGCCCGAAGATGCCGGCCGCTCTCAGCCGCTCGGGCACCATGCGGACCCCGTCGGGCTCCTCGAGGCGCCATCCGACCGTGTCGGCCCGATGGTCCAACCTTCTGGCCACCAGGCGCAGGTCTCTCAGCTCTGTCACCCAGTGCTCGCCCTCGGCGGGTCGGGGGCGCAGCTCGGTGCGGTCGTCGAAGATCGCCGCCCGCCGCAACCGCTCGTAGTAGACCTCGCCCCCAGCGGGGAAGTGGACGTCCACCGGGCCGGACACCCCGTCCAGTGACATCCGTTGGATGACTCCCGGCAGCCCCAGGCAGTGGTCGCCGTGAAAGTGGGTGACGCAGATGCGCCCGATGCTCGGAGAGGAGACCCCGGCCAGGATCATCTGGCGCTGGGTGCCCTCCCCGGGGTCGAACAGGATGCCCTCGCCGTCCCATCGGAGGAAGTAGCCGTTGTGGTTGCGGTGGCGGGTCGGTGCCTGGCTGGCCGTTCCGAGCACGACCAGCTCACGTCCTGACATCAGCGAGCTTGCCGGCCCCTCGCCGGCGGTGCTTGGCTGGCCCACCGCTCGAGCGCCGATCTGTCGAGCGAGGATGGGACCCCATGGTCATCCCCGTTCACGACGAGAACCCTGTGCGGCGCACGCCGATGGTCACGTATCTGATCATCGTCGTCAATCTTGCGCTCTTCCTCGCCGAGCCCATCCCCAAGCTGTCGCTGTCGGGCACGCCCGGCACCGTCCCTGCCGCCTGCCAGCAGGCTGAGTTCTTCGACCACTACGGGGCCCTACCCACCGAGCTGGTCCATGACCGTCAGTTGGCCCGCCGGCCACCGACGGTCGAGACCAACGTGGGCCCGTTCCGCTGCCCACCCGAGCGTTTCCACAAGGTGCCGGTCCTGTCCGTACTCACCGCCATGTTCCTCCACGGCGGGTGGTTGCACATCCTCGGCAACCTTCTGTTCTTCTACGTGTTCGGCAATAACGTCGAGGATCGCCTCGGTCGTCTTCGTTTTCTGCTGTTCTACCTGGCGTCCGGGTATGTGGCTGCCTACGGCTACGCCCTCGCCTTTCCGCACTCGGTGAACCCGCTCATCGGCGCGTCCGGCGCAATCGCCGGCGTGCTGGGCGCCTACCTAGTGCTCTACCCGCGGGCCCGGGTCACGACCTTGGTGCCGTTCCTGCTCTTCCTGCCGTTCCGCCTGCCTGCCTGGCTGGTGCTCGGCTTCTGGTTCCTTCTGCAGTGGGCCTACTCGTCCGGCGGGGGGGTGGCCCAGGGCGCCGGCGTGGCCTATGTCGCCCACGTGGTCGGCTTCATCTTCGGGGCGGTGACGATCCGGGTCCTGCTGCCCCGCCGCCGGCCGGCCGCGCCACGCTGGGGATGATCCACACGCCCTCCGGGCCCGGGGCGGCGTCGATCAATCGCCGCTGGCGCCGTCGTCGGGGTCGGCCGCCGCCGGGCAGTAGGGCCGGTGGCGCCGGAGAAGCTCGTCGGGGCTGAGCTGAGGTGAGTACACGGTGGTGCCGCACTCCGAACAGCGCGCCGACACCAGCGCACCGCCGCGCCGGCTCCTGCTCCCCTCGTCCACGAGGACCCTCCCAGCCCCTCCGGTGACGGCTCCGACGGGGCGCCACGTCCCCGGCTTCCGCCCCGCCAAAATCCGACCCGGAAGGTAGCCATTATCTGGGCGCGGGGCAAGAACGGGGGCCACCTACGATGCGTCTCCCGTGGAGGACCGTCTGTACTTCAGGCAGCTGCTGTCGGGCCGCGACTTCGCTGCCGGCGACCCGCTGGCCGGGCAGATGGTCAACTTCGTGTACCTCATCGGCGATCGGCGCACCGGCGAGGCGGTGGTGGTGGATCCGGCCTACCAGGTCGCCGAGATCGTCGAGGTGGCCGGGGCCGACGGAATGCGACTGGTCGGGGCCATGGCCACCCACCACCATCCCGACCACGTGGGCGGGTCCATGATGGGCCACGGTATCCAGGGCGTGGGTGAGCTCCTCGCCGTCCAGCCTGTTCCCGTCCACGTGCACCGCCACGAGGCGGAGTGGGTCAGCCGGGTGACCGGCGTGTCGGCATCGGATCTCGTCACCCACGACTCCGGCGACCGGGTCACCGTCGGCGAGGTCGACATCGAGTTGCTCCACACCCCCGGTCACACGCCCGGCAGCCAGTGCTTCCTGGTCGCCGGCATGCTCGTCGCCGGTGACACCCTGTTCGTCGAGGGGTGCGGGCGTACCGACCTGCCGGGCAGCGACCCCGAGGCCATGTTCGAGAGCGTCCGCCGCCTGGCCGGCCTGCCCGACGAGACGGTCCTGTTCCCCGGCCACCGCTATTCGGTGCCGTCGGCCGCCACCCTCGGAGCGGTGAAGGAGATGAACCCGGTGATGCGGCCCCAGACCATGCAGGAGTGGCTGGCTCTCTTCGGCCGCTGAGACCTCCGCCCGCCGGCAACTGATGAGCCGACCGGAGGCGCGGTACGGTCCGAACGTGTCCGAGCTCCAGTGGGATACGGCCTTCACCCGGCTCGTCGGCTGCCGCCTCCCCGTCCAACAGGCCGGCATGGGAGGGGTGTCGACGCCGGAGCTGGCCCGAGCGGTCGCCGCCGCCGGCGGAGTCGGCATGCTGGCCACCCCGATGGTGGCGGCGGAGCAGCTGGGCGCCCTGGTCGAATCCACCGTCGAGGAGGCGGGGGGGCCCATCGGGGTGAACTTTCTGATGCCGTTCCTCGATCTCGCCGCGGTGGACGCCGCCGCCCCCCGTGCCAGGCTGCTCGAGTTCTTCTACGGCGACCCTGATCAAGGTCTCGTCGGGCGGGTGCACGACGCCGGCGCCCTGTGCGGCTGGCAGGTGGGGTCGGCCGACGAGGCCAGGGCGGCGGCCGGGGCCGGGGTGGACTTCGTGGTGGCTCAGGGGGTGGAGGCGGGGGGGCACGTGCGTGGGACGGTAGGTCTGCTGCCCCTGCTCGAGCTGGTACTCGAGGCGGTGGAGCTGCCGGTGGTGGCGGCAGGAGGGATAGCCGGCGGGCGGGCGATGGCCGCGGTCATGGCGGCGGGGGCCTCGGCGGCGCGGATCGGGACTGCCTTCCTCGCCACCCACGAGTCCGGCGCCCATCCGACCTATGTGGACGCTCTCGTCGCCGCCCGGGCCGAGGACACGGTCCTCACCGAGACGTTCTCCGCCATCTGGCCCCACGCGCCCCATCGGGTCCTGCGCAGCTGCGTAGACGCCGCCGCTGCTGCCGGTGAGGTGGTGGCCCAGATCGAGCTCGATTCAGGACAGACCATGCCGGTGCCCCGGTTGGCGCCGCCGGTGCCGAACAAGCAGACCACCGGCGACATCGGGGCCATGGCGCTCTACGCCGGCCAGTCGGTCGGTCACGTCGGGCGGGTGAAGCCGGCGGCGGAGCTGGTGTCGGAGATCTGCACCCAAGCAATGAAGCTGCTGGCTGCCCGGTGATCGCGGGAGGAACGAAACATGGCTGAGCGCCCCTGGTCTCTCGCCGGAGTTGTGAGGCGCAACGCGGCGGCGTCGCCGGACGCGCCCGCCCTCACCTGCGGGGGGCGTCGCTTCACCTGGTCGGAGCTCGACGACCGGTCCAGCCGGGTGGCCCAGGGTCTCGCCGCCCTAGGCGTCGGCGCCGACGACCGGGTCGCCTTCCTCGACAAGAACGGCGGTGAGTACTTCGACGTCCTCTTCGGCGCCGGCAAGCTGGGCGCGGTCACCGTGGCCGTCAACTGGCGCCTGGCTCCGCCCGAGATGGCCTACATCGTCAGCGACGCCGGGGCCAAGGTCCTCTTCGTCGGAGAGGAGTTCCTTGGCCACCTCGAGCAGTTCGAGGGTGAGCTGTCGACGGTGAAGGAGATCGTCGTCGTCGGGGACGGGGCCGGCCGGGTCAGCCACGAGGACTGGCTGGCCGCCCAGCCCTCGGAGGACCCGGGTGGTGGCTCGGGCCCCGACGACGTCGCCCTCCAGCTCTACACCTCGGGCACGACGGGCCTGCCCAAGGGGGCCATGCTCACCAACTCGAACCTCGGCGGGTTGATCTCGGAGGTGTGTCCGGCGTGGAGCATGGACGGCAGCTCGGTGAACGCCGTGGCCATGCCGTTGTTCCACATCGGCGGCTCGGGGTGGGCGCTGGTGGGGATGTCCGCCGGTTGCCATTCGGTCGTCTTCCGAGAGGTGGTGCCGGCGGAGCTGGTGGAGAGCTTCCAGCGGCTGCGCATCACCAACGCCTTCATCGTGCCCGCCGTGCTGCAGCTGCTGTCGGGGGTGCCGGGCGCGGCTGACGGCGACTACTCCGCTCTGCGGATGATCGCCTACGGGGCGTCGCCCATCACCGACGAGACGCTGCTACGGGCCATGAGGACCTTCCGCTGTGACTTCGTGCAGGTTTCCGGCCTCACCGAGACCACCGGGGCCATCACCCAGCTCGACGCGGCGGACCACGACCCCGACGGCCCCCGCGGCCATCTCCTCCGCTCGGCCGGGCGCCCCTACCCGTGGGTGGAGCTGAAGATCGTCGATCCCGACAGCGGGGCGGGCCGCGCCCCCCGTGAGGTGGGCGAGGTGTGGACCCGCTCCGCCCAGAACATGAAGGGCTACTGGGGGAAGCCGGAGGCGACCGCCGAGGTCCTGCTCGCCGACGGCTGGTTCCGCACGGGCGACGCCGGCTACCTCGACGAGGACGGATTCCTGTTCCTCACCGACCGCATCAAGGACATGATCGTGTCCGGCGGCGAGAACGTGTACCCCGCCGAAGTCGAGAACGCCTTGGCCGCCCATCCGGGCGTGGCCGACGTGGCGGTGATCGGCGTCCCCCACGACAAGTGGGGCGAGACCGTCAAGGCCGTGGTGGTGCTGCGTGAGGGAGCGGAGCCCGATGAGGCGGGCATCATCGCCTTCGCCCGGCAGCGCCTGGCCCACTACAAGTGCCCCACGTCGGTCGACTTCATCGACGTCCTGCCCCGCAACCCGTCGGGCAAGATCCTGAAGCGTGAGCTGCGCGAGCCCTACTGGGCCGGTCGCCAGCGCCGAGTCAACTGATCGGACCGCCGGAACCCCGCAGCAGCCGCCAGCTCAGCATTGCCGAGCCCAGCAGCATCAGCCCGGCCACGAGCATCGCTGAGTGCAGGCCGGACAGGAACGCCGCCGCCCCGCCGGGGTGGTGCCGGCGGACCGACGCCTGGCGGGCGGTGAGCACCGCTCCGAGCAGCGCCACTCCCATGACGGCGCCCGCTTGGCGCGACGCGTTGTACAGCGACGAGGCCAGACCGCCGGCGGCCGGCGGCAGGGAACCCATCGCCGCCGTGGTCATCGGGGTGCTCATGAGGCCGAAGCCGACGCCCGTCAGCAGCAGGCGGAGCTCGAGGTCGACGTGCCCGCTTCCGCCCGGTAGGGCGGCGAGGGCGAGACAGCCACACCCGGCGACGGCGAAGCCGACGGTGACGACGGGACGGACCCCGATCCGGGCGACCAACCGGCCCGCCACCGGCCCGAGCACCGCCATGACGACGGTCAGCGGAAGGAACAGCAAGCCGGCGGCCAGGGCCGAGTCGCCCCGTTGCTGCTGCAGGTAGAGGCTGAAGAAGAAGAGGATGCCGAACAGGGACAGGAAGTAGGCGAGGCCGCCGAGGTTGGCGGCGATGAACGATCGGGACCGCCAGACGCCGAGGGGCATCAGCGGCGGGCGTTGCGGCGGCCGGCGCTGCTCGGCCCGCACGAACCCCGCCAGCGACGCCGCCGTCACGCCGAGGGCGCCGAGGACCTCCGGCGAGCTCCACCCGTACTCGTGGGCCTCGATGAGGGCGAAGGAGAGGGCCGCCAGCCAGATGCCCCCCAACAGGGCACCGGGCCAGTCGAACGGCGCCGCCTGCGGATCGGCGCCGTGCAGTCGCTCGGGCACCAGCCGGCGGACCATCACCACGCTGGCCGCGGCCAACCCCGACAGCAGCCAGAAGACCGACCGCCACCCGAACCCGCTGATCAGCACACCACCTACGACGGGCCCCACGGCGAGGCCCAGGCTGGCCACCCCCGCCCACACCCCGAGGGCCCGGGCCCGCGCCGCCGGCTCGCCGAACTGGCGGGCGAGGAGGGCGAGGCCGCCGGGCACGATGGCCGAGCCCCCGATTCCCTGGAGGACCCGGCCCCCGATCAGCGAGGTGATGTCAGGGGCTACGGCGCAGGCGACCGAGCCGGCGGCGAACACCGACATGCCGCCGAGGAGGAGCCGGCGGCGACCGATCCGGTCTCCGACGGGGCCGGCGGGCAGCAGCAGAGCGCAGTAGACGAGGGTGAACGAGTTCACCACCCACTGGAGCAGGACGAGATCGGCGTGGAGGTGACGGCCGATGGCCGGAAGGGCCACGTTCACGATCGTGCTGTTCACCGTGGCCAGCGCCAGGCCCGCCGATACGGCGAGCAGGACGCCCGCCGACTCAGACGACGTTCCAGACATTGCCACGGTGTGTGACGAGCCGGGCCGGGGAACGAACCGGGTGGGACAGGAGGCTCAAACGATGAACTCTGGCGAGGACCACGCCGTTGGTCTCGAGCTCCAGCTGATCGAGCTGGTCGAACGACGCGAGCGGGCGAGCGTGCAGGGCAGGAAGTCCGACGCCGCCGCCATCCAGGTCGAGATCGACCAGTTGCAGACGGAGTTGGCGGCGCTGTCCGACCTGGCCGCCAGTGTCGACGCAGGGGCGGAACCCGCTGAAGGGCCGGTGGCCTTCCACGACGCGGTGCCGGCTGACCAGACCTCTCCCGCCGCCTGAAATCAGTCCGCCGGGCGGCCCAGACGCCGCTCCAGCGAGGCCACCTTGGTCACCATGGCGTTGGTGGTGCCCGGCCGGTAGTCGGCTTTGAGCACCAGGCTCACCCGTGGCGCGGCCTCGGCCACCTTGGCCACGCAGGCCTTGACGACCTCCATGACCTCGTCCCACTCCCCTTCGAGGTTGGTGAACATGGCGTTGGTCTCACACGGGAGCCCACTCTGGCGGGCCACCGCCACCGCCTCGGCCACCAGGTCTCCGACCGAATCACCCACGCCCAGAGGCGTCACCGAGAATGCGACGATCATCGGCGGCGACGCTATCGGGCGGAAGGGTGCTCCGATGCCGCCCGGCCCTCGGCCCGCCTCCGGTCAGGACCCGCTGGCGATCTCCCAGTCCACCACGAAGCCGGGGTCGGCCCGGCGGACGTCCCTGCGGTCGAACAGAGCGGGTAGAACCGATCCGTCGGAGTCGCGCCGGATGCGGTACATCTCCCCGACGCCGGAGCGGATCACCTCCTCCAGCACGTAGCCGCTGGACCAACCCCCGTCGAAGCGGTTGCGCACCTCGACCCGGAAACCGTGCATGTCGCTCACCTGGGTCACGACCGCACCCCCTGTGGCCGGGCGGCGGGTTCACCCCGGTGGGTGCCGCGCCCCGTCCGGGCCGAAAACATAGGTCGGGTCTGCGCCGGATGGAAGTGACAAAGACGTTACGAATTGCCGGCCGGATGCAGTCCCCGCTCGCCCGGCCGCCCCGCGGTCAGCTCGGCGGCTACCAGCTCGTCGAGTAGCTCGGCCACGGCCCGGGCCGGGGCCGACAGCAGCCCTCGTCGGCGCAGGACCTTGCCGACCTGACGGCGGGGCAGGCCGCGAACGGCGACCGACGCCCACCGGTCGCGCAGGAACTCCGGCACCGCCGTGGCCGGTAGTAGGGCGGGGCCGTGGCCCTCGAAGGTAAGCGAGGCGATGAGGCGGACCCCGTCCAGCTCGGCCTTGGGCGTCAGCTCGAATCCGGCCGGGCGGACGGCGGCGTCCAGCTCCTCACGCAAGGTGGTGCCGGGCAGGGGCAGGAGCAGCGGCATGCCGGCCAGCTCGCCCAGCTCGATCTCGCGCCGGCGGGCGAGCTCACTCTCCGCCGGCACCACCAGCACCAGGTCCTCGTCGAACAGACGGGTCGCCACCAGGTCGTCGTCCTTCACCGGCAGCTGGGCCACGCCCAGGTCGAGGCGCCCGCCCAGCAGCAGGGTCTCGAGCACGGTGGTGTTGCCTTCCACCACCGCCAGGCGGACGCCCGGGTAGCGGGCGGCGGTGGCGTCGAGAAGGAGGGGCGCCAGCCACCGCCCCGTGGTGCCGATGACGCCGAGGCGGGCCGAGCCCGACACGTCGTGGCGGACGGCGGCCACGTCGGCCAGCAGGGCCTCCATCTCCGCCATCACCCGGCGGGCCCGGGCCACGACCGCCTCACCCTCTTCGGTCAGCCGGCCGGCGGACCGGTCGAACAGGGTGACACCGAGCTCGCGCTCGAGGTTGGCGACGTGGGCGGAGACGTTGGACTGCACCGTTCCGAGAGCGTCGGCCGCGGCTGAGAAGGTGCCCTGGTCGGCTACGGCGGCGATGGCGGCGAGCTGACGCAGCTCCATCGCCGGTGACGATAGGGCAGGGGCCGGGTGTGGCCCGGCCGGGGGATAACGTCTCCGGGTGGCCGTCGCTGCGTTCTTCGACCTTGACCGCACAGTCCTGCGCCGGGCCAGTGGTCCGCTGATCAGCGAGGCCCTTGCCGCCGCCGGGGTGGTGGACGGCCGCCGGGCCCGGTCGGGCCGGTTGCTCTACCGGCTCTACGACGTGGTGGGGGAGTCACTGCCCTCCATGGCGCTGGCTCGGGCCGCCGCCCTGTTCGCCAAGGGATGGCCGGCCGACACCGTGCGCCAGGCCGGCAAGGAGGCGGCGGAGGAGCTCGACGCCATCGTCGCCCCCTACGCTCGGCCCCTGCTCCGCCGCCACCGCGAGTCCGGCCACCTGACCGTGCTGGCCACCACCACGCCGGTCGACCTGGTGGCGCCGCTGGCCGAGCGCCTCGGTTTCGACGACATCGTGGCCACCCGCTACGCCGAGCGAGACGGCGCCTACACCGGCTCCCTCGAGGGGGAGTTCGTGTGGGCCACGGGGAAGCTGGCTGCGGTCAGGCGCTGGTCCGAGTCCCGCCAGGTCGACCTGTCGGCCAGCTACGCCTACTCGGACAGTGTCTTCGATGTGCCCCTGCTCAGCTCGGTCGGCCATCCGGTCGCCGTCAACCCGGATCCCCGCCTGCTCGCCGTCGCCGTGGTGCGACGGTGGCCGGTCATGAACCTCGACGCCCCACCCGGCGTGCCCAAGCTGGCCGGCATCGAGCCGATGGACGTGGTGCAGTGGCTGTCGCACCCGGCCATGTTCCCCTACGCCCGCTTCGACATCTCCGGGCGGGAGAACATCCCCGCCGAGGGCCCTGCCATCATCGTCGCCAACCACCGGAGCTACTTCGACCCCGCCGCCATCGGGCTCACCGTGCTGGGCGCCGGGCGCAAGCTGCGGTTCCTCGGCAAGAAGGAGGTCTTCGACGCGCCGGTGGTCGGCTCCCTGGCCCGCGCCGCCGGAGGCATCCGGGTCGAGCGGGGGACCGGGTCGGACCAGCCGCTGCGCGAGGCGCAGGTCGCCCTCGAAGCCGGAGAGCTGGTGGCCGTGCTGCCGCAGGGCACCATCCCCCGCGGCCGGCAGTTCTTCGACCCCGAGCTCAAGGGCAAGACCGGGGCGGCCCGGCTGGCCGCCCTCACCGGGGCGCCCGTGGTGCCGATCGGGTTGTGGGGCACCGAGCTGGTCTGGCCCCGGCGGGAGCGGCTCCCCCGCGTCCACCAGATCGTCAACCCGCCGACGGTTCAGGTGCGGGTGGGAAAGCCGGCGCAGCTGGCCCACGACGAGCCCCACGCCGACACCGAGCGGATCATGGCGGCGATCGTCGCCCTGCTGCCGCCCGAGGCCCGCCGGCGGCGCCGGCCCACCGCCCGCCAGATCGAGCTGGCCACCCCGCCCGCCCATCCGGTCGAGGCCTGACCGGCTTGCCGGAGGCGACCGCCGGGGTGGCCTCCCGGCCCGGTCGGCTGCCCTTGCGCACCCGCGGCGCGGCCCGGGCCGGGTCGGCGGTGTCGGCGGTGTCGCGGCGGATCGGCGCCGGCAGCGGCGGCGTCATCGGGGGGCGGGTCAGCCTGGCCATCGACCCCTCGGCCCTGGAGCGTCTCGCCGTCGGCCACCGGGTTGTGCTGGTTAGCGGCACCAACGGCAAGACCACCACCACCCGCCTGCTGTCCACGGCCGTGGTGACCACCCATCCGGTGGTCACCAACCTCGGGGGGGCCAACCTCCCCCCCGGGCTGGTCGCGGCCCTGTCGACCGCCGAGCCGGGCTCGGTGGCCGTGCTCGAGGTGGACGAGGCCTACCTGGGCCGGGTGGCGGCCGCCGTGCGCCCGGTCGGCGTGTGCCTGCTCAATCTCAGCCGCGACCAGCTCGATCGCATGAGCGAGGTCCGCATGCTGGCCGCCCGTTGGCGCCAGGCGGTGGGCGGCCTCACCGACGCGACGGTGGTGGCCAACGCCGACGACCCCCTGGTGGCGTGGGCCGCCCTGGCCGCCCCGACGGTGGTGTGGGTGGCGGCGGGCGCCTCATGGAAGCTGGATGCGAGCGGCTGCCCGGAATGCGAGGGGACGATCGCCTTTGACGCGGACACCTGGGCTTGTCCGACCTGCGGCCTGTCCCGTCCCGACCCGCAGGTGTGGCTGGAGGGATCAGAGCTGGTGACGACCGGCGGACGGCGGGTGCCCCTCCAGCTCGGCCTGCCCGGGAGGGCCAACCGGGCCAACGCGGCCATGGCCGCCACCGCGGCGACGATCCTCGGCGTCGACGAGGCCCGGGCGGCCGAGGCGATGGCCGCGGTGAGCGAGGTGACCGGGCGCTACCGGGTGGTGCGGGTGGGAGGGCGCTCCTGCCGGCTGCTGCTGTCCAAGAACCCGGCGGGATGGATGGAGATCTTCGACATCCTGTCGCCGCCGCCGGCGCCGGTGGTCGTCGCCATCAACGCCCGGGTGGCCGACGGGCGCGACCCCTCGTGGCTGTGGGACGTGCCCTTCGAGCGCCTCGCCGGCCGGCGGCTGGTGGTGGCGACGGGGGAGCGCTGCCGAGACCTCGGCGTGAGGCTCAGGTACGCGGAGGTCGACCACGTCACCGTGCCCGACCTGACCGAGGCGGTGAGAGCCGGCTCGGACGCCTCGGGCGGCAGCTCCGAGGGCGTCGTCGACGTCGTCGCCAACTACACGTCGTTCCAGCAGCTGCGGGCTCTGTCATCCGATGGCTGAGGCGCGGCGGACGCCCGAGCTGCCGGTGGCCGCCGGCCGGGTCACCGAGTCGGCGATACGGATCGCCGTGGTCCACCCCGAGCTGCTCGGCACCTACGGGGACGGCGGCAACGCCGTGATCCTCGCCAGGCGGCTGGAGTGGCGGCAGATCGCCTCCGAGCTGGTCGAGGTCCACCCCGGCGCCCCGGTGCCCGACAGCTGCGACGTGTACTGCCTGGGGGGCGGGGAGGACAAGCCTCAGGCCCGGGCGGCGGCCGAGCTGTCCCACGGCCAGCCGCTGGCCCGCGCCGTGGAAGCCGGAGCCGCGGTGCTGGCGGTGTGCGCCGGCTTTCAGATCCTCGGCCGCTCGTTCCTGGGGGCGGACGGCACGCCCCGCGACGGCCTGGGTCTCATCGACGCCGTCACCGACCGGGGGCGGGGCCGACGGGCGGTCGGGGAGGTGGTCTCCACCCCCACGGCGGCGCTGGGCGCCCGGGGGTTGCCCACCCTCACCGGCTACGAGAACCACCGCTGGGTCACCACCCTCGGCCCGGGGGTGACCCCCCTGGGGCAGGTCGTGTCGGGGGTCGGCAACGGGGCGGGGGACCGCAGCGAGGGCGCCGTGTCCGGCCGGGTGGTCGGCACCTACATGCACGGCCCGGTGATGGCCCGCAACCCCATCCTGGCCGATCTCATCCTCGAGTCTGTCGTGGGGCCCCTCGACCCGATCGAAGATGCTGAGGCCAACGCCCTGCGGGCCGAGCGCCTCGCCGCCGTTGGCGCCGGCGGCGGGGCCCGATGGGGACCGCTGCGGAGGTGGGGCCGCCGGCGGTGAGGGCTGCGGCCCTCAGCCCCGGTGACGGCGCGGGCTCGGCGCGGTCTTCTCGCGGATGAGGTTGAGGGCCGAGCCGGCCCGATACCAGGCGATGTGCTCCTCGGACATGGTGTGGGTGGCGGTGAAGTCGACGGTGGTCCCGTCCGGCTTGGTGATCCGGCACTCGACGGGTCGGTCCGGGGCCAGCCCGTCCAGCCCGAGGATGGAGATGCGGTCCTCCTCCCCGATCTGGTCGTAGGTGGCGGGGTCGGAGAACGTCAGAGCGAGCACGCCCTGCTTCTTCAAGTTGGTCTCGTGGATGCGGGCGAAGGAGCGGGCGAAGATGGCCCGGCACCCCATGAACCGGGGCTCCATGGCCGCGTGCTCACGGGAAGACCCTTCGCCGTAGTTCTCGTCGCCGACCGCCACCCAGCTGACTCCCGCCTCGCGGCAGTGCCGGGCGCAGTCGGGGTAGGGCTCAATCTGGCCGTGCACTGGGCAGCGTCCGGCGCCGGCCTCGCCGGTGAAGGCGTTGACCGCGCCGAGGAAGAGGTTGGACGAGATGTTGTCGAGGTGGCCGCGGTAACGAAGCCACGGGCCCGCCGCCGAGATGTGGTCGGTGGTGCACTTGCCCTGGGCCTTGAGCAGGATCGGCAGTTCGGTGAGCGCCGCCTCCGGGCTGGGCGAGAAGGGCTCGAGCAGCTGCAGCCGGGTGCTGCTCGGATGAACCACCACCTCCACCTGGCTGCCGTCCTCGGGGGGAGCCACATAGCCGGCGTCCCCACTCTCGAACCCCCGCGAGGGCAACTCTTCGCCCACCGGCGGCTCCAGCAGGACGCCGTCCACCCCGTCGGTCAGGGGGTTGAAGTCGAGCGTGCCGGTTAGGGCGTAGGCCACCACGATCTCCGGCGACCCCATGAAGGCGAGGGTGGCGGCGTTGCCGTCGTTTCGCTTGGGGAAGTTGCGGTTGTACGACGTCAGGATGGAGTTGGCCTCGCCCTCGGCGATGTCGTCGCGCTTCCACTGGCCGATGCAGGGACCGCAGGCGTTGGCGAGAACCGTCGCACCGATGGCCTCGAGGTCGGCCAGCAGCCCGTCTCGTTCGATGGTGGCTCGCACCCGCTCGGACCCCGGCGTGACGAGGAGGGGAACCCGGGCCCGCAGCCCCCGGGCCGAGGCCTGCCGGGCCACGCTGGCCGCCCGGGTGATGTCCTCGTAGGAGGAGTTGGTGCACGAGCCGACCAGGCAGTTGGTCAGCTCCACCGGCCAGCCCTTCTCGCGGGCTTCGGAGCCCATGGCCGACACGGGGCGGGCCAGATCCGGAGTGTGGGGGCCGACGATGTGGGGCTCGAGGGCGGACAGGTCGATCTCGATGACCCGGTCGAAGAAGCGCTCGGGGTCTGAGTCGACCTCGGAGTCGGCCCGGAGGTCCTCGATGACCCGGTCCGCCCGGTCGGCGAACGCCTCGCGCCCGGTGGCCTTGAGGTAGCGCCCCGAGTGGTCGTCGTAGGGGAACAGGGAGCAGGTGGCGCCGATCTCCGCGCCCATGTTGCAGATGGTCGCCTTGCCGGTGCCGCTGATGCTGTCGGCGCCCGGGCCGAAGTACTCGACGATGGCGCCGGTGCCGCCCTTCACGGTGAGGATCTCGGCGACCTTGAGGATGATGTCCTTGGGCGCCGTCCACCCGGACAGCGACCCGGTCAGGCGCACCCCGATCAGCTTCGGCCATCGCACGCCGAAGGTGCCGCCCACCATCACGTCGACGGCGTCGGCCCCGCCGACCCCGACGGCGATCATGGCCAGGCCCCCGGCGTTCGGAGTGTGGCTGTCGGTGCCGATGATCATGCCGCCGGGGAAGGCGTACTGCTCCAGCACGACCTGGTGGATGATGCCCGAGCCCGGCTTCCAGAAGCCGATGCCGTAACGCTCGGACGCGCTACGCAGGAATTGGTAGACCTCGGCGTTCACGTCCTCGGCGACGGCGAGGTCCTCCTTGGCTCCCACCCGAGCCTGGATGAGGTGGTCGCAATGGACTGTTGTCGGCACCGCCACCCGGGCCAGCCCGGCGGTCATGAACTGCAGGAGGGCCATCTGGGCGGTGGCGTCCTGCATGGCTACCCGGTCGGGGTAGAGCTCGGCATAGCTACGGCCCCGCTCGAGCTCCTGGTGCTCGGGGTCGGCCAGGTGGTTGAAGAGGATCTTCTCGGCCAGGGTGAGGGGGCGGCCCAGGCGCCGGCGGCCGATCGCCACCCGCTCGGTGAGGCTCCCGTAGACCTTGTCGATTAGCTCCAGGGGGGTGGTGGGGGTGACCGTCGCCATGGGAGGTCTCCTTCCGTCGGGCCAAGCATTGTGATACAAGTATATGACAAGTGAGACAGGTGCGCTACTTGGCGGTGGCCGCGGAGCTGCGGGCCCAAATTGAGGCGGGCGAGGTGTCCGCCGGTGGGGTCCTACCCAGTGAGGCGGAGCTCTCCCGAGCCTACGGGGTGAGCCGGATCACGGTCCGCAAGGCCCTCGAGCACCTGAAGGCCGAAGGGCTGGTCGACTCGCGCCAGGGGTTCGGCTGGTTCGCCTCCGTGCGCCCGCTTCGCCAGGGCCTGGGCCGTCTCGGCACGATCGAGGAGCAGCTGTCCGAATCCGGGATGGAACCGGGCCGAAAGGTGGTCGACTTCCGCTTCGTGCCCGCTCCGGACTGGGTCGCCCGTCTCCTGGGGCCGGCCGAGCGGATCGAAGTCCTTCAGGTCCGCCGGGTGAACCTGGCGGACGGGACTCCCTTCGCCCGGGTGACCGTCTGGTTGCCTGCCGCCCTGGGCTCGTCGTTCTCCCGTGACGACGTTGAGCGTCACACCTTCTACGAGCTGCTCGACGTCCCCCTGGGCGGGGCCACCCAGACGATCGGGGCGGCGGCCGCCAGCGCCCGCGACGCCGCCGACCTGGGCGTGCCGGAGGGCTCCCCGGTGCTGCGCTGCGAGCGGGTGACCCGGGCCGCTGACGGGTCGGCTGTGCTCGTGGCCGAGCACGTCTTTCCGGCCCATCGCACCGAGTTCGTGGTCGAGCTGGCCTCGCCCGAGCCGTCCATGGCCCCCTCGGGGTTGCGGCTGGTGGAATAGCCATTCGCTGGCCGACCCGAAGCCTCACACCGGACACCACCCCCCCAAACGCCTCAGATCGCACCGGATCGTGCCGAATTGCGGGGCATGCGGAAATCTGCCATTACGAGTCTCATCGCGTGCGTCGGTCTGGCTGGGTCGCTGGGAGTGGGCGGAACAGCTGTCGCCGCCCCCAGCGGCGGACCGAGCGCCCAGTCGGATCAGGCGCACTCCTGTGCTGCACCTGCGCCCGGGGAGGCGGCGTGCGGCGCCATCCAGCTGCTCGATCCGGCCCACAACTGGCGGGGCAGCCACGTCGGCTCTGACGGGCACAGCGGAACGACGACGGCAACTGCGCCGACCAGCGGCTACAGGCCGGCTGACCTCCAGTCGGCCTACAACCTCGCCAGCATCTCCTCGACCGGAGGGTTCGTCGGTGGGGTCCGCCAGACGGTGGCGATCGTCGACGCCTACGACGACCCCTACGCCTTCAACGACGTCAACATTTACCGGGGCCACGTCGGCGCCACGGCCATTCCGCTTCTGAGTAAGTGGAGCTCGACCGCCACCGGGCCGTGGTTCCGCAAGGTCAACCAGAGCGGCGGGACAAGCACTCCACGGGGCAACAGCAGCTGGGCCCAAGAGATCTCCCTCGACCTGGACATGGTCTCGGCCATCTGTCCGAACTGCAACATCCTCCTCGTGGAGGCGAGCTCCCCCAGCTACACCAACCTGGGCACCGCCGTGAACACGGCCGTCGCCTTGAAGGCCAACGCCGTGTCGAACAGCTACGGCGGACCGGAGTCCTCCAGCGAGACCAGCTACGACTCCTACTACGACCACCCCGGCGTAGCGGTGACAGTTAGCTCCGGGGACAACGGCTACGGAGTGGAGTATCCGGCGGCGTCGCCGTACGTGACTGCCGTCGGCGGCACCACCCTCCGCCCGGACAGCGCCAGCAGTAGGGGGTGGAGCGAGTCGGCGTGGTCGGGGGCGGGGAGCGGATGTTCGGCCTACGAGCCGAACGGCTTGGGGCAGACTGCAACGGGGTGCCCAAACCGGGCGGTGGCCGACGTGTCCGCCGAGGCCGATCCGAGCACCGGCGTCGCCGTCTACGACACCTACGGGGCCAGCGGCTGGCTTGTGTTCGGCGGCACCAGCGTTGCCTCGCCCATCGTCGCCTCGGTGTACGCCCTGGCCGGCAACGCCGCCAGCATCACCAGCTCGTACCCGTACTCTCACGCGTCGAGCCTGAACGACGTCACCTCGGGTTCGAACGGCACCTGTACGGTCAGTGACCTCTGCACCGCGGGCGTGGGCTACGACGGCCCCACCGGCCTCGGCACCCCTAACGGCACCGGCGCCTTCTAGCCCCCCATCACTCAGTCCCGGCGGCGCCGGCTGCGTTCGGCGTCGGCGCGGCCAAGCTCGGGCCAGCGCCGCCGCTCGGTGTCGGTTGCCGGGCCGAGCGCCCACGTCCGCCGCCACGGGGCGGCGTCAGGGCCGGCCAGGGGAGGGGTGTGCCCGGCCGCGGCCCGCTGACGGGCCTGCCACCAGTCGGTGCGCCCCTCGTCGGCCAGGGCGGCGACCTCGGCTTCCAGGCGGCCGGCGAGGCGGCGGGCGTCCTCCCCCGGGCCGGCGGTCAGCGGTCGACCGAACGTCACCCGGGTGGGGCCGGGACGCAGGCGGCGGGCGCCGCGCCCCAGGGCCCGGCGGGTGCCGGCGATGTGCACCGGCACCAGCGGGGCCCCGGTGCGGACCGACAGGTAGGCGGCGCCGCCGTGGAACGGCTGGGCCCACCCGTCGGGGGTGCGGCCCCCTTCGGGGTAGATCACGAGGCTCCACCCGTCCCCGATGAGCTCGGCCGCCAGGTCGGCGGAGCGGCGGCTGACCCGGGTGCGCTCCATGGGTATGGCGGCCAGGGCGAACGACCACACCGCGCCCTTCCAGCGGGTGTCGAAGAAATAGTCGGCGGCGGCGGCGACCACGGCCCGGTGCCGGAAGCGGCGGGGCAAGGTGGACAGCACCAGGGGCGTGTCGAGGTGGCTGGCGTGGTTGGCGGCGAAGATGACCGGCGGCTCGAGGCCGTCGAGGAGGTCGAGGCCCACCACATTGGGGGGGATGACGGCGTGGACCAAGGGCCGGGTGACCCCCTCGAGGAAGAAGGCCCGGGCGACCCGGGTGGGGTAACGGCGCGACCAGGCCGTGTCGTAGTCGACCCCGGTCCGTCGCTCCTCCTCGGGGACGTCCACCCCACCCGGGTGGGTGGGCGACCCCCAAGGGAACGACGCCGGCCGGGGCCGGAGACGGTCGAGGTCCAGCGTGCGCTCCCCGATGCGGATGCGTCTCAACGCACGTCCGCCATCAGCAGCGGGGGGGCGTGCAGATGGGTGATGGACGGGTCGCGGCCCACGACGTCCTCGGCCATCTCCAGGGCGTCGGCCATGCTCGAGGCCGACTTGAAGCCGAGCCGGCGCACGGCGGCCGGGTCGCCACCCACGACGATCACCCGGCCGAGATGGTCGAGGGCGTGCGCCCCCCAGTACCACATGTAGAACGGGTGCACGCCGTGGTAGGCGTGGCCCGTGCGGTACAGGTGGATGTACCACGGGTCGGTGGCGAACGACTGCTCGTACTTGGCCTCGATCTCGAGCGGGTCGGTCGTCTCGGCCAGCACCTGCTCGAAGAAGTCGATGTAGCTCGGGTGGAAGACGGGGTCGAAGGCCCACGGGGTGGGGTGGGACATGATCAGCACCCCGCCTTGGCGCACGAGGGGACGGCCCCGGTAGAGGTTGAAGAAGTAGCCGAGCCCCAGGCACATGACGAGGATGGGGTTCATGATCGAGTTGACGTTGTAGGGGCAGATATAGGGGAGCCCCATGGTCAGCACGTCCGACTGACCGTCGACCTCGACGAGCTGCTGGCGGTAGACGTTCTCGGTCGTGAGGGCGTGCACCGCCTCCACCTCCCCGGCCTGGACGCTGGTGAGCCCGATCGGGGAGCGCATCGAGTGGAAGATCTGGCGGCGCACCCGGTCGGGCGTGCGGGCCAGCGCGCTCGAAGTGGCGAGGAAGCCGACCCGGTCGCGGGCGGACCACTCCCACTCGCGCTTGGAGAGGAAGCTGAACTGCTCGGGGAACGTGTCGGTGTTGACGGTCGTCTCGATCTGGAAGACCTTGACGCCGGACTCGGCGATCAGCCGACCCATCCTCCAGTTGGAGGAGTGCAGCTCCGAGCGGTGCTGGTCCATGAACGAGCGGGAGTGCAGCATGGTCCGCACGTTGTGGTGGTGGCGCAGCGACCGGTAGCTGGCCAGGCCGGTCGCCACGCTCTTGTGGCCGCCGTCCATGGCCACCAGGTTGATGTTGACGTAGACCAGCAGGTCGCTGGTGGCCGCCCGCTTGTTCAGCTCTACGTCCTCGCCGGCGTCGGTCACCCCCAGATGGATGAGGTTGTCCGGGTCCTCGGCGTCGTGCTGGGTCAGCAGCCCGTGGGGGGCGAAGGAGTCGTAGACGCGGTTGCCCAGGGCGTGGCGCAGCTCCGGCTCGGTCATGCGCCGGTGCAGGGCCAGGGCGGCGACCAGAACGACGTCGTCGACCCCGGCGGCAGCGGCGGCGTCGAGAACGGCTTCGATGATCTGCTGGCGGATGTCGGGGCGGCGCATGGGCGGCAGGGGCAGTGACACGTCGTCGAAGGCGATGGTGAGCCGCATGCCGGGGCGCAGGAGGGCGGAGAGAGGTGCGCTGTCGACCGGGTTCTCGAGGACGTGGCGGATCGCCCCACGCGGGTCGGCGAGGGGCTCCAGCGGCTCGGGCGGGTAGACGACCCTGGCCCCGGTCGGCAGGCGCTCCAGCCGGTAGCCCTCCCCGTGCCACATCAGGGTGGCCGGCGTGGAGCGGTCCACCTCCAGCACGAAGCCTGGTCGGGGGCTCATGACGCGGTCCTCCAGGTCGGTCGGCGTGACTCGTGCTGCAGGTCGAACACCACTTTCACCGCGCCCCGCCGGCCGGCGGCGCCGGCGTGGGCGATGGCGTCGGCGTAACGGTCGAGGGGATAGCGGGCCGACACCAGTCGGCCCAGGTCGGCCTCCTGCACCAGCTCGAAGGCGAGCTCGAAGGTGCGCACCGGCCCGGGGCGGCCGGGCGGGGTCTCCACCCCGTAGGCGTAGGCGCCGACCAGCTGGGTCTCGCGGTGCCACAGCGGCGTCAGGTCGACCCGGGTGACACCGGGCATGCCGACCATCACGACCCGGCCCCGGGGGCGGACGACAGCCAGCGCCTCGGCGATGGAGTCGGCGCTGCCCACGCAGTCCAGCACCACGTCGGCCCCCCCGGACAGCCCGTCGCCGACGGCCATGGCGCGGGTGTGGCGCCGCACGGCCCGGGCCAGGCCGGCGGGCTCGACCACGTGGTCGGCCCCCAGCTCGGTGGCGAGGCGTCGTTGGTGGGGGTGCTTGGCCGCGGCGATGATGGCGCCGGGGAGGCAGAAGTGGCGCAGGGCGGCGACGACGAGGAGCCCGAGGGTGCCGGCGCCAACGACCGCCACCGTGGCCCCTTCGACGTCTCCCGATGCCAGGGCGGCGTGGACGGCGCAGGCGGCCGGCTCGACCACGACGGCGTGGTCGTCGCCGAGGCCGTCGGGCACCGGATGGAGCTGGGACGGATGGGCGACCAGCGAGGTGGACCACCCCCCGCCGGTGTCGGCGCAGAAGCCGGTCTGCAGCCCCGGCTTGATGTGGCCGAACGCCACCCGCTCGCAGGCGCCGGTGCTACCCGACGCACAGCCGGCGCAGGGGGGCTCGAGGCCGCGGGCCGCGCATCCGAGCACCGGCTCCAGCACCACCCGGGCTCCGTCGTCGGGGCCGCCTATCAGCCGGCCGACGACCTCGTGGCCGGGTACGAACGGAAAGCTGACGATGGGCTCGAAGTAGCGCGAGCTCCGTCCGTCCACCGTCGAAAGGTCGGACCCGCAGATGCCCGCCAGGATGGGGGACACCCGGCGCCACTCCGGTCCGGGCAGAGCCGGGTCCTCCTCCTGGGCCAGCCGCAGCGGTCCGACCCGGGCCCCACCTCCAGGCACCCACGAGCTCGCCACCCGGGCGGCGGCGTAGCGGGGCAAGGACCGCTCGAACACCAGCGCCTTCACCGCGCCCTCCGGGCGGCCAGGCGGGGGGCGAGGGGAAGCAGGGGGGGCGCGTAGCCGGGGGCCTTCTCCCAGACCTCGGTGTGCCAGCCCCGCCGCCGGGCGATGGTGGCCAGCTTGACCTCGGGGTTGACCGCCACCGGATGACCGACGGCCTCGAGCATCGGCAGGTCGCTGGCCGAGTCGGCGTAGGCCACCGACTGCTCCAGCTCGAGGCCCTCGGCAGCGGCGTAGTCGGCCATTACCAGGGCCCGGGCCTCCCCGGTCGGAGGGGGCTGGTCGAGCTCCCCGGTCAGGCGGCCGCCGCGCTCTGACATCCGGGCACAGACGATGTCGTCGAACAGAGGGCGGAACGGCTCCACCACTAGGTCGAGGGCGCCGGTGATGAGGAGGGTGCGGTGCCCCAGGGCCCGGTGCTGGCGGACGCGGCGGATCCCGGCCGGGAACGACTTGGCCAGCAGCAACGAGTGGAACAGCTCGACCGCGTCCTCGCGCAGCTGCCCGGCATCGGCCTCGCGGTAGCGGCGGTAGAAATGGCGCAAGAAGTCGCCGCGGTCGCGTCGGTCGAGGGCCAGCAACCCCGGCGCCTGGCGCAGCACCCGGGCGGTGAAGCGCACCCGGTCGGCGTCGTCGAGGTCGCGGGTCGCCAGCCAGGAGTAGGACTCGACCACGTTGGAGGCGACCAGGGTGTTCTCGAGGTCGAAGGTGGCGAGGTGGCGGTCGGGCGACAGGATGGCCCGTCGCCCCCGCTCGTGGCGGTCGGGGCCGGTCCGCCGGCCCGGGACGGTGCGCACCCGGGCGTGGGTGACGATCGACGGCAGGTGGACCTCCTGCACGTACCGAGGCCAGTCCACCACCCGGGGGTCGAAGCAGAAGGCGTCGCGCTCGGCCGGCTCCAGCCGTCCCCACAGGTCGAGGAGGCGGTCGACGCGGAAGCGCGCCTCGGTCTCGGTATAGGCGCCGTACAGCTTCACGTAGCCGAGGGCCCGGTCCACCTGGGTGCGGCGCTCTTCGAGGGTGGCGGTCCACCGGGCCTGGCGCCCCCGCACCGGCAGGGAGCGGATCATCTTCTCCGCCCCGGACAGGGCCCGATCGGCCCGCTGCAGCTGGCGCTCGACCCGCCCCCGCCCGGGGAACGACCACTCGGGCACGACGATGGGCTGGCCGTCGGCGTCGTAGAGCGGGTTCTCGGTGAAGTAGGACTGAACGAGGTTGACGAGGGTGCGGTAGTAGAGCGGGTTCTCGGCGCCGGAGGCGACCTGGTACACGCTGGCCCCGGACGGGTCGGGCCCGGCGGCGGCGGCCGCCAGGATGGCGGCGACCACCAGATCGACCGGTATGACGTCGACCACGCCCTCGGGGGCTCCGGGGAAGGCCTGAAGCAAGCCCCGGGCATAGGAGATGATCACCGGCTCGGCCATGCGGAAGCCGCGGATCCAACCGGGGCGGGGCTCGCTCAGGGCCGACTCGATGATCGAGGGCCGCACGATCGTCACCGGCACCGGTCCGCGGTTCTCGAGCAGGGCCCGCTCGCCGAGGGCCTTGGTGTAGGCGTAGGCGTCGGGCCAGCCGAGCGAGACGGCCCGGGCCCGGCCCGCCTCCACCAGCTGCTCGGACACCCACTCCTGGCGGTAGCGCTCGGCTCGGTCCGAAAGGAGCGGGGCCCCGGCCGCGCCGAGGTCGGCCCGGGCCTGCTTGTGGAACTTGGCCAGCCGGGCCGGGGTGCGGCTTTCCGCCTCGAGGTCGGCCCGCACCCGGCGGGCGGCGCTCACCTCGTCGCGCCAGGGGACCTCGGTGGCGAAGGGGGTGTCGGGCAGCAGCTTCTCGGGGGCGTCGCCCCGGCGACCGCCGGCGACGTAGGCGGTCGAGACCGCCACCAGATGCGGGGCGTGCCCGTCCTGGGCGGCCATGACCGCCGCCACCCGCGACGGCCCCAGCATGTTCACCTCGACGGCCGTGTCGAGCGGAGCGTCGAAGCTGACGGTGGCGGCGGAGTGGACGACGGTGCGGCAACCGGCCAGCACCTCTCGCCCCTCGTCGCTCAACCCGAGGCCGTCGGTGCCGACGTCGCCTTCGACCACGTGCAGGCGGCGGGCCACCTCGGCGTCGAAGCGGTCGCCGAGCTCGGCCCGCAGGCGGTCGAAGCAGTCGTTGCGGATGAGCTCTCGCCTGACCCGTTCGGCCGCCCCGGTCCGCCGGCCCGACCGGACCACGACCGCCACCTCACATTCGGGGACGGAGCGGAGGATGCGCTCCACCAGAGCGGTGCCGAGGAAGCCGGTGGCGCCGGTGACGCCGACGCGCCCGCCGGCCAGGGCCTCTCTGATCACCGCCTCTCTCTACCATCCGCCTGCCGGCGCGGTCGACCATGCCGACCGCGGTGGGGCCGGGGCAGGATGCCGGCCCTCAGCGTTTCCGACCGCCCTTGGCCGGCGGGCGCGGCGGGGTGTAACGCTTCGACGGCGGAGGCCGTCGAACCCCTCCGGGGCCGGTGTCGGCCGAGCGCTTGCGGCGGCTGAACCACCCGCCGGCTCGCTTCTCCGCGGGCGCCGGCCGGGGGCGCGCCGGCGCCGCCGCCCGCTCGGCGTCGCGCTGGGCCCGCATGGCCCGAGAGTTGCGGACCAGCAGCCAGGCGGCCAGGGCGAGGTAGGGGAAGGAGATGGCGGTGCTGCCCCACAGGAGGAAGCCGCCGACGACGGCGATCATCCCGGTGGCGAAGCGGTTGCCGGCCCGCGCCGCCCAGGCGAGGATGCCGGCGAAGACGAAGTCCCCCGCGGTGTAGACGGCGACGGCGGTGCCACTGGTGTGGCCGCGGTGGTGGCCGACCAGGAAGGCGGCGAGGAACCCGACTCCGGCGGCCACGCTGAGCACGGCGGCGGCCAGCGTCGCCAACCGCTCGTTTCGCTCCATGAGCCGCCCAGGCGACTTGCCCTTGGTGGCGCCGCGGTTGGCGCCAGCGCGGGAGTCGACCACGACCCAACCCTATCGGCCGTCGCCTGGCTTCCGTCCTCGGCCGGGTCAGCTGGGGTCGACCAGGACGCCGGGGTTCATCACCCCGGCGGGATCGAGGACGGACTTGGCCGCCTTCAGTGCCTCGGCGAACAACCGGGGCCGCTGCTGGTCGTACCAGGGCCGGTGATCGCGCCCGACGGCGTGATGGTGGGTGATGGTGCCGCCGTGGGAGAGGACCGCGTCCGCCGCCGCCGCCTTGATCTCGTCCCATTGGCTCACCTCGGATCCACGCCGGCCCGGCCCCATGACGCTGAAGTAGGGGGCGGGGCCGTCGGGGTAGACGTGGGTGAACCGGCAGGTGACGGTGCCGGCGCCGCACACCTCGCGCACGGCCTTCTCCACGGTCGAGATGACTCCGGCGTGGAGGTCATCGAATGCGTCCCACGTGCAGGCGGTCTCGAACGTCTCGACGATCATCGACATGGCCACCAGCGCGTCGCGGGAGTAGGGGGCCCGGATGAACGCGTTGCGCCACGCGCCCACGGCGCCCTGGCGGCCGGCCTCGGAGGACTCCTGGTCGGGCCCGCTGGTGCGCACCCCGTCGGGCACCTGGCCGCCGTGGGCGGCGCAGATCTCCACCGCCCGGGTCATGGGCCCATCGACCGGGTGGTCGGCGGACTCGAACCCGAGGACCAGGAGGTGGACGCCGCCGCCCGACCCGGCCGACAACGCCGCCTCGGCGTCGTCGAGCAGCCGGCAGTTGGCCGGTCGCAGCCCGGCCTGCACCACCTGGCGGGTGGCGGCGACGGCGTCGCCGTAGTCGGTGAAGCGCACCCCCGCCGAGGAGCGGTAGCGGGGACGGTCCTGCAGGCGCATCCACGCCTCGGTTATGACGCCGAGGGTTCCCTCCGAGCCCAGGGCCAGCCGGTCGGGGGAGGGCCCGGCGCCGGAGCCGGGCAGACGGCGCGACTCGAGGACTCCGGCCGGGGTGACCATGCGGATCGACTCGACGAAGTCGTCGATGTGGGTGTGGGCGGTGGCGTAGTGGCCGCCCGAGCGGGTCGCCAGCCAACCTCCGAGCGACGAGAACTCGAAGGACTGGGGGAAGTGGCGCAGGGTCAGGCCGTGGGGCCGCAGCTGCTCCTCCAGCGAGGGACCCAGCACTCCTCCTTGGATGCGGGCGGCCCGCGACACCCGGTCCACCTCGAGCACCCGGTCGAGGCGGCCTAGGTCGACACACACCACGCCGGCGTAGCGGTCGCCGGGGTCGCACTCGACCCCTCCCACCACCGAAGAGCCGCCGCCGTAGGGGACCACCGCCGCGCCGGCGCCGGTCGCCCAGTCCAGGACGGACACCAGCTCGGCCTCGTCGGCCGGAAAGGCCACCACGTCGGGCGGGTGGTCCATCTGGCCCCGGAAGCCCCGCACCACGTCGCGGAACGACTTGCCGTAGCTGTGCGACGCCCGCTCGTACACCCCCGACGAGCAGTAGCGGGAGATCGATTCCGGGGGCTCCACCCGGGGGCGGGGCAGGTCGAGATCCTCGAGGCGGGCGGGCTCGGCCACGGCCAGCTCGGCCAGCCCGAAGCGGGCGGCCAGCCCGGCGGCGATCGCTTCCTTCTGGCGACGGTCGGGGCCTTCGCCCTCCCAGCCCCAGCCCCACCAAGAACGGCGCCTGTCGGGCACCGAGGGAGACTACCGGGCTACCGGTTCGAACCTGCCGGGTCTTCGCCTCCCCCGGACGCAGCCAAAAGGACGAGGCGGGTGCCGAGATTGTCGTCGGGTTCGATGACCCACTGGTCCCCGGCGGTGGGCTTGGCCCCGGGGATGCCGGCGGGGTCGGGGCCCCGGAACGCCAAGTGGTGGAACCGCCCGGGGCGCCCACCGAGCCAGTCGCCCACCGGCCCCTCGCCGTTGGGGGCGAGCAGCCGGACCCGGCCTCCCCCCGGCCAGTCGAGGTCGACCCAGCGGGCGTCCCCGGCCTCGCCCCGTCCCGCCTCGGCCCCGCCGAGCACGTCGGCGAACAGCCGCAGGCCGATGTCGAGGGATGCGACGGAGTGGGCGGCGTGGACGAGCGTCGCCGGTCCGGAAGGGCGCGGCGGTGGCAGCGAGGCCGGCGGGTCCGACCACCACCCGCCTTCGCCCGAGGACTGGGCCAGCTGCACCACCACCCCGGGCACCTCCCGCGGATGGAGGAACGCCTCCATCCACCCCGGGTCGGCCAGGTTCACCCCCACCGGAGTGAACCCGGCCCGCTCCACCTCGGCGAGGGCCGCCTCGATATCGGGCACCTTGAAGGTGAGGTGGTGGGGCCCCGGGCCGTTGCGGTCCAGGAAGCGGCGTAGGAAGTCGTTCTCGGCCACCCGGTGGGGCTCGAGGGTCTCCACCTTCATCCCGTTGGCGTAAAGCAGCTGGGCCGAGTCGAAGCCGGGGCTGTCGCCGGCGCCGTGCCAGCGCCCGCCCAGGTCGCCGGCGTACCGGGGCCAGAGGTGGTCCTGGCGCTCGGCGGCCAGCGCCACGTGGTCGAGGTCGGCGACGATCACCCGCCGATCGTGGTCGTGACGCCTCGGGCCTGTCGAGCCGGGCTGACGGCCGTAGGCTCGGCCGCCATGGACTTCCGGCGCGAATCAGTCGGCGCCCTCGCCGAGCGGGTGAGGCGGGGGGAGGTGTCGGCCCGCGAGCTGGTGCAGGCATCGCTGGACCGGATCGAGGCGCTCGACGGTCGGATCAACGCCTTCGTGGCGGTGGACGGCGAGCGGGCCCTGGCGTCGGCCCGGGCCGTCGACGAGCGCATCGCCCGCGGCGAGGACGTGGGCGAGCTGGCCGGCCTGCCCATCGGCGTGAAGGACCTCGAGGACGCCGCCGGCTTCCCCACCACCCTCGGATCGCACCTGTTCGCCGACCGTGGTCCGGTGCCGGCCGACTCGGCCCTGGTGGCGAGGCTGCGGGCCGCCGGGTGCGTCGTCGTCGGCAAGACCAACACGCCCGAGTTGGGATGGAAGGCCGACACCGAGAACTCGCTGTTCGGCGCCACCCGCAACCCCTGGAGCCCCGAGCACAGCCCCGGTGGCTCCTCGGGTGGCAGCGCGGCGGCGGTGGCCTCCGGCATGGTGCCGCTGGCGACCGGGTCCGACGGCGGCGGGTCCATCCGCATCCCGGCGTCGGCCTGTGGGCTGTCGGGCTTCAAGCCGTCGCTCGGCCGGGTGCCGACCGGAGGCTCCAAGGCGCCGGACTGGCACCACCTGTCGACCAGGGGCGTGATGGCCCGCACGGTGGCGGACACCGCCCTGGTGCTGGACTCGGTAATCGGACCCGACCCGACGGACCTGCGCTCGCTGCCGATGCCGGAGCCGTCGTGGGCGGGGGCGGTGGAAGAGCCTCACGTGCCGGTCCGCATCGCCTGGGCGCCGACGCTCGGCTACGCCCCCCTCGACGATGAGGTCCGTTCCGTGTGCGAGCGAGCGGTCCGGGTGCTCGAGGACCTCGGCGCCGAGGTGGTCGAGGTGGATCCGGTGTTCGGCGAGGACCCCATCTCGGCCTGGCTGACCTTGACCACCACCTACAACCTGCGCAGCCTCGAGCCGTTCCGGGGAACCGAGATGTGGTCTCAGATGGACCCGGCCCTGCGCTCGCAGGTGGAGGCGGCCGCCGAGCGGCGGGCCACCGACCTGGTGGTGGCCGAGGACCAGTGTCATCTGCTCAACCTCCGTCTGGTGGACCTGTTCCGCCAGGCCCGGCTCCTCGTGACCCCCACCTGCGCGGCGCCGCCCCCGCTCAGCGGGCAGTTCGGGGTGATCAACGGGTCCAGCGACCCCAACTGGGTCCGCTACACCTATCCCTTCAACATGACGCGGTCGCCGGCCGCCTCCGTCTGTGCCGGCTTCACCGCCTCGGGCCTGCCCGTCGGGATCCAGCTGGTCGGTCCCCAGCACGGCGACCTCGTCGTGTTGCGGGCGGCGGCCGCCCTTGAGGAGGCGCTGGAGCTCGAGGCGGTCGCCCCGCTCGACGCCTGAGCAGCGGCGGCCCCGGCGGCCGCCGCGGCCGCGGCGGCTACGCTGGCCCGGCTCGGGCGTATGGCTCAGTCTGGCAGAGCGCCTCGTTCACACCGAGGAGGTCGCTGGTTCAAGTCCAGCTACGCCCACCGCCGGCTCGACGCCACGGATCGCCGGCCGCGAGTAGGCGATCCACGGTCGGGTAAGCAAGGAGCATGCCCCGGCTGCGTCGCGTCGACTGCTCCATGCCGGGCATCCGCCGGCGGCGGGCCGGGCGGGGCTTTTACTACGTGGGCCCTGACGGGGACCGGCTGACCGACGGCGAGGTGATCGACCGCATCCGGGCCCTGGTGATCCCCCCGGCCTGGGAGGACGTGTGGATCTGCCCGCTGCCCCACGGCCACCTGCAGGCGGTGGGAACCGACGCCCGGGGCCGTCGGCAGTACCTGTACCACGAGGCGTGGCGTCGCCGCCGCGACCGCGAGAAGTTCGACCACATGCTCGACTTCGCCCGGACGCTGCCCGACCTGCGCCGTCACTGCGCCGCCGCCCTCGCCGGTGACGAGCTCGACCCGCCCCGGGTGCTGGCCTGCGCCGTGCGCCTGCTGGACCTCGGGTTCTTCCGCATAGGGAGCGAGGGCTACGTGGAGGAGAACGAGACCTACGGCCTGGCCAGTCTCGAGAAGCGCCACGCCCGCGTGGACGGCGACACGGTCACCTTCGACTACACGGCCAAGTTCGGCAAACGCCGGCTGCAGACCCTGGTCGACCCCGAGGTCGCCGAGGTCGTCTCCGCCCTCACGGCCCGCCGGGCCGGCGGTCAGCGGCTGCTGGCCGCACGGGTCGGAGGCCGATGGCGGCCGGTCGGCTCGGCCGACATCAACACCCACATCAAGGCGGTCACCGGTGGCGACTTCTCCGCCAAGGACTTCCGCACCTGGAACGCGACCGTGCTCGCCGCCGTGGCCCTGGCCGTCTCCACCCCCGCCCGCTCCGCCACCGCCCGCAAGCGGGCGGTCAGCCGGGCCATGAAGGAGGTGGCCCACTACCTCGGCAACACGCCGGCGGTGGCCCGGGCTTCATATGTCGACCCGAGGGTCGTGGACCTCTACCTTCATGACGTGACCATCCAGCCGAGCCTGCACCGACTGGGCGAGGGCGCCTCCTTCGGGCAGCTGAGCACCCAGGGGGCGATCGAACGTGCGGTCATCGACATGCTGGCCGACGCCGACGTGAGCGACTCGCGTGTCGCGGCCTGACCCGGCGCCAGGCGGGAGGAGCGGAGAGTGAAAGAGCTCGTCTACAACCGGCTGCTGCTGCCGGCCATCGAACGCTGGCCGGACAAAGTGGGGTTCCACGACGGCGACCGCCACCTCACCTTCGCCGAGCACGGCGACCGGGTCCTGCGCCTCGGCGACGCCCTTCGGCGCGAGCTCGGGGTGCGACCCGGAGACCGGTTCGCGGTGATGGCGGCCAACTGCCAGCAGTACCTCGAGCTTTACCACGCCGGCTATCTGGGATCCGGCGTCGTCAACCCGCTGAACCTCCGCCTGGCCGGCAAGGAGCTGCAGTTCATCCTGGCCGACTCGGGCACCGAGGTGGCCTTCGTCGACGCCATGTTCGCCGACCACTTCCACCGGTCCATCCACGAGGTGCGCGCCGACCTGCCCCTACGCCACGTGGTTCTCATCGGTGACGGCGACGCCCCCCACGACGTGCGCTACGAGGACCTGATCGCCTCCGGACATCCGGTCGTACCCGAGGAGCCGGAGGAGGAGGACCCCGTCATCCTGATGTACACGGGGGGCACCACCGGGTTGCCCAAGGGGGTGTTGCTCGACCAGCGAGCCGAGATGCTGAACCTCTACCACATCGCCAGCTCGGTGGGCTTCAGCGAGCACCGCGTCTACCTGCACCAGACTCCCATGTTCCACGCCGCGTCGATGGGGGCGGTCCTGGGCATTCCGGCCGCCGGCGCCACGTCGGTGTTCGTGCCCCTGTTCGAGCCCGCCGCCGTCATGGAGGCGATCGAGACCTACTCGGTGGACTGGACGGTGATGGTGCCGACCATGATCGCCATGGTCATGGCCCACCCTGAGTTCCGTGCCGAGCGGATGGCCAGCCTGCGCGAGCTGGTCTACGGGGCTTCGCCCATGCCCGCCGCCCTGCTCGACCGGCTGCTGTCGACCTTCCCGGAGATGAACATCTGGCAGGGGTACGGCATGACCGAGTCGTCGTCGGTTCTCACCTTCCTCACCCCCGAGGACCATCGCGGTGGCGGACAGAAGCTGCGGTCGGCCGGCCGACCCGCCATGGGGGTGGTGCTCTCGATCCAGAACCAGGACGGCGAGATCCTGGGCTCCGGCAAGGAGGGCGAGGTCTGCGCTCGGGCCGGCAACTTCATGCAGCGATACTGGAACCGCCAGCAGGAGACGGCCGACGCCTTCCGGGGCGGCTGGTACCACACCGGCGACGCCGGCCACATGGACGAGGCCGGCTATCTGTACCTGGTGGACCGGGTGAAGGACATGATCGTGTCCGGGGGGGAGAACGTGTACTCCATCGAGGTGGAGAACGCCATCTCCACCCACCCGGCGGTGGACCAGGTGGCGGTGATCGGCATCCCCCATGACATCTGGGGCGAGCAGGTCCACGCCATCGTGGTGCTCAAGCCGGGGATGAGCGCCACGGCTGAGGAGATCCAGGAGCATGCCCGGGCGAGCATCGCCGGCTACAAGGTGCCCAAGTCGGTCGAGTTCCGCGCCGAGCCCCTGCCCCTGTCGGGGGCGATGAAGCCGCTCAAGCGCGAGTTGCGCCGTCCCTACTGGGAGAAGGAGGCGGGGGCGTAGCCCGCCGACCCGCTCCGACGCTGCGGTTACCCTTCGTCCGATGAGCTGGGCCCCGGAGAGGTTGGACCTGGCCCAGACGTCGGTCTTCCTCGACTTCGACGGCACCATCACCGTCGCTGACACGGGCGTGCATCTCCTCGACCGACTGGCGCCGCCCGGCTGGAGGTCGGTCGGCCAGGGTTACGCCGAGGGGACCATGGGCTCTCGAGAGTGCCAGACCCGCGAGTGGGCGCTGCTGTCCCACGACGAGGACCTGCTGCGCTCGGTGGCCCGCGAGGTTCCCCTCGACCCCGGCTTCGTCCCCCTGGTCGAGTTCCTGCGCCAGCGGGAGGCCGAGGTCACCGTGGTGTCCGACGGGTTCGGCTTTCGGGCGGCGGAGGTGTGCGCCGAGGTCGGGGTGGACCTTCTCACCAACGAGGTGGACTGGGGCCGCGGCGAGCTGGGCTACCCGAACGCCGACCGCTGCTGCCCGTGCGCCAGCTGCGGCACGTGCAAGCAGGCGCCGATCCGCGACGCCCGCCGGCGGGGCCGGGCCACTGTGTTCGTCGGGGACGGCATCAGCGACTGCAAAGCGGCCCTGCTGGCCGACGTCCTCTTCGCCAAGGCGGCGTTGGCCGACTGGTGCGACGACGTGGGCGTGGATTACCGACCCTTCTCGGGGCTGGCCGACGTCATCTCCGGGCTGGGGCGCCTCGGCGCCTGAGCGGGTCCCCGCACGGCCCCGGCGGCCGGGCCATTCTGGGCAGCCGTGAGGACGTTGGACCGCCGCCACCGCATCGACTGGGGCCGTCCCCCCCGCCGCCGCCGGCGCTCGCTGCGGGCGGTGGCGGTGGTGGTCGTCGTCATGGCCGTCCTGGTTGCGGTGGGCGCCGTCGTCCAGCTGCTCCGGGTGGTGCCGCCGCCCTCCTTCGCCACCACCCTGCCGGCCAGCTTCCGGATCCCCGGGCCTCCACCCCCGCTGCCATGGCCGTCCACCGGCCAGGCGACCATCGGGGTGGTCGGACTGGGCAGCTTCGGCTCGGTCGGCGGCGACCGGCCGGTGCCGATCGCCAGCATCACCAAGATGATGACCGCGTACCTCATCCTGCGCGACCATCCGGTGCCCGACGGGGCCGAAGGGCCGCCGATCACCATGACCCAGGCCGACGTGGACGACTGGCGGGTAGGGGTGGCCCAGGGCCAGTCGGTGGTCAAGGTGGCCGCCGGCGAGGCGCTGAGCGAGCGCCAGGCGCTCGAGGCGATCCTCGTGGCCTCGGCCAACAACGTGGCCGCCGCCCTCGCCCGTTGGGACGCCGGCAGCGAGGCGGCGTTCGTGGCCAAGATGAACGCCCAGGCCGCGGAGCTCGGCATGACCCACACCCACTACGCCGACGCCATCGGGCTCGACGCCGGGTCGGTCAGCACCGCCACCGACCTCGTCGTCCTGGCCGAGCGGACCATGGCCATTCCGACCTTCGCCGGCATCGTGGCGGAGCCTCAGGCCGACCTGCCCGTGGCCGGCACCGTCTACAACTACGACTATCTGGTGGGCCACGACGGCTTCGTGGGCATCAAGACCGGGTCGACCAGCGACGCCGGCGGCTGCTTCGTGTTCGCCGTGCGCCGACCCATCCTCGGCGAGCCCCGCCTGATCCTCGGCGCGGTGTTGAGCCAACGGGGCCGCAGCGAGCTGGCGGCGGTGCTGAAGGCCAGTCAGACGCTGGCCGACGCCGCCGCAGGGGCGGTGGGAAGGGTGCTGGCCCTGCCGGCGGGCCAGGTGGTCGGCCGCATCGACAGCGCCTGGTCGAGCCCGGTGAAGGTCGTCACCAGCGGTCCGGCCACCTTCGTCGGCTGGCCGGGGATGGTCGTGACGGCTCGGGTGCGGGCCGCCCGGCTCGGGCACAACGTGCCCGCCGGCTCCTCAGTGGCGACAGTGAGCCTGACCGCCGGAACCACGACCGTGCAGCTCCCCGCCCGGGCGGCGGTGTCGCTGAAGCCGCCGCCGGCCTCGTGGCGGCTCCGGCACGGCTGAGCCGGCTCAGCCCTTCGCCAGCCGGCGGGCGGCGTCGGCGATGTGGCCGGCGTCGATGCCCGCCGCCCCCAGCAACTCGGCGGGCTTGCCCGAGGTGGGCATCTCGGTGACCGCCAGCTTGTGGACCCGCAGGGTGAGCCCGAGAGGGGCCAGGGCGGCGATCACGGCGTCCCCCAGGCCTCCCTCGGCCCAGTGGTCCTCGACCGTCACCACCCGCCCTTCGGTGATCCGAGCGGCGTCGGCCAGGGTGGCGGCGTCGATCGGCTTCACCGAGTAGGCGTCGATGACCCGAGCGGAGATCCCCTCCTGCGCCAGGGTGTCGGCCGCCGAGAGGGCCTCGTGCAGGGTGATGCCGGCGGCCACGATGGTGACCCGGTCGGCGTCCGAGGAGCGCACCACCTTCGAGCCCCCGACGGCGAACGACTCGTCGGGCCCGTAGATGACCGCGGTGTTGCCCCGCGTGGTCCGCAGGTAGGAGATGCCGGGCAGGTCGGCCATGGCCGCCACCAACCGGGCCGTCTGGTTGGCGTCGCACGGGTACAGCACCGTGCTGCCCTCGACCGCCCGGAACGAGGCCAGGTCCTCGAGGCCCATCTGCGACGGGCCGTCCTCACCGATGGACACGCCGGCGTGAGAGCCGCACAGCCGCACGGCGGCCCGGCTGACCGCCCCCATGCGGATGAAGTCGTAGGCCCGGGTGAAGAAGGCGGCGAAGGTCGACGCGAACGGCACCCAGCCCCGCACCTGCATGCCCACGGCGGCGGCGACCATCTGCTGCTCGGCGATGAACATCTCGAAGTACCGGTCGGGGTGGGCCTCGCCGAAGATCTCCGAATACGTCGAATTGCCCACCTCGCCGTCGAGGGCGACCACGTCACCCCGGATGTTTCCGAGGGCGGCCAGCGCCTCGCCGTAGGCCTTGCGGGTGGCCACGCTCGAACCCACCTCGTAGGAGGGCAGCTCGCCACCGCCAGTGGCGAACTGGTGGGGCTTGCCGTTGGCGGCCGGCACGTTCACCCGGATCTCGAGGTTGCGCTCCCCACCCAGCTCGGCGATGGCCTCCTCGGGATGGTCGAGAGGCTTGCCGTGGGCGCCGTTGACGTTCTCGACCGCCTTGACGCCTTTGCCCTTGACCGTCCGGGCGACGACGACCGTGGGCCGTCCGGTCACCGACACCGCCTCGGTGTAGGCCCGGTCGACCTCGGCCACGTCGTGGCCGTCGATCTCGATGGTGTGCCAGCCGTAGGCCTGGGCCCGGCGGGCGTAGCTGTCGAGGTCCCAGCCGTGCATGGTCTCGCCCCGCTGGCCGAGGCGGTTGACGTCGATCACCGCCGTCAGGTTGTCGAGCTCCTCGTGGGCGGCGTGCTCGAAACCCTCCCAGATGGAGCCTTCGGCCATCTCGCTGTCCCCGCACAGCACCCACACCCGGTAGCCCAGTTGGTCGAGGCGCTTGCCGGCCAGGGCCACGCCGACGCCGACGGGAAGACCGAAGCCCAGCGACCCGGTGGCCACGTCGACCCAGGGCAGGATGGGCGTCGGGTGCCCTTCGATGCGGCTGCCGAACTTGCGGAAGCTGAGGAGCTCCTCGTCGCTGATGGCGCCGGCCGCCTTGTACATCGAGTACAGCAGCGGGGAGGCGTGGCCCTTGGAGAAGATCAGGTGGTCGTTGGCCGGGTTGTCGGGGTCGGAGAAGTCGTAGCGCAGGTGCTTGGCCAACAGCACCGCCATCAGCTCGGCCGCCGACATCGACGACGTGGGGTGCCCCGACCCGGCGGCGGCGCTGGCCCGCACCGAGTCGACCCGCAGCTGCTGGGCGAGCTCGTGCCACAGTTCGTGGTCGTTCAAGTCGGCCTCCTCCTGGGCGCGGCTGCCCCCACCTTCAATAGCTTCCCGACGGGCCCTTCCCTATCACGTCGCCCCCGTCTCCACCGGCCACTACCGGTCACGCCACCCACACCTGGTGCGACGGAGCCGGGTCACCGTGCCCGGAGGTGCGGGTGAGCAGGCAGCGCTCCAGGCGGAACTCGAACAGGACGTCGGTGTGGGCCGGGGCGGGGACGGCCAGCGCCTCACGTTCGGCGACGAACTGGTCCGACAGGGCTCGTCGCAGCTCGGGCGCGGTCACCGCCGTCGCCCGGCCGGAGACGTAGAAGGCGTCCTCGTTGTCGGGCATCGGAAACGAGTGCAGGACGTAACGGCCGTCGCGGATCAGATCGCGCTGTTTCGGCGACGGGATGATGAAGGCGTACATCCCGTCGGCGGTGAGCAGCGGGCACATCGGGTGGACCCGGGGCCCACCGTCGGGTCGCACGGTGCCGAGGAAGGCGAGACCCACGCCCACCTGGTAGAGCAGCTGGCGGCCGGCGCCGGCCAGTTGGGGGCGGACCTCGGCGAACCTTCCCCAGCTGATCACCCAGTGACGATCGTCCCGGATCGAGCTGGTGTCAATCGGAGAGGTGGTGGCCACCGCCCGGGGTCCGAGGCGATACCGTTTCCGGACCTAGCGGGAGGGCGGGACGCGTTGGACATCGAGGAGTTCTACTCGGCAGACGAGCGGCGGCGCTCGTCGGAGGAGATCGAGTTCGGCCGCGACTGGAAGGACGGGTCGGGCGTCCGCTACGAGCTGTCGTGGGTGGTCGACACCGGCGAGCTGTACGTGATGCGCGAGCCCCGTCCGGGGTTGGTCGAGGACCCGTTCGGGGACCTGTTCGGCGCCAACCTGCCAACCGAGGCGGTGACGGTGGGGGTGCTCGGCGTGGTCCCGACCCGCGAGGAGCTGGACCGGGTGCTGGCCGGGTGGCAGCAGGCGATGGACCGTCCCGACGGCGTGTCCTGGGTGGTCGACCGGCTCCACGCCGAAGGGGTGCGGACCCGGGGCTGACGGGGTTTCGGCCCTAGCGGTGCCGGGGCACGGAGTGGTCCCAGTCGCCGAGCAGGGCCCGCACGGCGGTGACGAAGGCGAGGGGCTGGTCGAGCATGAGATGGTGGCGGGCCTGGGGGATCGAGATGACCGGCGCCCGCCGGTGCAGCAGCTCGTACATGTAGTCGGCCGTCTCCGGCGGGTTCACCTGGCTCAGCTCGCCCCGCACCAGCGCCACCCGGCAGGCGACATCCGACAGGTAGGCGCTCATGGGCCGTTCGAGGTGGCGGCCGAACAGGTTCGGGTCGAACTTCCACGTCCACCCGCCTTCGACCTGGCGGACGGAGTGGACGGCGATGTGGCGCAGGATGAAGTCGTTCTCGCAAGGCTGGGGTGGCACCAGCTTGAACCGCGACAGCACCGTCTGGCGGTCGGGGTACACCCGCCGATTCTGGAAGTGGTGGCCGCGGTGGCCTTCCTGGGACTCGGGATCCGGGCGGCGGATGCCCGAGTCGGCGATGATCGCCCCCGCCAGCTCGTCTCCGTGCCGGGCGGCCGCCACCACCGTCACCAGCCCCCCGAGGCTGTGGCCTACGACCACCGGAGGCCCGGCACAGCCGGCGTCACCGGCCACCGCCATCAGCTCCTCGGCCCACAGCTCCTGGGAGTACGAGCCCCGGTGGCCGCTGTCGCCATGGCCGCTGAGGTCGGGGGCGACCACGAACCACTCCGCCGCGAACATCGGCGCCAGGTAGCTCCACCAGTGGGCGTGGGCGGCCCCGCCGTGCACCAGCATCAGCGGGGGACGGTCGGGCTTGCCCCACGTGAGGAAGTGGATGGGCGCCCCTTCGACCAGCACCTCGCCCTCCTCGTAGGGGACGGCCAGGGCGTCGCTGAACCAGGCGGGGTCTTCGGCGGCCACGACGCGAAGGTTACGGCAGATGCTCAGACGACCCGCCGGTGCTGCATGTAGCGGAACACCGCCATGCCCGGCAGGATCGGCAACCAGAAGGTGAGGAGCCGGAAGGTGAGGACGGCGGCGACCGAGGGCTCCGAGGCCACGCCGATGCCGGTGAGCCCGGCCACCAGGGCGGCCTCCACCGCGCCCAGGTTGCCGGGTGTCGGGGCGGCCGAGGCGATGGCGGCGCCCCCGACGTAGACGGCGATGACCGTGGGCACTGAGAAGTGGTGGGAGAAGGCGGCCAGGCTGGCCACCAGGGCGAAGGCGTTGCCCATGGTGACCCCGGCCGAGCCGCCGAACAGGGCGAGGGCCCGGATCGGGTGGCGCAGCACACCTACCAGGTCGCGGGTCACCCGCCATCCGGGCCGCAGCACCCGTCTCCGCCCGATCGGCGAGCCGAGGAAGATGCCGGCCCCCACGAGCACGCCGACCACGGCTACGAGGACGGGCCAGCCGGTCGGAAGCTTCACCTTGCCGATGAAGCCGCTGGCCCCGAGGACGGCGGCGGCGATGAAGAAGCCGGTGGCGTGCACGACGACCCCGGCGGCCTGGTTGAGGGCGATCGACCCGACCGCTTCGGCGCGGGGCGTGCCGAGCCGTTCGAGGTAGATCATGTTGAGGCCCATGCCGCCCAAGCCGCCGGGGGTGAGGCGGCTGGTGAACGCCGACGCCACCTGGATGGCCGTGGTCTTCCCCAGCGGAATGGCCCGGCGCACCGCCCCGTAATAGGACGCCGCCGCCATCGGGAAGGTGATGGCCCCGGCGACGAAGGCGGCCGTCAGCCACCAGTAGTTGGCGTGGCGCACCGCCTTGAGCAGCTCGGGGACCGTCCCGATCTGGGGCAAGAGGAGGTAGACGGCGCCCCCGCCCACGGCGAGGGTGAGCACGGTGGAGGCCCGGATACGGGGCCGGAAGGAGGGTCGGGTCTCGCCGATGCGGTCGGCGAGCTCGCCCGACAGGTCGGCCAGGAGCGGCCGGTCGCCCCCGAGCTGCTGCCGGATCCGGGCCGGCAGGGCCAGCGGTTGGAGATAGGTGACGGCCGCCCGCAGCCTCCGCTCCGGCACCACCCGGATGGCTGAGGACACGGCTCTTTCGATGCCGACCACCGACGTCATCGAGACGAGCATCTCGGCCACGTCCTGGGCGATGCGGGTGTCGCTCGCTCCACCCCGGGCAAAGGTGAAGTCGAGGATCCAGGGGTCGTTCTTGTCGTCGACGAGCACGTTCTCGGCTCGCAGGTCGTGGTGGGCGATGCGGGCCGAGCCGAGGATGGTGATCTGGCGCCAGATCTCGTCGAGCAGGTCGTCGTCGAAGTCGGCGGCGGTCATCTGGTGCATGCGCCGCCCGGGGATCTTCTGGCGCACCAGGAGAGCGGGGCCGTGGCCCAGCTGGCCGGCCAGCATGACCTGGGGGGTGCGCACCCCCCTGCGCTCGGCCATGAGAGTCACCAGCGCCTCGTGGTCGACCTCGTGGCTGGGGGAGGACAGGCCGGGCTCGTCCTCGACCTCGAGGGACGCCAGCAACCTCCTCGCCTTGTAGAGCGGACCGGCCCGCCGCTGGCCCCGCCTGACCACCTCGATCAGCAAGCAGTCACCGCCGTTGGTGGCCGCCTCGAAGTGCATGGGGCCGAACGGTCGACTCCTCACCTGGGTGACCGAGCGCAGCTCGAGCCCGGCGGAGCGCAGCCGGCGGGCGACCACCTCCGCCGACGTGGCCCGGCCAGGAGCGCCCCAGACCAGATGGAGCAGGGTGCCGAGCCCCCAGCCGATGAACGCGCCGGCGAGCACGTCGAGGGGCAGGTGGTGCCCGGTGAAGTCCTCAGTCGCCGCCACCAGGGCGATCAGGGCCGGAAGGAGGCGACGCAGCGAGCGCGGCAGGTAGGGGCTGGCGACGGTCGCCATCGCCGTCGCCACCGCCATGCGGACCGACGGGAAGGTGGCGTGCAAGAACAGCTGTGACGGCGCCCCCGGGCCGCCGTGAGGGAGGGCGATCGTGCGCACCGGGGCGAAGACCCGCACCAGCGTCGCCGTAACCCACCCGAGCGTTCCGCCGAGGATCAGCTTGGCCCCCGCCCGCACCTGGCGGAGGAACAGGGCGAGACCGGCCGCCACTGCGATAGCGGCGACCGAGCCCAGCTGGTTGAGGCCCCGCGACAGAGGCAGGGTCCACGAGGGCAGCCGGGCGATGTCGCGGTAGATGCCGGCCTCGATGGGGTCGACCTGGTGCAGCCGGGCAATGAGGAACGACACGCCCACCACAACCGCCGACAGGGCCAGGCGGGCGAGGTCACGGGGATGACGCCCGGTGGCCTTCAGCTCCGCCTGTTCTCTCATCGTCCCGTCTGCCGTCCGTGCGTGTCGGCCTGGCGCCGCCGTTGCCGTGGCACCCTACGCCCCCGGGCCACGCCGCTCTCCGTCGGGCTGCCCTCACCTGGTGCTGGGTAACCTGGCCCTGTGGTTCCGCCCCGACCGCAGCTGACCGAGGCGCAGCTGGCTGCGTGGCGGGCGTTCGTGCGGGCCCAGGCTCTGGTCCTCGAGGTGCTGGCGAGAGAGCTCGAGGAGGAGCGGGGAATGCCGCTGCCCTTCTACGACGTGCTCGTGCACCTGTCCGAGGCCCCCGAGGGACGGCTGCGCATGCGCGAGCTCGCCGGCGCCGTCCTCCTTTCGCGCTCGGGGCTCACCCGTCTCGTCGACCGCATGGAGCAGGCCGGCTACGTGACCCGCGAGGCGTGCCCGTCCGACCGCCGGGGGTCCTACGCCACCATCACCGAAGCAGGACTCCGGGCCCTGGCCGACGCCTGGCCGGTGCACGCCCGGGGAGTGCTCGAGCACTTCGCCGGCCCCCTCGACGAGCCGGAGCTCGCCGTGCTGCGGGACGCCCTCGGGCGCATAGCCGACACGGTGGCCAGCCGGGGATGTGGTCCCTGCGACGAGGACGAGGCGCTCACCGTCGCCGGCGGCGTTCCTCCATCCGTCGCTGGATGATCTCGCGTCGCTTCTGCAGCTCGCGGTAGGTGAGGGACTCGACGTCGGGCGTCAGCCCGAAGGAGGCCTTGAACCCTTCGAGGTCGATCTCCACCCCACGGGGGTCGATGCCGACGTCGTGGAGGATGCGATCCCCGTGGCGGGTGGCGAAGTAGGTGGCGATGTGGGTGATCTCGTCGAAGATGTTGACGTCGGGCGCCAGCACGGCCAGGGCGTTGTCGAGGAACAGCATGTCCTTCACGAAGAGCATGAGCTCCTTGGGCATGCGGGCCCCGTAGCTGAGCAGCGCCTTGGTCAGCTCGCGGATCTCGGCGGTGAGCTCGTCCGCCGACATCTGGGTCGGGTCCTTCGGCGGGCGGTCGAGGCCCAGGTCGCGGATCACCGCGTCGATGTCGCAGTCAACCGGTAGCGCCCCCAGGTCGCGCAGGGCGGCGATCTGCGTGCGGACGTCGTTGGCGGTGCCGCCCATGAGCAGACGCAGGAAGGCCAGGCGGCGGGTCTCGTCGAGCCGCCCGGTGATGCCGTAGTCGAGCAGGGCCACCCGGCCGTCGGGCTGCACGAACAGGTTCCCGCCGTGAAGGTCGCCGTGGAAGACGCCGAACAGCATCGCCCCCTCCAGGAAGGCGACCATGCCGGCCCGGACGACCGCCGAGGTGTCGATGCCCGCCGCCTTCATGCCGGCGACGTCGTCGAAGCCGAACCCGTCCAGCCGTTCCATGACGAGGACCCGGCGGGTGACCAGCTCCGGGTGGGGCCGGGGCACCACCAGCGAGCGCTGCTCGGTCTCGGCCAGGATGCGGGCCACGTCCAGCATGTTCTGGGCCTCGAGGCGAAAGTCGAGCTCCTCGACGATCGTCTCGGCGAATAGCTCGACCAGGGCCGGCGGGTTGGCCAGGGCGGTCACCGGTATGCGGCCGACCAGGGCGGGGGCGATCCAGCTCATGGCCTCCAGGTCGCGCCGGACCAGGGTGGACACGGTGGGCCGCTGGACCTTGACCACGATGTCGCGTCCGCCGCCCACGGCCACGTCGGACCGCAACCTGGCCGCGTGCACCTGGGCGATCGAGGCGGCGGCGATCGGCGTGCGGGCGAAGTCCGAGAACACCGACTCGAGCGGCTTGCCCAGATCCTCCTCCACGATGCGGCGCACGGTCTGGAAGGACTCGGCCGGCACCCGGTCGCGCAGGAGCTTGAACTCCGACACCAGCTCCTCGGGAAAGATGCCCTCCCCTGAGGAGAGGATCTGGCCCAGCTTGATGTAGGTCGGGCCCAGATGGGTGAAGGCGCTACGCAGCCGGCGCGACACGCCGGCCCGTGACTCGGTGCGCGACCGGCGACGCTCGAGCAGGTACCAGGCGCCCAGGGCGACGCCGAGGCGGGCGCCCACCGTCACCACCCGGCCGCCCGGCGGCAGGAGCCTGCGGCGCAGCAGCTGCGGAACCTCTCGGCGGGTGCGGGCCCGCAGCTCGTCGATGCCCCGGCGCCACACCATGGCGTCGAGATCGACATCCCAGGGGCCCGAGTCGGTGAAGGCGCCGATGGACAGGTCGCCGGCGGCGGCGTCCTCCGGTGCCTCGCTCACGCAGGCGACGGTAGGCGGGTCGGTGGGCCAGCGCCAGGTGCGGAGGACCGTCCCCATCGCTCATTCCCGGCGCACCCCTGGTGTCCTAGTCGGCAGGCGCCGGCGGGAGGGAGTGGCTACGGTCCCCGCCGTGAGCCAGCTCAGCCCCGGTGACAAGGCCCCCGCCTTCAAGTTGTTGGACCAGAGCGGAGCGCCCTTTGGCCTGGGCGACTCCCTGAAGGGCGCCAAGAGCCCGCACCTCATCTACTTCTATCCAAAGGCGGACACCCCCGGGTGCACCACCCAGGCCTGCGGGTTGCGCGACGTGGCCGGCGACGTGGGGGACGTGGTGATTGTCGGCATCAGCCCCGACGCGCCGGATAAGCAGGCGAAGTTCGACGCCAAGTACGGCCTCGGCTTCCCGCTGTTGTCCGATGTCGACCACCAGGTGGCCGAGGCGTACGGGGTGTGGGGGGAGCGCAGCCTCTACGGGCGCAAGTACATGGGCATCATCCGTAGCGCCTTCCTGATCGACGCCAAGGGCAAGATCGCCGAGGCCTGGTACAAGATCAGCCCCAAGGACACGCCGGCCCGCCTGGTCAAGTGGGTGAGTGAGAACGCCTGATGGCGGACATCCCCCGGCCCCAGCACGTCCTGCCCCACCGACCCCCGTTCCTGCTGCTGGACGAGGTGACCGAGGTCGACCCCGGTGTGTCTGCCAAGGGGCGGTGGAGGATCACGGGGGACGAGGACTTCCTCGCCGGGCACTTCCCGGGGCGGCCGACCCTGCCGGGGGTGTTGATGGTCGAGTCCATCGCCCAGCTGGGGGCGGTCGCCGTTCTCCTCGACCCCCGTTACGCCGGCAAGCTGCCCCTGTTCGGCGGCATCGACTCCGCCCGGTTCCGCCGCCAGGTCGTCCCCGGGGACGTGCTCGACCTGGAGGTGGAGATGGGGCGCCTGTCGGCCCGGGCCGGCAAGGGGAGGGGCCGGGCCTCGGTGGGGGGCCAGACCGCCTGCGATGCCGAGCTGCTGTTCGTCATCGCCGACGCCTAGTCGGCCCCTGCGCCCGAACCCCAGCTGACAGCTGTCAGCCGTCCGAGGGCGGCACCAGGACCAGGCAGCCGTTGTGGCCGCCGAACCCGAAGGAGTTCGACAGGGCCGGGCCCGGCTCCCAGGCCCGGGGGGCGCCCGCCACCACGTCCAGCGGAATGGCGGGGTCGGGTTCCTCGTAGCCGGACGTGGGCGGGATCAGCCCCCGCTCGATGGTGAGGGTCAGGGCCACCGCCTCGAGGGCCCCGGCCGCTCCGAGGGCGTGGCCGGTGACTCCCTTGGTGGAGGTGACCGGCGGCCCCGGGGTGCCGAACAGCTTGATGATCGCCTCGGCCTCCGCCGCGTCGTTCAAGGGGGTGGAGGTGCCGTGGGCGTTGATGTGGCGGACGTCGGACGGCGACACGCCGGCGTCGGCGAGGGCCAACTCCATGCAGGTGGCCGCGCCCGCCCCCCCGGGTGCGGGGGCGGTGATGTGGTGGGCGTCGGCGGTGCTGGCCGACCCGACGACCTCTCCGTAGATGTGGGCGCCCCGGGCCCGGGCCGCCTCGAGCTCCTCGAGGATGAGGCACGCCGCGCCCTCGGCCATCACGAACCCGTCGCGGCGGGCGTCGAACGGCCGCGAGATCCCCTCGTTGGACAGGGCCGTCATGTTGCCGAACCCGGCCGTGGAGACGTCGGTGATGGCGGCCTCGCTGCCGCCGGCGACCATGACGTCGCACCGCCCGGTTGCCACCAGGCGGGCGGCGTTGCCGATGGCGTGGGTGCCGGCGGCGCAGGCGGTGACGGTCGTCTCGCACGGGCCCCGCCATCCTCGGCGCATCGACACCGTCGCCGCCCCGGCGTTGGCCATCATCATCGGCACGAGGAACGGCGACACCCGCCGGGCGCCCTTCTCGTGGTGCACGAGGATCTGCTCCTCGAGCGTCTGCAGCCCCCCGACGCCGGTTCCGATCAGGACGCCCGCCCGGTCGGGGTCGTACTCCGGCGAGCCGGCGTCCTCGAAGGCCATGTCCGCCGCCGCCACGGCGAACTGGGCGAAGCGGTCGACCCGACGCACCTCCTTGGGGCCGAACCACTGAGTCGGGTCGAACCCCTCCACCCGGCGGGTGCCGACCGGCCCCGGCCGGCACAGACCCTCCCAGTAGGCGTCCTTGCCGATGCCGCAGCTGGCCACCACACCGATGCCGGTGATGGCGACCCTGCGGCCGTCGGGGCCGCCGCCCTTAGGGTCCAGGTAGGTCTTCATTCCACCTTCGAGATTATGAGGTCGAAGGCCTGGCCGACGGTCTGGATCCCCTCGAGCTCCGACTCGTCGACGCTGATGTCGAACTGCTCCTCGAGCGCCATCACCAGCTCGACCAGGTCAAGGCTGTCGGCGTCAAGGTCGTCACCGAACTTGGCGTCGGGCACTACCTGGTCGGGCTGCACCTGCAGCACCTCCACGGCGGCGGACTTGAACTTCTCGAAGGCCGCATCGCGGTCCACGGTGTCTCCTCTCTCGGCGGCGCTGCCGCCTATCTCGACTCGGTCCGGCTCGGGTGCACGCCGGGCTCAGTGCCCCATGGCGAGCCCACCGTCCACCGGCAGAACGGCGCCGGTGATGTAGGACGCCTCCGGCGACGCCAGGAAGGCTACGGCGGACGCCACCTCGGCGGGAGATGCGACCCGCCCGAGCGGCACCTGTCCCACCAGGGCGGCCACGTTGTCCTCGCCCAGGGCGGCCAGCATGTCGGTCTGCACCGCCCCCGGTGCGACCACGTTGACCAGGATCTGCCGGCTGGCCAGCTCGCGGGCCAGGGAGCGGGCGAAGCCGACCAGGCCGGCCTTGGCCGCGGCGTAGTTGGTCTGACCGGCCTGGCCCGCCAAGCCCACGATCGAGGAGATCACGATCACCCGGCCTCGCCGGGCCCGCACCATGGGCCCAATGGCCCGCTTCACCACCCGGTAGGTGCCGGTCAGATTGGTGTCGAGGACCTCCTCCCAGGCCTCCTCGCCCATGCGCAGCAACAGCTGGTCGCGGGTGACGCCGGCGTTGGCCACCAGCACCTCCACCGGGCCCCAGTGCTCCTCGACCTCCTTGAACGCCGACTCCACCTGCTCGGCCGAGCGCACGTCGCAGGCCAGGTTCCAGAGCCGCCCGTCCGCCTCCTCGGCCGTCTGCGGCTCACTGCGCGAGGTGGCAACGACCCGGTCGCCGTCGGCCACGAACCGCTCGGCGCAGGCCCGCCCGATGCCGCGGGAGCCTCCGGTGACCATGACCACCCGGTCGGTCCACGGGGCGTCGCTCGGGCTCATGCGCTCCAGCGCACCACGGCGCTGGCCCAGGTCATGCCGGCGCCGAAGCCGGACAGCAGGACGAGGTCGCCGGGGGAGAGGCGGCCGGCGTCAGCGGCGTCGGCCAGGGCCAGGGGGATCGACGCCGACGAGGTGTTGCCGGTGCGGTCGAGCACCACGGCCGTGCGCTCACGGGGGATGCCGAGGCGCTGACCGGCGGCGTCGATGATGCGGATGTTGGCCTGGTGGGGCACGAACAGCGCGATCTCGTCGGCACTGACGCCGGAGCGCCGCAGCGCTTGAGTGGCGGACTCGACGGTGGCCCGCACGGCCCGACGGAACACCTCGCGGCCCTCCATGACGATGAATCCGCCGAGGTCGGCGTAGAGGATCGGGCGCAGCGACCCGTCGAGGCCGAGATCCCACCCGAGGAGGTCACCGGGCCCCTCCACCGCCTGGAGGACCACGGCGCCGGCGCCGTCGGCAAAGAGCACGGCCGTGCTGCGGTCCTCCCAGTCGGTGACCCGCGACAGGGTCTCGGAGCCGATGAGAAGGACGTTGCGGATGTGGCCGGTGGCCATGCCCGAAGCCGCCACCAACGAGTACACGAAGCCGGCGCAGGCGGCGTTCAGGTCGAAGCCGCCGCAGTGCAGCCCGAGCTCGTGGGACACGGCGGCCGAGGTCGCCGGCACCGCCTGGTCCGGGGTGGTGGTGGCCAGCACCAGCAGGTCGACGTTGGTGGGCTCGAGGCCGGCCTTGGCCAGGGCGGCCCGGCCGGCCCCGACGGCCAGCTCGGTCGTGGTCCCACCGACGCGCCGCTCGCGGATGCCGCTGCGCTCGGTGATCCACTCGTCAGTGGTGTCCAGACGGGCCTCGAGGTCGGCGTTGGTGATGACCTTGTCGGGAAGGGCGGTGCCCCACCCCACGATCCGGATGCCGCCCATCAGCGCATGCCTTCCGTCGACCGATCAGCCGGCGTTCTCGCCGGCGTTGCGCAGCCAGGCGATGGGCTGGCCCTCGGTCACCCGCTCACCCGGCAGGGCCAGGATGCCCATGAGGTTTCCGGCGAAGGGTGTGCGGACCTCGACGTCGCCCACGAGCCCGATGAGGTCCCCCACCGCCACCTCGCCACCGTCGGCCGGCGAGCCCTCGTCGCTCAGGTGGAACAGGCCGGCCGCCGGGCTGATCACCAGACGCTCCGAGACGTAGAGGTGCTCGCCCTCGTGGCTCGAGATGTACGAGAGCAGCGGCCCTTCGGTGGCCAGGGCCTCCACCAGGCTGTTGAGGTTCTCGGGAGCGGAGACGGAGATGGCCTTGGCCTCGGCCGCGATCCGCCGGGTCAGCCCGGTCAGCACCCCGCCCGGCCCGACCTCCACCAGCGCCGGCACCCCGGGTGCCTCGCCGACCAGGGAGGCGACGGTCTGGCGCCAGCGGACCGGACTGCACAGCTGGGCCGACAGGAGACCCGGCCACTCGGACGCCTCACCGTGGACCCGGGCGTCGACGTTGGCGGTCACCGGCACCTCGGGCTCGTGGAAGGTGGCCTCGCTCAGCGCCTTGCGCAGGTGGGCCCGGGCCGGCGCCATCAGCGGGGTGTGGAAGGCGCCACCCACGGGCAGCGGCATTACCTTGCGGGCCCCCATGCCCTTGGCCACCTCGGCGGCGGCGGCCACCCCGTCCTTCGAGCCGGCGATGACCACCTGGCCGGGGGCGTTGTAGTTGGCCACCCACGCTTCGCTCTCCGCCCGCTGGCAAGCCGACTCGACGTCGTCGTCGTCGAGACCCAGCACGGCCGCCATCGTCCCCGGGTTCTCCTCGGCCGCCGCCTGCATGGCCTCGCCCCGCTCGGCGACCAGGCGGACCCCGTCGTCGAAGCCCACCGCGCCGCTGGCCACCAGGGCCGAGTACTCGCCCAGGGAGTGGCCGGCGCACGCCGACGGCGAGATGCCCAGCCGCTCGATGGCGTCCAGCACCACCAGGCTGAGCGTGAAGGTCGCCAGCTGGGCGTTGCGGGTCGCCGTCAGCTCGTCCTTGTCCGCCTCGAGGAGCAGCCGGGCCACGTCACGGTCGGCGGCCTCGGAGACGTCCTTCACCAGCTCCCACGAGGGGTGCTCGACCCACGGCCGGCCCATGCCCGGCTTCTGGGAACCCTGCCCCGGAAAGGTGAAGATCAGCACGCTGCCTCCAGGATCGCGCCTCTCGTCGTTCGACCGTCGGTGATGCCGGGGGGTTTCAGTGCTTCGCGAGCCGCTTCTCGTTGCGGGCCAGGAGGGCCTGGCGGACGGCGGTCAGCACGCCGGCTATCAGGAGTGGTCGGATGAGGCGGCGGAGGAGGGTGAGCACCACCCGCACGCTAGGCCGTGGGGGCCCCTTTGTCAGGAGGACTCGCTGGTAACTTGTGTGTAGGCCCGGGTGACGTAATCAGGCAGCCGTGATCCGCTCAAAACGGATTGTCCGCAAGGGCGTGCGGGTTCGAATCCCGCCCCGGGCACTCATCGCTTAGGCCCGATGAACTCGTCCAATCGCGCTACGGAATCTCGACGGCCAACTGACAAGTTCCTCGCGTTACAGCGCCGCCAGACGATCCCGAGCTCGTGGCAGGCCTCGATGAAGATGAGCTGTATGTCAGGTGAGGCGCTGCTGAACATGTAACGGGGATAGGCGCCTCCGTTGACTTCATTGACGACACGACATCCGTCCGAGTGGATCAAGCCACGAAGGAGCCGCTGGGGATGCTCCTGGATCGCGATCTTGTGCTGCCAGTCCTCAAGGAGGATGGGGCGGAGGTGCTTCATGCCCCTACCGTGTTGAGGGAAGAGGCACGGCCAGTGCTTCGAGTATGAGTACACCTCCACGCATCCCGGTCTGCGGACACGACCGACACGGTTCGGCAGCACAGAGCCCATGGCTCGATAGCACTCGCCGATGATGTGCGGGTACTTCATGTCGAGGACGATGCGAAGCTTGAATACTCCCTTCGGCGTCTCGCTCAAACAGCCGTCCCCCAGATAAAGCCCGAGAAGGTAGGCATATTCAGCCTGGGGCACCGTGCAGCGGGCTTCGCATTCCGTCCGGCTGTGTGGTTCACCTTGCCCGGACTTGAGACGGCGGCCAGCCAGCTGCTCCGGGCCGAACTCCTCCCATTGTCGGATGGCCCAACGGCTTACGCCGGTGCGTCGCGAGATCTCCGCGTGGGACAGACCCTGAGCGAGCAGGTCGCCGACCAGTCTCACCTTCTCGGCCGAGTACGTCACGGGCCGAGGGTACGAAGAGGTTGTAACGGTCATCGCCGGCCATGGCCGGCGGGGATTCAGTAGCGCGAGCTCAGGCGCCGGCCCGCGCCGGCTCGGGATCGCAGATGCGGCACGGCTTGAGCCCCCGATCGGACGCTTCCTCGGGTGTCAGGTACTCGACCTCCTTGCGCCCGTCAACGAGGTGACAATCGGGGCGGTGGTACGAGCTGGCGCCCACGGCGACGAGGCGGCTGGCGTCTACGGGAGCGGCGGGGGTGACTGTCCCCGCCGCGGAGGTGCGCTCGAGGGCCTCGACCATCTCGTCGAGCTTCTGCTCGAGGCGCAGCCGGTTCTCGCGGTTGGACTCAGTGATGACCAGGGCGGCGCCCAGGACGACGACGCCGAGGCCGAGGAAGCCGCCCGACAGCAGCCATGGCAGCTGGGCCCGCAGGTCGCTCACGTGGTTGATCTGGCCACCGGCGCCGGCGGCGCCGTTCCAGCCGATGCCGATGATGATCAGCCCGAGGGCGACCACGGCAAGGCCTAGCCGGGCTCCGAGGCGGCCGGGACGCAGGACGGCCGACACGAACGCCGGGGCTCCCCGGCGGCCGGGCGAAGACGCCCGCTGGGCGGGGCTCTGCTCGTCGGCCATGACGTCCTCCTTGTATCCCGGCGGGCGAGTGGGCAGGCATCATGCCCCGCCGGCGCCTCCCGCCGGAAGTCCGCAGCTGCCACACCCGGTGAGCGTTCCCGCGCCCAACCTGACTATCGTGTCGCTCCCGCCCATGAAGGTCACAGCTGGACCGTCGCGAACGGTGGCCCTGGGCCGGGCTCTGGTGGCGGCGGTGGTGGGTCTGGCCGGCGTCTGCGGCCCTCCCGCCACGGGTGTCGCCCACGCAGCGTCCGGACCGGTGACCGCAACCGTCGCCCTAACCCAATCGAACTGGTACTGGCGCGAGCAGTCGGGCAACCCCTGCCAGGCGACCTCGGCTACGTCCGTGCCGGACCCGCTTCCGGCGGGGGACCTCGCCGTCGGCGGGCCCGAAGGGCCGAAGTGCTCGGACGGGTCCACCCAGGCGGACAAGGAGACCTACCTCGCCTTCGACATGAGCCACGTGCCCATGGGGTCCACCATCGTGTCGTTCAAGCTGTCCCTGCCGATCGACCCGTCCGGGCCCACCTTCGTGGCCGGGGGAGTGCCGGCGCCGGCCATCGCCTGCGCGGTCGACAACTCGTGGTCGGGCGGCCCCGGAGCGCAGTCCTTCGGCGGTAAGCCCCACGACACCTGTGCCAAGAACGCCCCCCGCCTGGCCTCGGCCGGCGGCGGCCAGAGCTACCAGGTCGACATCGCCCCGATCGCCCAGGGGTGGGTGACCGCGGGGGTGAACAACGGGGTGGCGATCACTGACGACCCGGCCAACTCCAGCGTGGCCTACCAGCTGGTCTTCGGTCCCCCGGCGGCCCTGGCCAAGGTCGTCGGCCAGGTCTCCTACCAGCCGCCGGGCAGCTCCTCATCCCCGTCCACCGGTGCCGGGTCGGTGTCGGCGCCCCCGTCGGCTCCATCCGACACCGGCTCGGCCGTGCCCACCGAGCCGGCTCCGGCGCTGCCTCCCAGCGCCACCAGCGGACCGCTGCCGGCCGAGCCCGCCCCGGTGGCTCCGACCCCGCCGGCGGCGGCCACACCTCCGTCCCCCACCGTCTCCCCGGGCACGTCGGCTTCGGCGGGCCGGACCGGGGCGCCGGCATCCTCCAGCTCCATCCCGCCCGCCGGGTTCTGGGCGGCTGGGATCGTCTTTCTTCTGCTGCTTCTCTACTCGTCCCTGTTCGTGTCGGACGAGGCGTCCAGGCGTACCCGGCGGGGCCCGACCAGCCGCGCCCTCGACCACCTTCGCTACCTGAGAACCAACCCTTCCTCGGAGGCAACATGAGCAACGACCGGCGGACCTGGCGGGCCATGGTGACCGTCGCCGGCCTCGCCCTGCTGGCGAGCGCCTGCGGCCTCACCTCGGGCTCGGTCCACAACCTCGAAGCGGGCGGCGGCGCCGGCGGGGGTGGCGGCGGAGGCCTGTCCGGAGGAGCCGCCGGAGGCGGCGCCTCCGGCGGCGGGGCCGGAGGCCAGATCGGCGCGACCGGCGCCGGCGGCAGCCTCGGCGGTGGGGGCGTGTCTGGCGGTGGGTTCGGCGGGGTGAGCGGCGGCGCGTCCGGCGGAGCGGTGTCGGGGGCCGGCGGCTCCACCTCCTCCGGCGGGCCGGTGGCCGCCCCCAGCGGGGGGTGCGGCACCTGCGAGCGGATCGGAATCGACACCGCCAACAAGATCATCCACATCGGGCTGCACGCCCCCCAGACGGGAGCGGCGCCGGTGCCACTGCAGGCCTTCCAGACCGGCAGCAAGCTGTTCTGGGAGAACCACACCGTCCTCGGCGGCTACCGGGTCGTCGTCGACTTCATGGACGACCAGTACAACCCGGACGTGGCCCGCCGGGTGTGCGAGCAGCTGTCGCGCCAGGACTTCCTCGTCATCGGAGGGGCCGGCACCGACCAGATCCAGGCCTGCGCCAGCGACCCCGTCCTCGGGTCGACGCACACCCCGTACCTGTCCGACGGCGTCACCACCAACGGGCTGACCGGCCTGTTCAACTATTTCGCCATCTCGCAGACCTACGCGGCCCAGACGCCGGAGGTCTACACCAACACGGTGAACCTGTACCCCACCGAGTCGAAGGGGAAGTGGGCGATCATCACCGAGTCGACCCCCAATTTCGACGACGTCACCGCGGCGATGGCCAACGTGTTGCGCCAGCACCACGTCTCGTTCGTCACCATCCGGACCTCCAAGTACGGCGGCCAGCAGGACGCGGCCAACGCCGTCACCCAGGCCCGCCAGGCGGGGGCCACGGCCGCCTTCCTTGACATCGACCCGAACTTCTGGATCGACATGATCCAGGCCGCCGCCCAGCAGCTGTACACGCCGGCGTGGGTGGGCCCCGGGGTGACCAACGGTGAGGATCTGGTGGCCACGGCCGTGTGCGGCGAGCAGCCCAACGTGAAGGCGTCCTTCCTCTCGCCGTTCTTCGGGCTCGACCGGCAGCCGCCCGGCTTCACCAGCCAGAACAACCCGGCGCCGGATCCGGAGCCGCAGTCCCGCGACCTGGAGATGGACATCTACGGCTCGTCGGAGATCGTGTACTACGCCCTGCAGTCGGTCGGCAGCATCGACAAGCTCACCCGTGACAACTTCATCTCGGCCATGCCCCATCTGACCGCCAGCTACGGACCGCAGCTCGACGTCTACCCGACGGTCAACTTCAACGGCGGTCACTTCGGCAGCACCGGGGCCTGGGCGGTGAAGCTCGACTGCTCCAAGCAGGAGTACACGACCGTCGGCAACACCTTCCTGACCTCGTGAGCGCCCACCTGGTCCTGGCCTCGGTCGGCTCGACCGTCGGCACCCCGCTGGTGGGGGGCATCGTCAACGGCGCCGTCTACGGGCTGGTGGCGCTGGGAATCGTGCTGCTCTACAAGGCGGGGCGGATCTTCAACTTCGCCCAGGCCGAGTTCGGCACGGCGTCAGCGTTCGTGACCGTCGCCTTCCTGCAGGGCATCGGACCGTTCCCCAAGGTGCCGGCCCCGTTGGCGGTGGTGGCCGGGCTCATCACCGGCGGGCTGCTCGGCTTCCTCTCGGAGCGGTTGATCATCACCCGGCTGTTCCGGGCGCCCCGGGCGACGGTGCTGGTGGCGACGGCCGGCATCGCCCTGTTCCTCATCAGCCTCGAGGCGGTCCTCCTCGGCGTGAGCACGCCCCACGTCTTCCCCCGGGTGGGCGGGCAGTCCCACTTCGCCCTGTTCGGCACCCTCCAGTCCAACGACTCCTACAAGTTCGGCTACACCGAGATCACCATGGTCGCCACCCTGCTGGTGGTGGCCGGGCTGGCCGCCCTGTTCTTCCGCACCCGCTACGGGATGGCCATCCTCGCCGTCTCCCAGGAGCCCACCGCCGCCGGCGTGGTCGGCATCAACGTGCGGTCGATCTCGGCCCTCACCTGGGTCCTGGCCGGCGTCCTCGGGGCAGTGGCGGGCATCGTCAACGCCCCCTTCACCGGGGCGCTCACGCCCGGGTTCATGACCCTCAACGGCCCCCTCATCAACGGCTTCATCGGGGCGATCCTCGGGGGCATCACCAGCTTCCCCGGAGCCTTCGTCGGCGGCCTGTTGGTCGGGGTCGTCAGCTCCTACGCCGGGCAGTACATGCCGGCGGCCGTGCCCGGCGGGGCCACGGTCGTGGTTGCCGCCCTGCTGCTGTTCACCCTGCTGGTCCGCCCGACCGGGCTGCTCGGGCAGGAGGTCTGATGGCGACCGAGGCCCTGCCGGCCGTCGCCGAGCCGCCCGACCTGGGCGAGGCCGCCCGCTTCTGGGGCCCCCGCTACGGGGTGTGGGCCCTGATCGTCGCCGTCGTGGTGGCGGTCGGGCTGCTCGGGCCGAACGCGGCCCAGCACGGGGTGGTGGCCGCCGCTTACGTGATCGTCGGGCTGTCGCTCAACATCATCCTCGGCTACACCGGCCAGCTGTCCCTCGGGCACCAGGGCTTCGTCGGCGCCGGCGCCCTGTTCGCCGCCTACAGCGCAACCAAGGTCGGCCTGCCGTTCGGGCCGGCGCTGGTCATCGGGGTGGCGGCCGGCGCCGCCTTCGCCCTGCTGCTGGGCTTCGTGGCCCTGCGCATCCGCGGCCTGTACCTCGCCCTCATCACCCTCGTGTTCGGCCTCGCCCTGCAGGTGTCGCTATTCCAGGCGCCGTCGCTGACCAACGGGGGCGCCGGCCAGCCCGCCAACCGGCCCTCGTCCCTCTTGGCGCCGGACCGCTACTACTTCGTGTGCCTGGGCATCACCCTTCTGGTCATGTACCTCGACTACCGGCTCACCAAGTCCAAGGCCGGCCGGGCGTTCATCACCATCCGCGACGACGAACGGGTCGCCTCCGCCTTCGGCATCAACGTCACCGCCTACAAGCTGCTCGCCTTCGTGCTGTGCGGGGCCACCGCCGGCCTGGCCGGGGGGCTGCTGGCCTTCGCCAGCCAGCAGTTCAACGGCAACAGCTACACCTTCCAGCTGGCGCTCACGTTCGTGCTGATGACCGTGGTGGGGGGAGTGGGCTCTCGCTCGGGGGTCGTGGTGGGCTCGGTGCTGTTCGCCCTCCTGCACGACTTCCTGGCCACCTTCCACCCGTTCATCTCCCTCACCCATGTGCTGCCGGGCCAGCTCTCCACCAACGCCCAGCAGTTCGGTCCCGACCTGATCGGCGCCCTCCTGCTGCTGGTCACCCTGGCGGTCAACCCGGGTGGCATCCACGCCGGCATCGCCCCGCTCATGTCCTGGCTGCGGGGCGGCGACTTCACCCGGGCCGACGACGGGCCCGCCAGCCACGGGGAGGGTCCCAGTGGCCGTCCTTGAGCTGCGCGACGTCTCCATCCGCTTCGGCGGGCTGCAGGCCCTTTCGTCCCTGTCGCTGTCGGTGGGGGAGTGGGAGATCGTCGGCCTCATCGGCCCCAACGGGGCGGGTAAGACGACCGCCTTCAACTGCATCACCGGCTTCTACCGCCCGACCTCCGGCCAGGTCTTCTACCGGGGTGACGACGTCACCACGCTGCCGCCCCACCGCAAGTCACAGCTCGGCATCGGGCGCACCTTCCAGAACGTCGGCATGGTCAAGACGGTCAGCGCCCGCGAGAACCTGAAGATCGCCCAGCACTCGCTGGCCGAGTACGGGCCCATGTCGGGCGTCCTCGGCACCCCGGTGAGCCTCGCCACCGAGCGCGAGCTGGCGGAGCGGGCCGACCTGATCCTCGAGCTGATCGGGCTGGCCGACGTCCCCGAGGTGCCCATCGGCGCCCTCCCCTACGGCACCCTCAAGCTCCTCGAGCTGGGCTGCGCCCTGGCCACCGACCCCGAGATCCTCCTCCTCGACGAGCCCTCCTCGGGCATGGGGCCCGACGAGGCCCACGCCCTCGGCGAACGGCTGCTGTCGCTGCGCAAGGAGCTGGGCCTCACCATGCTGCTCATCGAGCACCACGTCCCGCTCGTGGTCGGGGTGTGCGACTACGTGTACGTGCTGAACTTCGGCCAGCTCCTCACCGAGGGACGGCCCGACGATGTCCGCCGCCACCCCGAGGTGGTCGCCGCCTACCTCGGCGGGGAGGCGCCCGACGCCCTGGCCGCCACCCACGAGACGGCCGAGGACGCCGCCCTGGCCGCGGCCACGGCGCCCACGGCCGGCGGCGGCCGCCGGCGCACCCGCCGCCAGGCGTCAGCCAAGGAGGAGAAGTGAGCCTCCTCGAGGTCGAGGACCTGCGCACCGGCTACGGCCTCCTGCCGGTCCTGCAGGGTCTGTCCTTTTCGATCGACGAGGGCCAGACCGCGGTCCTGCTCGGCATCAACGGCGCCGGCAAGACCACGACGGTCAACGCCATCGCCGGTCTCCTCCGGGCCTGGTCCGGCCAGATCCGCTTCGAGGGCTCGCGCATCGACGGCCTCGAGCCGTGGGACGTGGTCGCCCGCGGCGTGGCCCTGGTGCCCGAGGGGAGGCGGGTGTTCCCCGCCATGACGGTGCGGGCCAACCTTGAGCTCGGGGCGTGGACGTCGCGGGCCCAGGTGCGCAAGACCATCGACGAGGTGTACGGCTACTTCCCCCGGCTACAGGAACGCTCCGGGCAGCTGGCCGGCACCCTCTCCGGTGGGGAGCAGCAGATGCTGGCCATCGGGCGGGCGCTGATGTCGCGCCCCCGCCTCTTGCTGGTGGACGAGGCGTCGCTCGGCCTGTCGCCGCTGCTGGCTCAGACGGTGTTCCAGGTGATCGACCGCATCAACGACGACGGGACCACCGTCCTCGTCGTGGAGCAGAACGCCGGGGTGCTTCCCTACGCCGACCAGGCCCTGGTCATGGAGAAGGGCACCATCACCTTCGACGGGCCGGCCACGGCTCTCGAAGGCTCCGACGAGCTGCGCCGCACCTACCTCGGCTGACCCCTACCGACGGTCGGCCAGCAGCTCGAGCAGGAAGGGGTTGGTGCTCTTCTCACGGCCGACCGTGGTCGTCGGGCCGTGCCCGGGCAGGACCCGGACATCGTCGGCCAGGGGCAGGACCTTCTCGGCCATCGAGGTCATCAGCTGCTGGAAGTTGCCGCCCGGCAGGTCGGTGCGCCCGATGGAGCCGGCGAAGAGATGGTCCCCGCTGAACAGCACCGGCGCCTCCCCCTCCACCTCCAGCAGGAAGCACACCGACCCCTGGGTGTGACCGGGGGTGTGCACGGCCGTGAAGGTCATGCCGGCGCCCGACACCGACTCCCCGTCGTCCAGCCCGTAGACCAGCTCGGGCGGGCGCAGGTCGAGCCCCTCGTCGGCCAGGATGCGGCCGAAGGCGCCGCTGGTGCCCACCGGGTCGAGCAGCATGTGGCGGTCGCCGTCGTGGATGCGCACCGGCACCTCGTGGTCCTGGGCCCGCACCACCGGTGCCACCCCGCCGATGTGGTCGATGTGGCCGTGGGTGGACAGCAGGGCGACCAGGCGCAGGCCGTGGGCGGCCAGCCGCTCGAGGATGGCCGTGGGGTCGGGCGGGGCGTCCACCAGGACGCACTCGCCGCCCGGTCCGGCCGGGGCCACGATCCAGGCGTTGGTCTCGGCCACCCACAGCGGGATCCCCTCGATCAGCACCCGCCCACGCTAACGACCACCGCGCCGAGGGCGTCCCGTAAACTGCCCTTTCCCATGTCGAGGTCCCTCGTCGAGCGCCGGCTGCTGGAGGTCAACGCCCGCCTGAAGCGCGCCCGCGAGGAGCTGGTCATCGTCGAGGAGCAGCTGGCCGCCCTCTCCGACACCGCCGAGGACGCCCGACTCCGGGCCCTCGTGTCCGAAACGCCCCTGGCCGACCGCGAGCACCACGAGGCCCGCAAGCACGCCGACGCCATGGCCCGCGGGCGGGCCGCCGTCCTAGCCTCGATCGCCGAGCTGGAGACGGCGCAGGACCGGCTGCTCGACCAGCTGGTGATCGAGTCCCGATAACGAGCCGGAGGAGACGACCTTGGGCGTGCGCGTGGTCATCGCCGAGGACGAGGCCATCATCCGGCTCGACCTCAAGGAGATCCTGGAAGAGGAGGGCTACGAGGTGGTCGGGGAGACCGGCCGGGGCGACGAGGCCGTCGAGCTCGTCCGCCGCCTGCGGCCCGACCTGGCCATCCTCGACGTCAAGATGCCGGGCAAGGACGGCCTCGAGGCGGCCCGCGACATCTCGTCCGAGCGCCTGGCCGCCGTGCTGATCCTCACCGCCTTCAGCCAGCGCAACCTCATCGAGGACGCCCGCGACGCCGGCGCCCTGGCCTACCTGGTCAAGCCGTTCCAGAAGGCCGAGCTGGTCCCCGCCCTCGAAGTGGCCCTGGCCCGCCACGCCGAGATCCGCGCCCTCGAGGACGAGAACCGCAGCCTGGCCGAGCAGCTGGAGACCCGCCGCTACCTCGACCGGGCCAAGGGCAAGCTGATGGACGAGCACGGGATGAAAGAGGCCGAGGCCTTCTCGTTCATCCGCAGCTCGGCCATGCGTCAGCGGGTGAACCTGCGCACCGCCGCCGAGCAGGTCCTCGACGGCTCGCTGGTCCCCGACGGCGGGGAGGACTGACCGGCAGGGCTCCGCCCGCCCGGTGAGGCGCGACGGCCGCCCTACCATGGCGGCCAGTGAAGCGGTTGATGCTCCTGGACGGGAACTCCCTGGCGTACCGGGCGTTCTTCGCCCTCCCCACTGACCTCGCCACCGCCTCCGGGCAGGTCACCAACGCCGTGTTCGGGTTCACCTCCATGCTGGTGAATCTGCTGCGCGACCACCGTCCGGACGGGGTGGCGGTGGCCTTCGACCGCCCCGAGCCGACCTTCCGCCACGCCCTGGCCGCCGACTACAAGGCCGGCCGGGCCGAGGCCCCCGACATCCTGCGCCAGCAGATGGGCCTCGTCCGCCGGGTCGTCGAGGTGCTGGCCATACCGATCCTCGAGGTGGCCGGCTACGAGGCCGACGACATCGTGGCCACCCTGGCCACCTCGGCCCGCGACGAGGGCATCGAGGTCATCGTCGTCACCGGCGACCGCGACTGCTACCAGCTGGTCGAGGATCCCTACGTCAAGGTCCTCTACAACCGCCGGGGCGTCAGCGACTACGTCCTCTACGACGAGGCCGGCATCAAGGACCGGACGGGCGTGACGCCGGCGGACTACCCGCAGTACGCCGCCCTGCGGGGCGACACCTCCGACAACCTGCCCGGGGTGCCCGGCGTCGGAGAGAAGACGGCGGCCAAGCTCATCAACGACTACGGGGACCTCGACGGGATCTTCGCCCACCTCGACGAGTGCACCCCCAAGCTGCGCCAGAACCTGGCCGAGCACGAGGAGCAGGTCCGGCGCAACGCCGAGCTCACCCCGCTAGTGCGCGACGTGCCCCTCGACGTGGCCCTCACCGACCTGCAGATGGGGCGGTGGGACCGCGACGAGGCCCGCCAGCTGTTCGGCTTCCTCGAGTTCCGCACCCTCTGGGACCGCCTGCTGGAGGCGGTCGGTGAGGAGGCCGGCGAGCCGGTCGGCAGCGAGCCCGTCGAGGTCGAGGTCCTCCGCCCCGCCGGCGCCAAGGAGGCGGCCGCCGCCCTCAAGCAGCTGGGCGGCGCCGGCGCGGCGCTGGCCGTCGAGGCGGCCTGGGACGGCCAGCCCGGTCGGTCGGCCATCGTCGGCCTGGCCCTGGTGGCCGGGGAGGAGACCAAAGGCGCCCGAGCCACCTGGATCACCGGGGACCTGCTCGACGACCGGTCGGTGGCCGAGGCCATGACCGAGGTGATGGCGGGGGCGCCGATCGTCGCCCACCGGGCCAAGGAGCTCATGCGCCGCCTGTACGGGCGGGGCATCGACCTGCGCTCCCTGGCCATGGACACCGCCGTGGCCGCCTACCTGCTCGACCCGGCGGAGAGCCAGTACCTCCTCGAGGACATCGCCCAGCGCTACGCCGGCGTCGAGCTCGCCCCCGCCGGCGCCCCGCCCCAGGGCCAGCTGGACCTGGCCGGCGAGGGAGCGGATCCGGCGGAGGAGGCCGGCCGGCGGGCGGTGGCCATTGCCGCGGTGGCCCCGAAGCTGCGGGCGGCCATGGAGGCCCAGGGCCTCGCCGGGCTGCACGACGACATCGAACGACCGCTGGTCCGGGTGCTGGCCCGGATGGAAGAGGTAGGCGTGCGGGTCGACGTCGACTACCTGAAGGGCGTCATCGACAACCTGACCGAGAACGCCCGGGTCCTCGAGGAGGACATCCACCACCTGGCCGGGGAGACGTTCAACGTCAACTCCACCCCGCAGCTGCGCACCGTGCTGTTCGACAAGCTCGGTCTCGCCCCCCAGAAGCGGACCAAGACCGGCTACTCGACCGACGCCCAGAGCCTCGAGAAGCTGCGCGGTCAGCACCCGATCGTGGAGGCGCTGCTCCGCTACCGCGAGGTGGAGAAGCTGCGTTCGACCTACGGCGACAGCCTCCTCGCCGAGATCGGGCCGGACGGGCGCATCCACGCCAGCTTCAACCAGACGGTGGCCCGCACCGGGCGGCTCTCGTCGGACCAGCCCAACCTGCACAACATCCCGATCCGTAGCGAGGAGGGACGCCAGTTCCGCCGGGCCTTCATCCCGGCCGAGGGATGCCGGCTGCTGGTCGCCGACTACAACCAGATCGAGCTGCGGGTGATCGCCCACCTGTCCGGCGACCCCGGCCTGGTCGAGGCGTTCGAGTCGGGCACCGACATCCACCGGGCCACCGCCGCCCGGCTGTTCGGCGTGGCGCCCGAGGCGGTGGACGTAGGCCAGCGCTCGAAGGCCAAGATGGTCTCCTACGGGCTGGCCTACGGGATGGAGGCCTACGGCCTCTCCCAGCGCCTGGCCGTTCCGGTCGAGGAGGCGGCCGAGATCCTGGCCGCCTACTTCCGGGCCTTCCCCAAGGTGAAGGGCTACATGGACGCCACCGTGGCCGAGGCCCGCAAGAAGGGCTACACCGAGACCCTGTTCGGTCGTCGGCGCAAGATCCCCGAGCTCGCCGCCTCCAACTACCGGCTGCGCCAGGCGGGGGAGCGCCAGGCCATGAACGCCGGCATCCAGGGTCTGGCCGCCGACATCTTCAAGGTCGCCCTCGTCCGCCTCGACGCCGCCCTCGAAGACGAAGCGATGGCCAGCCGTCTCATCCTCCAGGTCCACGACGAGGTGATCCTCGAGGTGGTGCCGGACGAGGAGGACCGGGCGACCAAGCTGACGGTGGACGCCATGCGGGGCGCGGCGCAGCTGTCGGTGCCTCTCGAGGTCAACGTGTCGTGGGGATCCAACTGGGCTGACGCCAAGGCGTGACCACCTGGGAGGAACTGGCCGCCCACGCCGGTTCGGCCTATCTGCGTTACTCGTTCACCAAGGGGACCGCCCAGGAGGTGGGCTTCCTGGTCGAGGCGCTGGAGATCTCACCGGGCCACCGGGTTCTCGACGTGGGCTGCGGCCCCGGTCGCCACGCCCACGGGCTGACTGCGGCGGGCGCCCGGGTGGTCGGCGTCGATCTGGCCGAGGCGTTCGTGCGCGAGGCGCGCGCCGGCGGGGCCGGGCCGGTCTTCGTGCGGGGGGACGCCCGCCGCCTCCCCGTCCGGGCCGGCGCGTTCGACGCCGTGGTCTGTCTGTGCCAGGGAGGATTCGGTCTGCTTGGCGGAGGCGCCGACGAGTCAGCGGCCCTGGCCCAGATGGCCGACGCTCTGCGTCCGGGCGGCCGGCTGGCCCTCAGTGCCTTCTCGGCCTACTTCGCCGCCATGAACATGGAGGAAGGCGAGAGCCTCGACCCCGCCAGTGGGGTGCTCACCGAGCACACGACCGTGCGGGGGCCCACCGGCGAGGAGCGCCCCTTCCGTCTCGACAGCACCTGCTTCACGCCCCGCGAGCTGCGGCTGATGGCGTCGGCCGCCGGGCTGGAGGTTGACGCGGTGTGGTCGGTGGGCCCGGGTCGCTACCAGCGACGGGCGCCGACCTACGAGCTGCCCGAGTGGCTGATGGTCGCGCACAGGCCCGGTGCTACGCTGAAGCGCAGGTGAGCGTCGTCTGCTCGCTTCGATCCCCTGGCGATTTCTGACCGCCGGTCGCGCCGGGGGGAGTTGAGTCCCGGAAAGAAGGCAACCGATCGATGTCCGACCCCACCGCTCCCGAAGCCCCGGCCGAAGCTCCTGCTTCAGCGCCCGAGGATGCCTACGTTCCGAGGGAGGTGGTGGCCGATGACCTCGGCTCGATGAGCCTCGAGGATGCCATCGCGGCGACGATCGTCGAGTTCGACGACGGCGACATCGTCAAGGGCACGGTCGTGAAGGTCGACAAGGACGAGGTCCTGCTCGACATCGGCTTCAAGTCCGAAGGTGTGATCCCGGCCCGCGAGCTCTCGATCCGCCACGACGTGGACCCGTCCGAGGTGGTGTCGGTCGGCGACGACATCGAGGCGCTCGTCCTGCAGAAGGAGGACAAGGAAGGCCGGCTGGTCCTGTCCAAGAAGCGGGCCCAGTACGAGCGGGCGTGGGGAACCATCGAGAAGATCAAGGAGGCCGACGGCGTTGTCTCCGGCCCGGTCATCGAGGTGGTCAAGGGCGGCCTCATCCTCGACATCGGCCTGCGGGGCTTCCTGCCGGCGTCGCTGGTGGAGCTGCGCCGGGTGCGCGACCTGCAGCCCTACGTCGGCCGCAGCCTCGAGGCGAAGATCATCGAGCTCGACAAGAACCGCAACAACGTCGTGCTGTCGCGGCGGGCGTGGCTGGAGGAGACCCAGCGCGAGCAGCGCGAGGAGTTCCTCGTCAACCTGAAGCCGGGTGAGGTCCGCCGGGGCACCGTGTCGTCCGTCGTCAACTTCGGCGCCTTCGTCGACCTGGGCGGCATGGACGGCCTGGTCCACGTGTCCGAGCTGTCGTGGAAGCACGTCGACCATCCCTCCTCCGTGGTGCAGGTGGGCGACGAGGTCGAGGTGCAGGTCCTCGACGTCGACCTCGACAAGGAGCGGATCAGCCTGTCGCTCAAGGCCACCCAGCAGGACCCGTGGCAGGAGTTCGCCAGCGCCCACCGAGTGGGCGAGCTCGTGTACGGCCGGGTGACCAAGCTCGTCCCGTTCGGCGCCTTCATCCAGGTCGGCGAAGGGATCGAGGGGCTCGTCCACATCTCCGAGATGGCCGTGCACCACGTCGACCTCCCCGAGCAGGTGGTGACGCCGGGCGAGGAGCTGTGGGTGAAGATCATCGACATCGACCTGCAGCGCCGGCGCATCAGCCTGTCGATCAAGCAAGCGGCCGAGGGTGGCGAGGTGGCGGCCGAGTACCGCGAGCACTTCGGCGAGCACGCCTACGACGAGGCGGGCAACTACATCGGCACTGGCGAGTACAGCCACTCCGAGTTCACCCCGGAGACCGAGGCCCAGGCGGCCTGGGCCGACTATGCCGCCGAATACGGCGGCGCCGCGGGATCGACTGCGACGCCCGAGTCGCCCTCCGCCGAGGCGGCCTCCGCTGAGGCGGCGCCCTCCGAGGCGGGGCCGTCCGAGGCGGCCCCGGCGGAGCCTTCGTCGGCCGCCGACGAGCCCGCCTGAGCGCCGAACAGGCGCCCGCCGGCAGAGCCCGCCCCCTCGCCCGCCTCTTCCATGACGGGGAAGTGGCAGGCCACGAAGTGGGTCGGGTCTATCTCGCGGATGATCGGCTCCTCCTCGGCGCACCGAGCCTGAGCGCGCGGGCAACGGGTGCGGAAACGGCAGCCGCTGGGAGGGTCGATCGGCGACGGAAGCTCGCCTGACAGGGCGAGGTTCTCCCCGGCCGGCGGCACCTCAGGGTCGGGTACGGGGATCGACTGGAGCAGGGCGTTGGTGTACGGGTGCCGCGGGGAGCGGTAGAGGTCGTCGGCCGAGGCGACCTCACAGATCTTCCCCAGGTACATGACGGCGATCCTGTCGCTGACGTTCTTCACCACGGCCAGGTCGTGGGCGATGAAGACCATGGTCAGTCCGTACCGCTCCTTCATGTCCTCGAGCAGGTTCAGGATCTGAGCCTGGACCGAGACGTCCAGGGCCGACACCGGCTCGTCGCAGATGAGCAGCTTGGGATCGAGCATGAGGGCCCGGGCGATGCTGATTCGTTGGCATTGGCCCCCGGAGAACTGGTGGGGCCTTCTCCCCGAGGCGGAGTCGTAGTCCAGCCCGACCGCCTCGAATGCTTCGCGGACCTTCACCTCCCGTTCGGCCGACTTGCCGCGGCCCCACACCACCAGAGGCTCGGCGACGATGTCGGTGACCCGCCGCCGGGGATTGAGCGAGGAGATGGGATCCTGGAAGATCATCTGTATCTGGGGGCGGATCCGCCTCAGCTCCTCGTGATGGAGCTTCGTCAGGTCGCGTCCGTCGAAGACGACCGAGCCGGAAGTGGGCCGGGGTATCTGGACCACGGCGCGACCGGTCGTCGACTTGCCGCACCCGGACTCTCCGACCAGGCCGAGCGTCTCACCCTCGACCACATCGAAGCTGACGTCGGATACCGCGTGAACCTTGCGGCCGACCCCGGCGGGGAACTCGACGACCAGGTGCTCGACCCGCAACAGTGGATCGGCGCCATCGCGGAGATGGGCGGTGCCGCTCCCGGCCACTAGGCGCCCTTTCGCTCGAGAGCGGCAGCCGGAGGAGCAGGCTTGCCCTGCTGCTGGTTGCGCTCGAGGGCCGCTCTGCCCTCGGTGGTGCCCACCGGGAACCAGCACGCGTAGGTGTGACCGGGGTTCACCCCCTCCATGAGAGGCGGCTCGTCCACCCAGCAGCGCTCCTGGGCATACGGGCAGCGGGGAGCGAACCGGCAGCCGGGGATGGGGTTCACCAGGTCGGGCGGCCGCCCCGGGATGGCCCGGAGCCGGGTGTGACTCGAGTTCGTCACCCGAGGGATCGACTGAACCAGGGCCTCGGTGTAAGGCATCTTCATGTCCTTGAACAGGACGGTGGTGGGTGCCTTCTCCACGATCTTTCCCGCGTACATGACGGCGATCTCGTCCGTGCGCCCGGCAACGACCCCCAGATCGTGGGTCACGAGGATCATCGCCATGTAGCGGTCGCGCTGCTGGGTGGCGAGTAGATCGAGGATCTGGGCCTGAACCGTCACGTCGAGGGCGGTGGTGGGCTCGTCGGCCAACAGGAGCTTGGGACCACAGGCCAGGGCGATGGCGATGATGACCCGCTGACGCATGCCGCCCGACAGCTGGTGCGGGTACTCGTCGAAGCGCCGCTCCGGCTTGGGGATGCCGACAGACCGGAGGAGCCCGACCGCAGTGTCCTTGGCCTCCTCCTTGTCGACACCGAGGTGGTGGCGGAGGCTTTCGGTGATCTGGCGGCCGATGCGTACCACGGGATTGAGGGATGTCATGGGGTCCTGGAAGATCATGCTGATCTCCGCCCCCCGGACCTCTCTCAGCTCGGCCTCGCTGAGGGCGGTCAGGTCGCGGTCCTGGAAGATCACCTGACCGTGGCGGGTGACGTTCCTGCGGGGGAGGAGGCCCATGATGGAGCGCGAGAGGATCGTCTTGCCCGAACCGGACTCCCCGACGATCCCCAGCGTCCGGCCCCGGTCGAGCGAGAAGGACACCCCGTCGACGGCTCGGACGATCCCACGCTCGGTGCGGAAGTGCGTCTCGAGGTCGATGACCTCGAGAAGCGGGCCGGTCGGCTCGCGGTAGACGGGATACTGGTGAGCCGACGCCCGGCGCCGGGCCGACCGGTAGCTCACAGCGCCCCCTCCCGGACGTCGAAGTAGGCCCGCAGCCGGTCCCCGGCGAAGTTCAGGGCGAGGACCGTGAGAAACATCAGGGCGGCGGGCCAGAGGGTGATCAGCGGGTGCTGGACCATCACGATGCGTCCCTCGGCGATCATGTTGCCCCACGAGGCAGTCGGGGTCCGCACCGACACGCCCAGGAAGGAGAGGGCTCCTTCGGCGACGATCGCCACGGCCACGGCGATCAGACCGAGGGACATGGCCCCCGGGAGAACGTTGGCGAGGATCTCGCGGTAGACGACCCGCCAGCTCTTGGCGCCGAGGAGCCGGGCGGCGACCACGAACTCGCGCTGGGAGAACACGATCGTGCTCCCCCTCACCAGCAGGGTGAGAGGGCCGATGGCGAGGATGCTGATGGCCAGGGTCACGTGGAACAGGCTCGGGCCCATGAACGTCACGATGGCCAGGGCGAGAACGAGGGCCGGAAAGGCGAGGAGAATGTTGGCCAGCCCGGTGACGATGGCGTCGATCTTGCCCCGGAAGTAGCCGGCGGCCAGCCCGATGCTGCCCCCGATGAGCATCCCGACGGCGATCGACGTAAAGCCCACGATCAGGGACACCCGCGATCCGAAGATGACCCGCGACAGCAGGTCGCGGCCGAGCTCGTCGGTGCCGAGGAGGTGGTGGAGACCGGGCCCGAGTCCCGGAGCTCCGACAAAGGTCGCATTCGGGTCTTCGAGGGGCAGGATGTCGGCCAGGACGGCCAGCAGGACGATTACCGTCAGCCACCCCACCGACAGCCAGAAGCCGAAACCGAGACCGCGCCGGGCAGTCTCGAACTCGGCGTCGGGCGCCAGCTCCGACCCCAGCAGCTCGGGTTCGAGCTCGACGCTGGGCGAACCGCCGCCGACCATCGTGGCCGAGGGGGCCAGCGCGTCACTCGGCCCGGCGATGCCCGCCGGGCGTTCAGGCGCTGGATCGTGCATGTCTCGTCCTCGGATCGAGCAGTGGGTACATCAGGTCCATAAAGAAGTTCACGAGTACGAACCCAACGGCCACGATGAGAACGCAGGCCTGTACGACGAGGTAGTCCCGCGAGTAAATCGAGTTGACGGTCAATAAACCGATACCAGGGATGGCGAAGATGTACTCGATGATGAAGGCGCCCCCGATCAACGTGCCCACGTTGAGGCCGGCGACGGTTACGAGTGAGAACGTCGAAGGTCGAAGCGCATGGCGTAGCAGGATAAAGCCCGTCGGCATGCCCTTGGCCCGAGCCATGGTGATGTAGTCCTCCTGCAGAGTGGCGATCATCTCGGCTCGGAGCAAGCGCACGTAAACGGCGAGGGAGCCCAGGGCCAAGGTCAACGACGGCAGGAAGAGGTCGCGGATGTTCTCGAATGGATTCTGCGTCAACCCGACGTACCCCGTCGCCGGGAACACGTGCCAATGCACGGCGAAGACGAAGACCATCAGCACGCCGAGCATGTACGGCGGTGCCGCCAGCATGGCGAAGGAGAAGCCAGTGGCGGCCCGGTCCGCCCAGCTGTTCGGCCGGTACGCCGACCAGATCCCCAGCGGCACCGAGACGATGATGGCGATCACCTGGGAGATGACCATGAGCTCCAGGGTCACGGGGAAGTGCTGGCGGACCGCGGTGGAGACCGGTTCCTTGTTCAGGTAGGACTCGCCCAACTGGCCGTGGAGGGTCTGCCACAGCCAGTGGGTGTAGCGGAGATAGATGGGGTCGTCCAGATGCAGCTGTTGCCTGAGCTGGTGGACGGCGGCCGGGGTGGCGCCGAGACCGAGGATGTTGATGGCCGGATCGCCGGGCAGCAGGTTCAGCAGGAGGAAGGTGGCGATGCTGACGATCAGCAGGACGGGGATGAGGAGTAGGAACTTCCGTCCTGCGAGTCGCGCCATCGCCACCCCCGCCTAAGCGTTGACCCAGATGAAGCGCGGGTCGATGAAACCTCCGGTCATGCCCAGCGTGCGTGACCCGTCAGGCAGAGTGCCCTTGTTGAAGTTCATGACCGTCGGCTTGGCGACAACGCTCCAGTACGCCTGATTGATCCACAGGAACGGGCAGTCCTGCCCGAACCGCTTGGCGATGTCCTGGTAGGCGGCGGTCCGGGTGGCGGTGTCCAGGCTGGTGCGCCCCTTCTCCAGGTCGGCCTGGATCTGGGGATCGTTGTTCCGGGCGATGTTCAGGGAGAGCCCGCCGATGGGCGCGAGGGTCTTGGTGCTCCAGTAGGCGTAGTTCTCGTCCGGATCCGAGGCCGCGAACTGCCGCCATCCACGGGCTGCGTAGTTTCCGAACAGGGCCTGGACGATGTACTGGCTCTGCTCGACGACCACGAGAGTGGTGTTGACCCCGGCGGCTTTGAACATGCTCTGCACGAGGGTGGTCACCGCCTGGTCCTTGGCGTCGTTGATGATCGACAGCTCGAAGCTGATGGGGCCGCCCTTGTCCTTGGCTACCTGCTGGACGAGCTGCTTGGCCTTGGTCAGGTTGAAGGAGGGGTACCCGGTGTCCGTGTAGTACGGGGAGCCCTTCGAGAAGGGGCCGTTCGAGTTGGGGCTGATCCCGTTGTAGAGGGTGTCGATGATTCGCTGGCGATCGATCGCATAGGCCAGTGCCTGGCGAAGACGGACGTCGTCCAGGGGCGGCTTGGCGCAGTTGAGCATGACCATGTCCTGCTCGTGCTCGGTGGCGGCGTTGTTGACGTCGTTGATGTACTGGAACGACGAGTTGTGCATGAAGTCGACGGCCGTCTGGGTGTCGTCGGTGTGCATGATGTCGATGTTGCCGGCCCGCAGGGCGTTCTCTCGAGCCTGGTGATCCGGAATCGGCTTGAACGTGACCTGGTCCAGGTAGGGGAGGTTCGACATCCAGTAGCGGGTGTTGCGCGTGCCGGTGGCGTGATCGTTGGGCACCCAGTCATGGAACGTGAAGGGGCCCGTGCCGATGGGGTGGGTGTTGCCGCCGTCCTTGGCCTCGACCATGGCTGGGGCCAGGATGGAGCCGATGCCGTTCTGCAGGTAATAGGGGAACGCGTACCAGGGCTCGCCGCAGGTGATCACGACGGTTGAAGAGTCGGGGTTGCCGACGCTGGACATGTTCTGGAGGAAGAATCCCAGCTGAACGGAGGCCTTGGCCGCCTTGAGGCTCCCTACGATGGCGCTGGCGTCGCACGGAGTCCCGTCATGGAAGACGACGTTGGGCCGGACCTTGATGGTCCACTGGGTGTAGTCGGCATTGGGTGTGATCGATTGGGCGAGGAACGGCTTCCATTTGCCGTTGCTGTCGACGTACACGAGGGGATCGAAGAAGGTGGTCCCGTACATGAGGCCCGACACGTCCCAGCTGGCCACGCCGGGGTTGAAGCCGTTGTCCTCGGCTTCAGTTCCGATGGTCAGCGAGCCACCCCGCTTGGGGGTGAGGTTCGAGGCGCCGGGGCTGCCGGCCGTCGTCGCCGTACTGCCCTTGCTGGGCGACGAGCTGCCGCAGGCCTCGAGGAGGCCGCCGCCCGAGCCGAGGATGGCGGCGCCGGCCGCGAACTTGGCGCCCCGAGACATGAAGTCACGCCGGTTGTACCGATCAGCCACCTTCGTTCCCCTTTCCGGGCCGGCCGGGGGCGCCGACCGGGTCGTTTCCTGCGGGTCGGTTGGCCCGCACGATCGTGCGCGGCGACCGCAGACCGTTCGGCCTCACAGCGCGCTCGCCTTCTCTAACAGCTCCTTGATTGGCCCGGCGGGATACCGCCGGTGACCGCTCGGGGTCCGGACCGAGGGGATCCGCCCCCTCCGTCCCCACTCGGAAACGGTTCGCTCGGAGACCTGGAACAGGGTGGCCACCTCGCTGGTGCGCAGCAGGCGCTCGGAGACGGTCTCGGGGACACCGTTCTCCCCGAACAGCTCCTCGAGAAGCTCGCTCCTGCTCGCCCTTATCTCAGTCTCCTGGAACCCAGGACCGTTTGCCGGCCCTTCTGGCTAGTCCCGTTCCTCCGGTCTGGCAGATCCTTCCCACCGGCCGGTATCCGGAGTCTGTCGCCCGCGGGTCGCGCCAGCAAGGACCATTTCGTGGGGCTAGAGGTGTCAACCGCCCGTCTGCTTCGGCCGGACTAGTCAGCCGCCGAGGTCCTCAGGGATGCCGGGGAGCCCACCAGGTCCCGCGTACCATGCCGACCCATGAAGGTTGCCGGCCTGCGCGGGGACGGCCCCGCCCCGGTCGAGCGACCGACCCTGCCGTCGTCGTTGGCCGACGATGCGGGGCCTCCGGCCCGGTCCGTGCCCTGGTGGCTGGCCGGGGCGGCCGTGGCGGTCATTGCCGCCGGGGTGGTCTTGCGCTTCTGGACCCGGTCGGACCTGTGGCTCGACGAGGCCCTGACGGTCAACATCGCCCGCCTGCCGATCGGCCAGATCGCCGGCGCCCTGCGCCACGACGGCTCCCCGCCCCTCTACTACTACCTGCTCCACTTCTGGATGCGGGCCTTCGGCCAAGGGGACCTCGCCGTCCGGTCCCTGTCCGGCGTCCTCGGGGTCGCCACCCTGCCGGTCGGTTGGCTGGCCGGGCGCCGCATCGGGGGACGACCGGTGGCCTGGGCGACCCTGCTGCTGGTGGCCAGTTCGCCCTTCGCCGTCCGGTACTCGACGGAGAACCGGATGTACATGCTGATCGTGTTGCTGACCGCGGTCGGCTACCTGGCGGTGACCTCGGCGCTCGAGCGCCCGACCGTCGGCCGGCTGGCCGGGGTGGCCCTCACCACCGGGCTCCTGCTCCTCTGCCACTACTGGACGCTGTACCTGGTCGGGGCGGTGCTGCTGGTGCTGGCGTGGGTGGCGGCCCGGGGGCGTCACCACGCCGGGGCCGCCCGGCGGGTGGTGCTGGCCGTGGTCGGCGGCTTCCTGTTGCTGGTCCCCTGGGTCGGCATCCTCGCCTTTCAGCTGCGCCACACCGGTACTCCGTGGTCGGAGCCGGCCAACTTCAGTGCCATGGTCAACGCCGTCAGTGACTTCGCCGGGGGCGGCACCAACCAGGGGCGGGCCCTCGGGCTGGTGTTCTTCGGGCTGGCCGGCGTGGGTCTGTTCGGCGCCGCCGTCGACGGTCACCGCATCGAGCTCGACCTGCGGACCCGTCCCCGGGCCCGGGCCGTCGCCTTCGTCAGCGCCGCCGCCCTGGCCCTCGCCATCGTCGCCGGCCTGGCCCTGCGGTCCGCCTTCACCGCCCGCTACGCCGCGGTCGTGTTCATCCCCTTCGTGCTGCTGGTCGCCCTCGGCATGCTGTCCTTCGCCGACGTCCGCGTCCGCCGGGGCGTCCTCGCCGCCGCCGTCGTGTTCGGCCTGGCCGGCTCGGTCACCAACGTGACCACCAACCGCACCGAGGTGGGCAAGATCGCCGCCGCCATCCGCCAGTCGGCGGCACCGGGCGACGTGGTCGTGTACTGCCCCGACCAGCTCGGCCCCAGCACCAGCCGCCTCCTGCCCGCCGGCGCCTACCGGCAGGTCGTCTTCCCCACCGGGGCCGGCCCCGCCCGCGTCGACTGGGTCGACTACGCGGCCCGCAACAAGGCCGCCGACCCGGCCGCCTTCGCCCGGCGGGTGCAGGCGCTGGCCGCCGGCCATCAGGTCTGGTTGGTGTGGGCCAACGACTACCGCACCTTCGAAGGCAAGTGCGACGCCCTCGAGTCCTCCTTGGCCGTGCTCCGCCCGCACTCCGCCGCCGTTCTCTTGGCCGAGCCGGCCCACTACTTCGAGCACGCCGGGCTGGTCCGCTACTGGCCGGCGTGACGCCCCGACCGGCCCGCTCCGCCCCCCTGCGCGACGCGGTCCTGGTCGCCTCCCCGCCCTGGCTGGTCGCGCGAGCCCTCGTCGTCTCCGCTCTGGCTCTGGCCCGCTACCTGGTCTCCCACGTCCACCCGTCGGCGGCGGGGGTGGCCCAGCGGGCCCACGAGGGGCTCCTCGGCTGGGACGCCGGCTGGTACCGCAGCATCGCCGACCACGGCTACGGCCCGCTGCCCCGCGAGGCGCTGCGCTTCTTCCCGCTGGTCCCCTGGTGCGCCCGGCTGGTGCATCTGGTGACGGCGATGCCGACGGGGGCTGCCCTGCTGGTCGTGGTCAACGTGGCCGCCCTCGCCGCCGGCGCCCTCCTCTACCGCCTGGCCCTGGCCGAGACCGGCGACCCGTCTCTCGGCCGGCGGGCTGCCTGGCTGCTGTCCCTCGCCCCGTCCGCCTTCGTGCTCGTCATGGGCTACTCCGAGGCCGTCCTGCTCGTCCTCACTCTCGTCGCCTTCTCCGGCCTGCGGTCGGGAAAGTGGTGGCGGGCGGCGGCCGCCGGCTACCTGGCCGGCCTCACCCGGCCCCTCGGGGTCCTGCTCGGCCTGCCCGCCGCCGTCGAAGCGGTCGGCGGCCTCCGGGGCGGGGCCCGCCCCCGGCCCCGCCAGCTCGGCTCCCGGGCCGCCGCCGTGGTCGCTCCTGCCGCCGGCTGCGCCACCTACCTGGGCTGGGTGGCGTGGAGGTTCGGCGACTTCTGGCTGCCGTTCCGCATCCAGCAGCACCGGAACCTCCACGGCCGCTTCGCCGATCCCGCAACCACCATTTCCGGTTCCCTGCGCGGCCTGGCCCACGGCCACGTCGGCACCGCCCTCCACGTCCCCTGGCTGGCTGTCCTCGTCCTGCTGCTGGTGGTGGTGGTCAGGTCGTGGCCGGTCTCCTACGCCGTTTTTGCCGCCGCCTCACTGGTGGCCGCGGTCTCGGCCACCAATCTCGACTCGCTCGAGCGCTACGCCCTCGGCGCCTTCCCGTTCATCCTGGGCGCCGCGACGGTGACCGCCCGGCCCCGGGTGGAGACGGTCGCGCTCACCCTGCTCGGCGGGGCGATCGGCAGCTACGCCCTGCTCGCCTTCCTGAACGCCTACGTCCCCTAGGCCCACGGCATCGCCGGGGTGGGCCGGTGGGACCGCTACCTTGTTGGGCGGCCCACCGGGTCTCCCACCAGCCCGTCCGAAGGGATCGATGCGACCGTCTGAAGACAGCGCGACCCAGGCCGACCCCGGCGACGTGGTCATCGTCGGAGCAGGACCGGCAGGCCTCACCGCCGCCTACCAGCTGGCCAAGAAGGGCGTGCGCTCCACCGTTCTCGAGGCTGACTCCACCGTCGGGGGCATCAGCCGCACCGTCGAGCGCGACGGTTGGCGCTTCGACATCGGCGGCCACCGGTTCTTCACCAAGGTCCGCCCGGTCGAGGACCTCTGGCACGAGATCCTCCCCGACGACGAGTTCCTGCTCCGGCCCCGCCTGAGCCGCATCTACTACAACGGCAAGTTCTTCGACTACCCCCTGCGGGCCTTCAACGCCCTGGCCGGCCTGGGCGTGGTCGAGGCCTTCCTCTGCGTCATGTCGTATCTGTGGGTGCGGGTCCGTCCCCCGCGCGACCAGGACACGTTCGAGGGCTGGACCGCCGCCCGCTTCGGCTGGCGGTTGTACCGCACGTTCTTCAAGACCTACACGGAGAAGGTGTGGGGAGTGCCGGCGAGCGAGATCCGCGCCGACTGGGCCGCCCAGCGCATCAAGAACCTGTCGCTGTGGAAGGCAGTGGTCAACTCCCTGCTGCCCCGACGCAACCAGACGGACATCACCAGCCTCATCGAGGAGTTCCAGTACCCGAAGCACGGTCCCGGCATGATGTGGGAGCGGGCTGCCGAACACGTCAGCGCCGCGGGCAGCGAGGTACGCCTCTCCACCCGGGTGACGGCTGTGCACCGCGACGGGTCGGGGGCGGTGGCCGTGGCCGCCGAAGGGCCCACCGGCCAGCGACTGGTGTACCCGGCGTCCCACGTCGTGTCGTCCATGCCGATCACCGAGCTGCTGGCCGTCATGGACCCGCCCGCCCCTGACGAGGTGCTCGACACCGCCGCCCGGCTGTCCTACCGCGACTTCCTCACCATCGCTCTCGTCGTGCCGGAGAGCGCCGGGTTCCCGGACAACTGGATCTACGTGCACGCCCCCGACGTGCGCCTGGGCCGCATCCAGAACTTTGGCTCATGGTCGCCGCACATGGTGAAGGACGGTCGCACCTGTCTCGGGCTCGAGTACTTCGTGTTCGAAGGCGACGACCTGTGGACGATGGCCGACGACGATCTGGTCGCCCTGGGCACCAGCGAGCTGGCCCGCCTCGGGCTGGTCCGGCCCGAGCAGGTCGAGGCGGGCTACGTGGTGCGCATGCCCAAGGCCTATCCGGTGTACGACGAGGGCTACGCCGAGCGGGTCGAGGTCATCCGGCAGTGGCTGGAGGCGAACGTGCCCAACGTGCACCCGGTCGGGCGCAACGGCATGCACCGCTACAACAACCAGGACCACTCCATGTACACGGCGATGTTGACCGTCGAGAACATCCTCGGGGCCTCCCACGACATCTGGTCGGTCAATGTCGAATCCGAATACCACGAGGAGAAGGCGGCGCCGGCCACCGGGCGCGACGCCCCGCTCCTGCCGCACCGCCCGCCGACCCTGCCTCCGTGGCCGGCCGTGCGCCCCGCCATCGAGCTGGCCGGCGCGGTGGAGCACTCTGGGGACGACGCGGTGGTGGCCTGACGACGCCAGTGGACGGGCGTCGCTTCGCTCGCTGGCTCAGCGGCGTAGCCGTCGCCGGCCTCGCTGTCCGCTTGGCCTACGTGGTCGTCGCCCGCCGCCACGCCCCGCTGTGGGGCGACGCCTACTACTACCAGCACCAGGCCGACCTGCTGCTGCGGGGCCACGGCTTCATCGTCCCGCTCGACTACCTCAAGTTCCACCGGGTCACCACCGCGGCCGACCACCCGCCCCTGTTCACCCTCACCCTGGCCGGCCTCGACCTGGTGGGCCTGCGCAGCTTCGCCGCCCACCGCGTGGCCATGGCCTTCATCGGAACCGGCACCATCGTGGTGGTGGGCCTGGCCGGCCGGCGGGTGGGCGGGGAGCGGGTCGGGCTCATCGCCGCCGGCATCGCCGCCGTCGACCCGAGCTTCTGGGTCAACGACGGACTGGTCGAGTCGGAGACCGTCGTGCTGCTGGCGGCGGCGGTGACGGTCCTTCTGTGCTACCGGCTGTGGTCCCGGCCCGGGAGGGCGGCGGCGGCCGGTCTGGGGGTGGCCTGCGGGGCGGCCGCCCTGGCTCGGGCGGAGATGATCCTGCTGGTGCCGCTGGTGGCCGTGCCCCTCGCCGCCTGGGCGGCGGGATCCCTGCGGAGGGCGGCCGAGCTGTCGGCCATCGTCGTCGGCGCTGCCGGCGTGGTCATCGCCCCCTGGGTGGTGCGCAACCTGCTGGCCTTCGAGCATCCGGTGTACCTCTCCGACGGGTTGGACGTCACCCTGACCGTGGCCAACTGCCCGCCCACCTACCACGGCGACTACCTCGGCTACTGGCGGATCGAGTGCGCCACCGACCATCCGCCGCCCCCGGGCGGGGACGAGTCGGTGCAGGGCATCTGGTATCGCCGGCTGGCCTTCGACTACATGCGGGCCCATCCGGCCCGGGTGCCGCTGGTGATGGCGGTCCGGGTCGGCCGGGTGTGGGGGCTTTACCGCCCGCTGCAACAGGCCCGCCTCGACCTGATCGAAGGGCGCGAGCTGTGGGTCTCCGACCTCGCCCTCGCCTGGCTCTATCCCGTGGCCGGGTTGTCCGTGGCCGGGGCGTTGATCCTGCGCCGGCGCCGGGTGCCGGTCCTGCCCCTGGCCGGGCTGGCCGTGGTGGTCAGCGTGGCCACGGCCATCACCTACGGCAACACCCGCTACCGGGCGGCGGCCGAGGCCGGCATGGCGGTCCTCGCCGCCGTGGCCGTGGACGCCGCTGTCGGGTCGTGGCGGCGTCCGGAGGCCCCGGAGCCGGAGGCGAGCGCCCCGATCATCGCCCGGGCCCCGGTGGGTGTCGGATGAGCGCCGGGCGCCCCGGCCGGTTCCCCTGCTTCGACGGCCTGCGGGCCTTCGCCGCCCTGTCGGTGGTCGGGGTGCACACCGCCTTCTCGTCCGGCTTCACCTTCCGGTCGGGCTGGGGGATCTACACCTCCCGCCTGGAGATCGGCGTGTCGGTGTTCTTCCTCATCTCCGGGTTCCTGCTCTACCGGCCCATGGCCGTCGCCCACCTGGGCGGCCCGGCCACCCTCCGGCCCGGCCAGTTCCTCGTGCGGCGGGCGCTGCGCATCGTGCCCGCCTACTGGGTCGCCCTGACCGTCCTCGGCTACGGCCTGCACGCGGTGAACATGGGCGGGGTCCGGGGCGCCCTGCTGCACTACGGCTTCCTGCAGATCTACAGCCGAGAGCACGTCCTCGGCGGCATCACCCAGGCGTGGTCGCTGTGCACCGAGGTCACCTTCTACCTCTTCTTGCCCCTCTACGCCCTGGCCATCGCCGGGCGGCGGCGGACGGGGCGGGCCCAGGTGCGGGCCGAGCTGGTGGGGGTGGCCGTCCTGCTCGCCGTCAGCGTCGGCTTCCGGGCCTGGCTGTTCCTGGCCCACCCCCCGATGACCGACCAGATGGCGATCTGGCTCCCCTCCTATCTCGACCTGTTCGCCGCCGGCATGGCCCTGGCTGTGCTCAGCGCCTGGCACCACACCGGGGGCACCGAGCCGGCCGTGCTCGGCCACCCGGCCGTGCCGTGGGTCAGCTGGGCGGCCGCCGGGATGGTCTACTGGGGGGTCTCCCACGCCCACCTGCCGGTGACCCCGCTGTATCGCGCCACCTACGCCCAGTCCCTCGAGCGCCAGGAGCTCTACGGCCTGTTCGCCCTTCTCCTCCTGATTCCGGCGGTGTTCGGCCCCCAGGACCGGGGGCTGGTGCGGCGCGCCCTCGCCTGGCGCCCGGTCGCCCTGATCGGCGTCGTCTCCTACGGGATCTACCTGTGGCACCAGGGCGTGGTGACCGAGCTGTTCTCGTGGACCGGGCGCAAGATGTTCCACATCCCCGCCCCCACGTTGCTGTGGGCGACGGTGGGTCTCAGCACGGCCGTGGCCGCCGTCAGCTACGCCGGGGTCGAGCGGTGGTTCCTGCGGCTGAAGCCGGGCCGGCGGCCGGCGGCCGCGCCGCCTCCGGCGTCCCTGCCGGCCGAGGATGAGTCCGACGGCGCCGGGGTCCTGGTGGTCGAACCGCTGGCCGCCCCCGCCCTCGCCGTCGCCGCCGGGGACGCCCCATGACCGTCACCGTCGTCACCCCCGCCCCGTCCGGCGGCCGCCCGTATCACTCCGACCGGGCCCGCCGGGGTGTGCGCATGGCCGGTCCGCTCGCCCTCGCCGGTCTGGGGGCCAACTCCGCCAACCTGGTCGTGACCGTGGTGGTGGCCCGCCTGCTGTCGGTGCGGGGCTACGGATCGCTGAACGAGTTGGTGAGCGTGTTCCTCGTGCTGTCCATGCCGGGCTCGGCCCTGCTGGTGGCGGTGGTGCGTCGGGTGGCGGCCTGGGAGGTCGTCGGGCTCGGGGACCGCGTCCCCGACTGGGCCCGCACGGTCCGGCGGCGCGGGGTGGCCGCCGCCGTCGTCTTCGCCGCCGTCGGATGGCTGGCCCAGGGGTGGGTGGCCGGGCGGTTGTCGCTGCCCAGCCCGGCCGGCGTCCCCGAGACCCTCGCCGCCGGCGCCGTCTGGGCCCTCTTGTGCGTCGAGCGGGGGCTTCTCCAGTCGCGCCTCGCCTATCACCGGCTGGCCCGCAACCTGGCCGTGGAAGGGGCCGGTCGCACCGTGCTCACCCTCGGCTTCGTGGTGGCCGGGTGGGGCGTGGCCGGGGCGACCGGCGGCCTGCTCGGCGGGGTGCTGTGCGCCCTGGTCGACGCCCGCCGCTCCGCCCGGACGACGCCGGCGGAGGTGCTGGTGGAGGCGTCCGCTCCGATCGAGGTCGCGGGCGCCCCGCCCGCCGCCGGTGGAGCGGCGCCGCTGGCCGCGGCCGCCTCGACGGGAACGGTCTCGGCCCGCGACCGGCGCCACCTCATGACCGACCTGGGCGTCGCCCTGGCCTCTCTCGCCCTGCTGGCCGTGCTGCAGAGCGCCGATGTGGTCATCGTCGGGCGACTGTCGCCCGGGGGGATCGGCGCCTACGCCGCCGTCTCGGTGGCGGCCAAGGCCCTGGTGTTCGCGGCCCTGGTGCTGTGCGGGTTCCTCCTCCCCGAGGCGGCCACCCGGTGGAAGCGGGGCGAGCACGCCATCCACGAGCTGATGGTCGCCCTCGGCGTGCTGGCCGTCCCTTCCGCCGGCCTCCTGCTGGCCTCAATGACCTTCGGCCGCCAGCTGCTGTCGATCGTGTTCGGCCCCCGGTTGACGGCGGCGGCGCCGGCGTTCGCCCCGCTGGTGGCGGCCATGTGGCTGCTGGGCACGACCGTGCTGCTCACCCACTACCTGCTCGGCGTGGGCCACCGCCGCATCGTGGGCCTGCTCGCCGCCGCCGCCGTCGCCGGCGTGGTCGTTATCACCCAGGGAGGCGGCTCCCCCTACGCCACCGCCTGGAGGGACCTCGCCCTGCAGGCCGCCCTGGCCGGGGTGGCCGCCAGCATGGTCATCGCCGTCCACAACCCCGCCCGGCGCCACCCGTGACCCCCGTCCACGAGACCGCCGCCGCTCCCGTGGCGGCCGTCGCCCCAGGAGACCCTTCGCCGCCCTCGCTGGCCGACGTGGCGGCCGAGGCTGGCCTGCGCCGCCTGCAGGTGGTGGCCTGGCGCGACCTCGAGGACCCCGAAGCCGGCGGCTCCGAGCTCCACGCCGCCATGGTCGCCGCCTCGTGGGCGGCGGCCGGCATCGACGTGACGGTGCGGACGTCGAGCTTCGAGCCGTGGCCGGTCGACATCCGCCGCGACGGCTACCGGGTGATCCGCAAGTCCGGGCGCTACCTGGTGTTCCCCCGCACCGCGGTCAGCGGTGGCATGCGCCGGGCCGGCCGGCGCGACGGCCTGGTGGAGATCTGGAACGGCATGCCGTTCATGTCACCGCTGTGGGCCCACTGCCCCCGCACCGTGTTCCTCCACCACGTCCACGCCGAGATGTGGAAGATGGTGCTGCCGCCCCGGCTCGCCCGGCTGGGCCAGCTGGTCGAGTTCCGGTTGGCGCCGCCCCTCTACCGGCGCACCCCCATCGTCACCCTGTCGGAGTCGTCGCGCCGCGAGATCGTGGACCGGCTCGGGCTGCCGGCCGAGAACGTGTCGGTGGTGGCACCCGGCGTCGACTCCCGTTTCGTCCCCGGACCGGGGCCCCGCTGCGAGCATCCCCTCGTCGTCGCCGTCGGCCGGCTGGTTCCGGTCAAGCGCTTCGACGTGCTGATCGACGCCCTGGTCGCCCTGCGCCGCACCCACCCGACGCTGCAGGCGGTGATCGTGGGGGAGGGCTACGAGCGTCCCGCCCTCGAGGCCCGGGTGGCGGCGGCGGGGGCGTCGGACTGGCTGACCCTGCCCGGGCGGGTCGACGACGACGCGCTGGTGGGGCTGTACCGGCGGGCGTGGGTGGTGGCGTCCGCCTCGGCGCGCGAGGGGTGGGGGATGACGATCACCGAGGCGGCCGCCTGCGGCACCCCGGCGGTGGCGACCGACATCGCCGGTCACCGCGACGCCGTGGTCGACGGGGCCACCGGGCTGCTGGCCACGTCACCCGCCCAGCTGGTCGCCCACCTCGACGCCGTCATCGCCAACCCGTTGCTGCGGCGCCGGCTGGGGCGGGCGGCCCGCCAGCAGGCGGCGCGCTTCACGTGGGAGGCGACCGCCCGGGGCACGCTGCAGGTCCTCGCCGCCGAGGCCCTCCGCCGCCGTCACACCGGCTGAACGATCTCAGCCGGCCTGGGGCCGGCCCCCCGAGTACCAGCGGCTCCACCCGCCCCCGGCTCCGCGCGCCTCGGCCGCCGCCCCGACGGGGGCCTCCTCGACCGCCGCCGGCTCCACCGGCTCGGGCGGCGGTTGGTCGGCCACCGGCGTCGCCCTCCAGGGCCGCCACCGCCGGCGGGCCGCCTCGGCGGCGGCGTCCGCCGCCAGCAGGAACACGGCGAGCCCGGCCAACAGGGCGGCGGTCTCGAAGTTGGTGGGCCAGGCGAACTCGTCGACGTAGTGGTGGGTGGCCTGGCCGGCCACCACCGTCCACCCCGTCGCCCCGAGGAGCCCGACGGCGCCGAGGGCCGGTAGCAGGCGGCCGTAGGGCAGGAGGGCTCCGGCGAGGGCGGCCACGGCCACCGGCGCGCCGACCCACGGCCGCACGGCGGCGGCCGCCAACCCGCCCGCCACCACCGCCGCCGCCAGGGCGGCGGGCAGCGGGGCCCTCCTGGCCCGGCCCCCGCCCACCAGGCGGAGCCGATCCTCGGGCACGTCGACGGCGGCGGTTGCCAGCCGGCGGCGCCGCCCGGGCCACAGGGCCATTGCCAGACAGCCGAGCAGGGCGACGGCGGAGACGGCGAGGGCGGCCCACACCCCCCGCTGCGGCGCCCACGACAGGTCGACGACCACGTCGCCGCCCCCGACCGGGCGCACCAGCCACCCGTTGGCGTAGCCGTCGACGATCTGCGGTGGACCCAGGTCGGGTCCGTGCTCGACCCGGGCGTGCCAGCCGGCGTTCTGGCTCTCGCCCAGCACCACCCAGAAGGGGGCCTGGGGCTGGTGGACGACGAGGCGGGCGGTGGTGGTGCCGAGAGCCGCCACCGAGACTGACGGGGCGGCGGCGGAGGCGGCCGGGGGGACGGCGCCGGGCGCCGGCGCCGGCTCGGGGGCCCCGTAGGGGGCGGAGTCGAGGACCAGGCGGTCGACGTCGACCCCGGCGGCGTGACCGGGAGTGGTCCGCACCACGTGGTCCCCGGGGCCGAGGGCGATGCCCTGGGCCGCCCAGCCGCACGGGGAGACGGCCAGGCCGCCGAGCTGCTGGGCGGTCTGGGTGTCGCCGGTGATCCGCAGCGGCACCGGGCGACCGTCGACGCTGAGCAGGTCGTCGCGACACGTTCCCGGCAGCTCCCCGGGGGTGGGCCTGGCGTGCAGCCCGGGCAGGCGGACCTCGGCCACGCCCAACGGCAGCTCGATGGGCTGGCCCGAGTAGTAGTCGGTCGACTTCACCGGGCGGACGGCCTCGAAGGTGAGCCGGACCCGCCGACCGGACAGGGCGGCGAAGTCGACGGGGATCGTCGTGGTGGCCCACGGCGTCGTCGAGTCGTTCACGGCCGGCAGGTCGACGGTGCGGCTGCCGGTGTCGGTGTCGATGCGCAGCCGGGTCGGCACCGAGTGGCGGCCGTCGGCGACCACGGTGAGGTCGAGGTGGTGGAAGGAGATCTTCTTGGCCAGGTCGTACTCGAGCCACGCCCCGTCCTGGGGGCCGAGCCCCGGGCTCCACACCGTCGTCGGGTCTCCGTCGATGGTGGCCGACGCCCGGGCCCGCACGTCGCCGGGCAGCCGGCCCGACGAGTAGGCGACGACGCCGCCGGCGGCCGACCCGAGCAGCCGGTCGATGACGTCGTCGGGAACCAGAGCGGAGATGCGAGCCGTGCCCGACACGCTGAAGGTGCGCGCCGTCGGGAGGTTGAAGGTGCGGGCCAGGTCCACCTCCGGGTCGGTGCGGGGCGGCACGGTCGGGGCCCGCCACCGGCTCATCACCAACGTGAGCCGGTGCGACAGCGAGTCGGCCCCCGCCGCCTTCAGCAGGTCGACCGGCATGCGCAGCACCTCGTCCACCCGCTGGTCCGCCACCCGCACCTCGGCGAAGCCGACCCCGGAGAGCCCGCCGTAGAAGGAGCGCTTCCCGGTGTTGGTGCCGTCCACCCGGATGCGCAGGGTGGAGAAGGTGCGGGTGGGGAAGGTGACGGTCTGGCCGGTCGGCGTGCGCGACGAGTCGCCGAGGGCCACGGTCACCGGCTGGCCGCCGTCGAAGGTGAGCGTCGCTGTGGTGATCCACCGGTTGCGGGGACCGACGAGCGGCTGAACCAGGTTCACCTGGTCGGTGGTGACCGGCGCCAGGAACCGCACCTCGAGGTACTGGCCGACAGGGTCGTCGAAGGCGGCCACGGTCCACGCCGTCTCGAGGTTGCCGTCCATGGCGTTGGCCGCCCTGTTCTCCGGCGTGTAGGTGATGGGGTTGCCGTAGTCGCTGGCCCGGATGCTCTTGACGCCCCGCTGCTGGGCGACGGTCCGGCTGGTGTCGGTCTGCCCCGGAAAGAGCGGCAGGCGGGCGTCGGTCGGGTCGGACGTGATCGGCTGCTCGCCGGCGGCCTCGGTGTAGCCGAGGTTCTCGCGCACCGTTCCCCACCGCTGCGCCTGCCGGCGGTTGGTGTCGGTCACCACCAGGGCGGCGTTGGAATCGAGGGCGGCGCTCAGGGCGCCCGGGGTGAGCGACGGGCTGTAGAGAACGGTCGGGTCCCCCCCGAGCAGCCCGGTGGGGGCCAGGGCGACCAGGCCCTCGCCGTCGCCGTCGACCACCACCGGGTCGGCGCCGCTCTCGGCCCGGAGGATGGGCCGGGCGTCCGGCACCGCCTCGAGGGCGACCGGCGGCGGGTAGGGGGCGTCCTCGGGTAGGCCCAGCTCGGTTTCGTCGATCAGCGGGTAATGGTCGGGGCGGGCGGCGGTGACGGCCGGGTCGCCGAAGCCGACGGGGTCGCCGAGTCCGGGCGGCGACGGGCTGAACAGCTGCCAGGTCGGCCGGGGACGGGGCGTGTTGTACCGCTCGTACTGCAGGTCGGAGCGGATCAGCACCTCACCGACGCTCATCATGCGGGCCAGCGGGGCCAGGCCGGAAGGCTCGAAGGTTCCCTCCTGCAGGGGGCGGTCGAGCGCGCCGAGCAGGTTCACCGACGCCGGCGAGCCGTAGGGGACGAGCTCGCGGGCCACGAACGGACGGTCCATCAACCCGGGTAGCACCGGGTCGACCGTGTCCCCCCAGCGGTAGGCGGCGAAGTCGATGCCGGGCAGGGCCAGCACCCGGGTGTCGTGGGGACCGCGGTCGAGGTAGGCGGCGACCTGGTTCCAGTAGTTCGGGATGTTCTCGGCCCGGGCCAGGTTGGGCGCCACCATCTGGCCCAGCCACAGCGGCGGCAGGTCGGCGGCCACCAGACCGGCAACGATGACAGCGGCCAACACGCCGGCGACCCGCAACCGGGTGATCAGGGCGGTGACACCGGCGCCGAGGAAGACGGCGATCCCCAGCACGATGAGCGGCACCGCCCGGTTGGTGCTGCGCAGGGCGAAGCCGGCGGTGGTGCCGGTGGCCGTGGCCTTGAAGGCGGCGCCGATCGGAGAGGGATGGTCGAACGGGTGGGCGCCGACCGACAGGATGGTGCCCACCACCACCAAGGCCACGAAGTAGGCCCGGTGCCGCCAGCGCACGGCCACGGCGGCCACGAACGCCAACGCCGGCACGGCGAAGCTGACGGCGATGAGCCACAGCGAGGTCATGTAGCCCGCCGCCACCGGCAGGTACAGGCCGAGCTTGTCCTGCCCGTAGAAGTACCAGTAGCCGAGCCCCCGCACCGCCTCGGCCGCCGTGCTGGTGCGGGCGACGGTCTTGACGCTCTCGGTGTAGCGGAGGATGTCCATGCCGTAGCCGCCCTCGACGGCGAGCCCGGCGATCCACCACAACGACACCAGCGCCGACAGGACGCCGATCTTGGCCGCGACCCACAGCGCCCTCCGCCACCCCGCCTCGCCGGTCACCACCGCCCACAGGACCCACAGGACGGGCCCGATGCCGGCGTAGATGAGCGAGCTGGCGTTGACCCCGCCGATGACCGCCACCACCACGGCGAAGGCCGCCGGATGCCGCCACCCCCCGCGCCGCACCCCCCGGGCGGTCAGGCCGACCAGCCACGGCAGCCCGGCCCACGGCATCAGCAGCGCCGACAGCCGGGCCTCGTAGGCCAGCAGGTAGGGCGACAGCATGTAGGCGAGCGCCGCCACCGTGGCCCCCACCCGGGCCGCACCCGGTCGTGGCCGCTCGAGACTGCGCAGCAGGAACAGGGTTCCGGCTCCGGCGGCGAACAGCAGCGACGCCAGCCAGATGCGCTGGGCCACCCACACCGGGGAGCCGAGGTGGGCGAGGACCCAGTAGTAGGGCCCCATGGGGAACAGGTACCCGATGGTCTGGTGCGACACCGTCCCCATGGCGATGTGCGGGTCCCACATCGACAGCGCCCGCGACATCAGCCGGCCCGGGTCGAGGTACAGGTACTGCTTGGTGTCCGACCCCACCTGGCCGGGCTTGGTCAACAGCAGCGGCACATAGGCCACCGCCGCCAGGAAGAGGTGCTGGGCCCACGCAGCGGGCTGCCTCAGCCGGCGGAGGCGATCGGGGCGCGTGGTGGCTGGGCTGTCGGACACCGGTGGGCCGCCCGGTCTGCCGAGGTCGACGGCGGGCCGGCAGGGGCCCGGTACCTTACGTCCGGTCATGAGCGCTCACGTGTCAGGGCCGGGAGGCGCGACGTGGCCCGCATGACCGGCGAGCGTCCCCTCGAGGGGGTGACGCCCGACTCGCTGCTGGCCCTGCACGACGCCGGCTACCGCGAGCTCGCCGGCCGGCTGGGGCCGGGCCGGGTCCTCGACGCCGGGTGCGGCCTGGGCTTCGAGTCGGCCAAGCTGGCCGGCCCCGGTCGCACCGTGGTCGGAGTGGACTACGACGCGGCCACGGCCGTCGAGGCCCGCCGCCGGTACGGCGACGCCGGGCTGACCACCGCCTGCATGGACGCCGCCCGGCTGGGGCTGCGCACCGGGTCGTTCGACTACGCCTGCTCGTCCCACCTGGTCGAGCACTTCAGCCAACCGGCCCACCACGTGGCCGAGCTGGCCCGGGTGCTGGCCGACGACGGCACCCTGCTGCTGGTGACGCCGAACCGGCCGGCCGACTTCGAGAACCCCTTCCACCTGGTGCTGTTCGTCCGCTCCGAGCTGGAGGAGCTCCTGGGCCGGCACTTCGCCGAGGTGTGGGTCGGGGGCCTCGACGGGAAGCCCGCGGTGAAGGAGGACTTCGCCGCCCGGCGGGCCAAGGCCAACCGGGTCCTGGCCCTCGACTTCCTCCACCTGCGTCACCGCATCCCGAGGCGGTGGTACATCGGGCTCTACACCCGGGCCCTGCCCGTCGCCTACCGGTTGATGGCCCGGGGGGACAGTGGGGGCAGCACCGGCATAACCGCCGACGACTTCTTCGTGACCGACGAGGTGGACGACACCACCCTGGTGCTGATGGCCGTGGCCCGCCGGCCGATCAGAGGTGCAGCTGGGCGATGACCGGGGCGGCCACGGTCGAGGCGTAGCGCCACGCCCCCGACGACCACGTGGCGCACGGCTCGGTGATGCCGGCGCGCGCCGGGTGCCCGCTGGGGCAGAAGTGGACCCCGTCCGGCGCCCGCACCCTCGCTGCCGGGGCCCGGGTGGCCGGGTCGACCGCGGTGCACGGCTCGGACGCCAGGCAGGGGAGATAGTCGGTGTAGGCGCCGTTGCGGGTGACGGACTGGCCGGCGTCGACGAAACGGGCGTGGGGCCACACGAACGGAAGGGTGCGGTACAGGGCGGTCAGCTCGACCGGCTCGAGGGCGCCGCTGCGGAACGGCGGCGGGCTGGCCCAGTAGGTGGTGACGTGGGCCCGCTCGAGGAGGCTCATCATCTGCGACACGTCGGAGGTGTACTTGGCCACCAGTGTCGGCCCCGAGTAGGGCCGGCCGGTCACCGGGTCGTGCATGCACGGGGTGAAGGCGTCACCCGAGAACTCCACCACCGCCGCCTCCGGGCGGAAGCGGGCCAGCTCAGCCGGCAGCTTGGGCAGCCAGTCGCACGGGGCGGTGCCGCCGAACACCAAGGTGTCGACCGACGCCCGCTGGTGGGCGGTCAGGTCGGGGATCAGGTAGGTGTCGGCCTCCCAGACCAGGGAGTCGCCGATGAGAAGGACGTGGTGGGTGGGCTGTGCCACCGCGCCCAGGCCGTAGCCGGCGGTGGCCCACCCGATGAGTCCGAGGGCCAGCACCGACGCCACCACGGCCATGAGCCTGATCCTGGACATTCCACCTTTGAAGTACCCAACCGGCCCGGTCCGGATGCGGGACGTGAGATGCGACCCACTGTCCGCAGCCGGCGTCGGTTAGGGCTTCGGCAGGTGGGTGCCGTCGTCCTGCCCGGGGTGGCGCCCGGCCTGGCCGCTCAGGCGGCGGCGTGCAGGACGGAGGCGGGGGGCTGGTCGGCGGCGCAGGACCCGGGCGGGTCGTTGAACCGCGGGTCGGCCGTCCACGACCCCTTCCACCAGCCGGCGACCGGCGCCGGCAGGCTCCACGCCGGGCTGACCGAGGCCAGCACGGCCGACCCGAGGCGGGCGGCGCCCGACGGGCACAGGTGGGTGTTGTCGATCATGCGGGCCCGGCTCCAGCTGCCGTCGGCTCCCTGCAGCCAGGGGGAGAAGGCCCCCTTCAGCTCGAGGGCCCCCGCTACCGGCAGGTAGGCGACCTGCTGGGGCCGGGAGGCGGCGGCACCGGCGACGACCGAGTCCCAGGCGTCACGCTGGGCTTCGACCAGGGCCATGTGGGCCGGGGTCTCCGCCAGTCGCTGGCCGACCTTGGGGAACTGGAGGAAGACCACTCCCTTGACCCCGTCGCCCGGCGCCAGCAGCACGTCGAGGGCCTGGCCGAGCAGGCGGGTGTAGCCGGCGGGGTCGGTAGCGGCGGCCGGGTTGTCCCAGCTCCAGCTGCCGATGACGACCTCGGGGTGGTCGCGGGCGATGATGCCAGGCCAGTCGGTCCGCCACGACGAGGTGATCGTCAGCCCCCAGCCCGGGAAGGCCAGGTTCGTCACCCGGGCCGCCCCGGTCGCCTGGAGGGCGGCGGCCAGGCCCGGCTCGGTCGTGTTCATGACGCTGTCGCCGATCACCAGAACCCGCAGGGGGTCGGCCGCGGTGGGCACCCGGCCGATCGAGAACAGCGCCGGGGTCGGCGCCGCCGGCGGGGCGGCGGAGGAGGTCGGGGCGGTCGACCTGACCGTCCCGATCTGAGCGACGTTGGCCGGGCCGGCGGGCGACGGCGCGCCGGCCGGCGCGGACGAACCGGCTGGGGAGGCCGAGGCGACCGAGGCGGCCAGCATCGACGGAGGGGCCACCGCCGCCGCCGTGGCCACCGGCATCGACACGGCCACGATGCCGACAGCCGTGGCGCCCACCGCAGCGGGCAGGGCCAGGCGCCGGCGCCAACCGGCCAGCGCCCCCCGCCGGATGGGCAGCTCGATCAGGTAGTAGCTGGCGGCGGCCAGCCCGAAGGTGGCGGCCACGGCGGCGAGGTGGGCGACCCACGCCGGCACGGCGAGGTTGGCGGGGGAGAGGGCCCGGAACACCGGCCAGTGCCACAGGTACAGGCCGTAGGAGATGGCGCCGACCCAGCGGATCGGCCGGCGCGATAGGAGCGCTCCGAGGGGCCCCGGGGCGGGGCGGCTGACGCCGGCGATGACCACCGCGCCCAGCACCGAGGCGGCGAGGAACCCGCCGCGGAACATCCACACCGGCGTACCCGACAGCACGCTCCAGCCGGCGAGCAGGGCGACGAGGGACGCCGCCCCGGCGCCGTGTAGGACCCGGGGCCGGCGGGGGGACCAGGCGGGCCGGCGGGCCAGCAGCAGGGCCAGGCCCGCTCCGATCAGCAGCTCGAAGGCCCGCGAGTCGGTGCCGAAGTAGGCCCGGCTCGGGTCGCCGCCGTTGCCGGCGAGCACGGCCATGGCGACCACGGACGCCGCCGCCAAGGTGGCGGTGAGAGCCATGGTGGCCGCCCGCCACCGCCGGCCGGCCACCTTGGCGACCAGCAGGAGCAACAGGGGCCATACGACGTAGAACTGCTCCTCGATGGCGAGGGACCAGGTGTGCTCGAGCGGCGACGGGGCGCTGAACTGGGCGAAGTAGGACTGGTGGGCGGCGATGAAGTGCCAGTTGGCCACGTAGGCCAGGGCGGCCAGCCCGTCGCCCCGGAGCAGCTGGCGGTTGAGGCCCGGCCCGCCGAGCCCGGCGTAGAGGGTGACGGCGGCCAGCACCCCGAACAAGGCCGGCAGCAGCCGCCGGGCCCGCCGGGACCAGAACGACGGGAGCCGGATCGAGCCGGTCGCCGACCGCTCGGACACCAGCAGGCCGGTGATGAGGAAGCCGGACAGGACGAAGAAGAGGTCGACGCCCAGGTAGCCGCCGCCGGCCCACCCGAAGCCGAGGTGGTAGGCCATGACGGCGGCGACGGCCAACGCCCGCAGCCCGTCGAGGGCCGGCATGTGGCGATGGTCGGTCGTGCGGATGGCCTCTTCTCCGGCTGGGCGGGCGCGGGATGTGTCTCCTCATCGTCCGGGCCGGCCGGAGCTGAAGGACACCCTGGTCAACGCGGAGCGCCGGGCCGCTGTTCCCGCAGTACCGTCGCCCCGGTGTCCGGACCGACGATGCGCGCCGCCGTCTACCGGGGGGCCCGCACGGTGGTGGTGGAGGAGGTGGCGGTGCCCGAGGTCGGGCCCGGGGAGGTCCTCCTCGAGGTCAGCCACTGCGGCATCTGCGGCAGCGACCTCCATCTGATGATGGAGGACTGGGGCCGGCCGGGCACCATCGGCGGCCACGAGTACTCGGGGGTGGTGGTCGAGGTCGGCGCCGACGTCGACGGGTGGGCGCCGGGGGACCGGGCGGTGGGCGGCCCGGGGCCCGGTTGCGGAACCTGTCGGGCCTGCCGGGCCGGCAGCCCCAACCTGTGCGCCACCCACCCCGGGCCGATCATGGCGGGGCCCGGTGCCTTCGCCTCCTACAAGCTCCTCGCCGCCGACCGGCTCTTCCGGGTGCCCGACGGGGTCGACCTCCGCACCGCGGCGCTGACCGAGCCGCTGGCCGTGGCGTGGCGCGGCGTGCGCAAGGCGGGGGCGGTGGCAGGAATGCGGGCGCTGGTGACGGGCGCCGGACCGATCGGGCTGCTGACGGTGGCGGCCCTGCGGGCCAGCGGAGTCACCGAGGTGACGGTCAGCGAGCCGGAGGAAGGCCGCCGCACCCTGGCCCAGCGGATAGGAGCGACCGAAATAGTGAGCCCCGAGGACCTGGAGATGCCGGCGATGCCGATGGAGCTGGTCGAATCACCCTTCGACATCGCCTTCGACTGCTCCGGCCGCCCCGACGCCATGGAGGCCGCCCTGAACCACCTGGACCGGGCCGGCACCCTCGTCCTGTCGGGCACCGGAATGCGCCGTCCCCGGTTCGACGCCAACCGGATCATCCTCAACGAGCTGGTGGTCACCGGAACGGTCGAGTACACGCCCGGCGACTACGAATCGGCCCTGGAGCTGCTGGCCTCCGGCACCCTGCCGACCGGCGCCCTGATCGAACCGGAAGACGTGCCCCTGGACGGAGTGCAACGGGCCATGGAGCGCCTGGTCGCCGGCGAGCTGGCCGGCAAGGTCCTGGTGGCGCCCCATGCCTAAGCCCGGTCAGCCCCGCTTCAACCACATCGCCATGAGCGTTCCGGCCGACCTACTCGGCGAGGAAGGGCGACGGGACATCGTCAGCTTCTACTCGGAGGTCTTCGGCTGGAACGAGCTGCCGACCGAGACCATCGACCGCCAACGCCTGATCCTCAGCGCCTACACCTTCGACCAGTTCGTCTTCCTCATCGCCGACGACGAGCCGATGAGGGCACCCCGCCTCGACCACTTCGGCCTCGGCGTTGGCAGCATGGAGGAGCTCGACGCCTTCTACCAGCGGGCCCTGGACTATCGAGCCAAGGACGAGCGGGTGTCGATCATCGACAAGAAGACCGAGCAGCACCCGGCCCTGTCGCTCACCAGCTTCTATGTCGGTTACCTGCTGCCCCTGATGGTCGAGGTCCAGTACTTCGCCTTCGACGCCGCTCCCTCGAGCTCCTGAGCGGGCCGCCCCGCCCGGGCAGTCCCCACGTGAAGACTCGTCCACAGGCACTCTCCTCCGGGATACCGCCGGCGCGGCCGGCAGTCCCCAGCTGAAGACTCGTCCACAGGCAGTCTCCTCCGGGAGACCGCCGGCGCGGCCGGCAGTCCCCAGCTGAAGACTCGTCCACAGGCCGCCGATCGATGGGCCCACACCGGCTACGGGCGTCGCACTCCGGCCTCGCACACGACAAGCCTAAAGAGAGGTTGTGACGGCGCGGCTACCGTCCGGTGAGTGCTGGTGATCGGCCTCACAGGAGGAATCGGGTCGGGCAAGTCGAGCGTTTCGGCCCTGCTCGCCGAGCGGGGCGCGGTCATCATCGACGCCGACCAGATCACCCGTGAGGTCCAGGCGCCCGGCGGTCAGGCCTACCAGGGCATCGTCGACCGGTTCGGCACCGACATCCTGGCTCCCGACGGGGCCATCGATCGACCGGCGCTGGCCGCCATCGTCTTCAACGACAAGCAGGCCCTGGCCGACCTGAACGGCCTGGTCCACCCGGCCGTGGGAAAAGTCATGGCCGAGCGCATGGCCGCCGAGGCGGCGACCGACCACGTGGTGGTGCTGGACATCCCGCTGCTGGCCGAGTCGACCACCCAGCGCGACTACCTGGCCGGCGTGCTGGTGGTGGACTGCCCGGTCGAGACGGCCGTGGAGCGCCTGACCGGTCAGCGGGCGATGACGGAGGAGGACGCCCGGGCCCGGGTGGCGGCCCAGGCCACCCGCGAGGAGCGCCTGGCCAAGGCCGACTTCGTCGTCGACAACTCCGGCGACCTGGCCCACTTGGGGGCCGAGGTCGACCGGGCGTGGGCCTGGATCCAGGCTCTGGCGCAGAAGGCGACGGCCGACCCGACCAGGTGACCGAGGAGCTCGGTCGGCGCCGCGATAGGTGTCACAACCGGGCCAAGGGTGTTACAACCCCCCGGTACCCTTGACGGGATGCCCCGGTTCGAGGTCGTCAGCGAGTTTCAGCCGGCCGGCGACCAGCCCAAGGCCATCTCCGCCCTGGCCGAGGGGGTCAATCGGGGGGACCGGTTCCAGACCCTGCTGGGCATCACCGGGTCGGGCAAGAGCGCCACCATCGCCTGGACCATCGAGGCGGTCCAGCGGCCCACCCTGGTCATCGCCCCCAACAAGTCGCTGGCCGCCCAGCTGGCCAACGAGTTCCGCGAGCTGTTCCCCCACAACCGGGTCGAGTACTTCGTCTCCTACTACGACTACTACCAGCCCGAGGCCTACATCCCCTCGAGCGACACCTACATCGAGAAGGACTCGTCGATCAACGACGAGGTGGACCGGCTCCGCCACTCGGCCACCGCCGCCCTGCTGACCCGGCGCGACGTGATCGTGGTCGCCTCGGTGTCCTGCATCTACGGCTTGGGGTCCCCCGAGGAGTACCGCAGCCGGATGCTGCTCCTCCGCCAGGGGACCGAGCACGACCAGCGGGCGATCCTCTCGCGCCTCGTGGACATGAGCTACGAGCGCAACGACATGAACCTGGTCCGGGGCAAGTTCCGGGTGCGGGGCGACACCATCGAGGTGCACCCCGCCTACGAGCCCTTCGCCGTACGGGTGGAGCTGTTCGGCGACGACATCGAGCGGATCAGCCAGTTCGACCCGCTGACCGGCGAGCAGCTGGGTGACCTCGAGGAACTGGTGATCTACCCGGCCACCCACTACGTGGCCGGTGAGGAGCGGATGCGCAAGGCCATCTCGGGCATCGAGGCCGAGCTGCAGGAGCGCCTGGCCTTCTTCGAGAGGGAGGGCAAGCTCCTCGAGGCCCAGCGGCTGCGGATGCGCACCCAGTACGACCTCGAGATGATGACCGAGGTCGGGTTCTGCAACGGCATCGAGAACTACAGCCGCCACATCGACGGCCGCTCACCGGGTGAGCCCCCCTACACGCTGCTCGACTTCTTCCCCAAGGACTACCTCCTCGTCATCGACGAGAGCCACGTGACGGTTCCCCAGCTTCACGGCCAGTACGAGGGCGACCGGTCACGCAAGGACACCCTGGTGGAGCACGGCTTCCGGCTGCCATCGGCGGTCGACAACCGGCCCCTGCGCTTCGACGAGTTCTACGAGCACGTCAACCAGTGCGTGTTCCTGTCGGCCACCCCGTCGGCCTACGAGATCTCCCAGTCCGCTCAGGTGGTGGAGCAGATCGTCCGCCCGACCGGCCTGGTCGACCCCGAGGTCATCGTCAAGCCGACCAAGGGTCAGATCGACGACCTGATCGAGCAGATCAACACCCGGGTGGCCATGGGGGACCGGGTGCTGGTCACCACCCTGACCAAGAAGATGGCCGAGGACCTGACCGACTACCTGCTCGAGATGGGGCTGCGGGTCCGCTACCTGCACTCCAACATCGACACCATCGAGCGCATCGAGATCCTGCGCGACCTGCGCCTCGGCGAGTTCGACGTCCTGGTCGGCATCAACCTGCTGCGCGAGGGCCTCGACCTGCCCGAGGTCTCCCTGGTGGCCATCCTCGACGCCGACAAGGAGGGCTTCCTGCGGTCGGAGACGTCGCTGATCCAGACCATCGGCCGGGCCGCCCGGAACGTCGACGGCCAGGTGATCATGTACGCCGACAGCGTCACCGACTCGATGAAGCGGGCCATCTCCGAGACCCAGCGCCGTCGGGCCCTCCAGCAGGCCTACAACGCCGAGCACGGCATCGACCCCCAGACGATCCGCAAGGCGGTCACCGACATCCTGGCCCACCTCCGACCGGCCGAGGGGGCCCCGACCCCGACCCGCGAGCGCCGCTCACGCCGGTCGGCCAAGAGTGACTTCGCCGAGATGCCCCGCGAGGAGCTCGACCGGCTCATCCGGACCCTCGAGGAGGAGATGCACGACGCCGCTGCCGAGCTGCGCTTCGAGTACGCCGCCCGCCTACGTGATGAAATCAACGACCTGAAGCGTGAGCTGAGGGAGCTGGTCTGAGTTGTCCGACAAGCTGCTGGTTCGGGGAGCCCGCGAGCACAACCTGAAGAACGTCTCCCTGGAGCTGCCCCGCGACCAGCTGATCGTGTTCACCGGATTGTCCGGGTCGGGCAAGTCATCCCTGGCCTTCGACACCATCTACGCCGAAGGCCAGCGCCGCTACGTCGAATCGCTGTCCTCCTACGCCCGCCAGTTCCTCGGCCAGATGGACAAGCCCGACGTCGACTTCATCGAGGGGCTGTCCCCCGCCATCTCGATCGACCAGAAGTCGGCCTCGCGCAACCCCCGGTCGACGGTCGGCACCATCACCGAGATCTACGACTACCTCCGCCTGCTCCACGCCCGCATCGGCGTGCCGCACTGCCCCAACTGCGGCAACCCCATCACCCGCCAGACCCCCCAGCAGATCGTGGACCGGGTCCTCGAGCTGGCCGACGGCACCCGGTTCCAGGTGCTGGCCCCGGTCGTCCGGGGGCGCAAGGGGGAGTACGAGGGCCTGCTGGAGGAGCTGGCCACCTCCGGCTACGCCCGGGCCCGAATCGACGGCGAGGTCCACGAGCTGTCCGACCCGCCCAAGCTGGCCCGCTACGAGAACCACACCATCGAGGTCATCGTGGACCGGCTGGTCAAGCGGCAGGGGATCGAGCGCCGCCTCACCGACTCGCTCGAGACGGCCCTGCGCCTGGCCGAGGGGGTGGCCGAGGTCCAGCTGGTGCCGGGTAAGGGTGACGACGCCGCCGGCGAGGGGGAGACCCTCATCTTCAGCCAGCACCTGGCCTGCAACAACTGCGGGCTGTCCTTCGACGAGCTCGCCCCCCGCAACTTCTCGTTCAACTCCCCCTACGGGGCGTGCTCGCACTGTGCCGGGCTCGGCACCAAGTACGAGGTCGACCCCGAGCTGGTCGTCCCTGACCCCGACCTGTCGATCGAGGAGGGCGCCATCGCCCCCTGGTCGGGCGCCCGGCTGGAGTACTTCTCGCGGGTCCTCCACGCCGTGGCCGAGACCTGGAGCTTCTCCCCCAAGACCCCCTGGAAGAAGCTGAAGAAGGCGGAGCAGAAGGTCGTCCTGTTCGGCTCGGGCACCAAGCAGATCCACGTCCAGTACCGCAACCGCTACGGCCGGGTCCGCTCCTACCACACCCACTACGAGGGCGTGGTGCCCTACCTGCAGCGCCGCCACTCGGAGGCCGACTCCGACTACATGCGCGAGCAGATCGAGGGCTACATGCGCGAAGTGCCCTGCCCGGAGTGCAACGGCGCCCGCCTCCGGCCCGAGTCGCTGGCGGTGACAGTCGACAGTCGCAACATCTACGAGCTGTGCAACCTGTCGATCAGGAACGCGGCTGCTGCCCTCAACGCCCTCACCCTCACCGAGCGCGACCACCTGATCGCCGACCGGGTCCTGCGCGAGATCCGGGCGCGGATCCAGTTCCTCCTCGACGTCGGCCTCGACTATCTCAGCCTCAACCGGTCGGCCGGCACCCTGGCCGGCGGTGAGGCCCAACGCATCCGCCTGGCCAGCCAGATCGGCTCCGGCCTCGTCGGCGTGCTCTACGTGCTCGACGAGCCGTCGATCGGGCTGCACCAGCGCGACAACCGCAAGCTCATCGACACCCTCCTGCGCCTGCGCGACCTGGGCAACACGGTCATCGTGGTGGAGCACGACGAGGAGACCATCCGGGTCGCCGACCACGTGGTCGACATCGGCCCCGGCGCCGGGGAGCACGGCGGCGAGATCGTCGTGTCCGGGCCCCTCTCGAAGCTGCTTTCGACCAAGCGGTCGATCACCGGTCAGTACCTGAAGGGAACGAAGACCATCCCGGTGCCGGCCATGAGGCGCGAGCCGGGGGAGGAGTGGCTGGTCGTCCGGGGCGCCCGCGAGCACAACCTCAAGGACATCGACGTCGAGATCCCGCTCGGCTGCCTCGTCTCCGTGACTGGCGTCTCCGGCTCGGGCAAGTCCACTCTGGTCAACGACATCCTTTTCCGGGCTTTGATGCAGAAGGTCTACAAGTCCAAGACCGTCCCGGGCCGGCACAAGAAGATCGAGGGCACCGAGTTCCTCGACAAGGTCATCAACATCGACCAGTCGCCCATTGGCCGGACCCCACGGTCCAACCCGGCCACCTACACCGGCGTGTTCGACTCGATCCGGAAGCTGTTCACCCAGACCCAGGAGGCCAAGGTCCGCGGCTACCAGCCGGGCCGGTTCTCCTTCAACGTCAAGGGGGGCCGGTGCGAGGCATGTGCCGGCGACGGAACCATCAAGATCGAGATGCACTTCCTGCCCGACGTCTACGTCCCGTGCGAGGTGTGCAAGGGCGCCCGCTATAACCGCGACACCCTGGACATCACGTTCAAGGGCAAGAACATCGCCGAGGTGCTCGACATGTCCTGCGAGGAGGCACAGGAGTTCTTCGCCAACCAGCCATCCATCGCCCGGCACATGCAGACCCTGGTCGACGTCGGCCTGGGCTACGTCAGGCTGGGCCAGCCGGCGCCCACCCTGTCGGGCGGGGAGGCTCAGCGCGTCAAGCTGGCCAGCGAGCTCTCTAAGCGATCCACCGGCCACACCATCTACATCCTCGACGAGCCGACCACGGGCCTCCACTTCGAGGACGTCCGGAAGTTGTTGAATGTGCTGTCGAGACTCGTGGATCAGGGGAACACCGTGCTGGTGATCGAACACAATCTCGACGTGATCAAGACGGCAGACTGGATCATCGATCTCGGGCCCGAGGGTGGCGACGGGGGAGGGACAGTCGTCGTCGAAGGTTCGCCTGAGGCGGTGGCCAAGTGCCCGGACAGTCACACAGGGCAGTTCCTGGCTCCGCTTGTGGGAATGTGAACGTTCTTCGCTCCTTTGACCGTCTAAATTCCGGTCTGTGGCACATGTCGCGACTAAGAGGCCGCGCGGATAGGCGCTAGCAGCGGGACCATCCACCGGTCGTCGGTTTGGCCCGACTGGGATGTCGGGTTGCTACCCAACCCGACGACCCAGTGGAGG